>NZ_JBEZNU010000003.1:0-129302 GCF_040653375.1 Streptomyces sp. NPDC047974
CGCTGGACGTCATGCTCCCGGGAGCGACGACGTAACCACCCCACGCCCGCGAGTCCACCAACCCTCCAAGCAAACCAGCGGAGTTGCCGAGACGGTGGCTGTTCGGGGCGGCGAAGTAGAGGTGCTGGCCACCGGACGCGGTACCGGCCCGGAAGGTGTCCGGGAACGGCTGGCCGGCGCGCTTGCAGAGGGCCGTGAACACCTCGGCGCCGGTGGGGCCAGCGGCGCCGTCCTTGGGCATGTCGAGGTCGATCACGACGAGCCCGGACGGGCCGGTCGCCAGGCCGATGTTGAACGGAGCCTGCGTCCACGCGCGGGTGATCCGTTTCGGGTCGGTGGTGGCCCTCTCCTCCCACTTCACGTGACCGCCCGAGCAGGCCCCGGTGCGGGGGCAGCGGGTCTCACCGTGCAGGGCGGGACGCTTCGTGCCGGGGCGGAGCGGGAAGACCGCCCAGCCCCTGGCCGCGGTGTCGAGCGCCGCCTGAAGGGTGCCAGGAGCAGCCGTCAGCACACGGCCTCCTGCCGCGTCACGTTCGGATACGTCATGCTGGATGTCTCCAGTTCTGTAGCAGGTGCTGGTGGACGAGGGCGGCCCCGGACTTTGGCGAGACGGGGGCCGCCCTCGGCGTATCTAGGAGTGGGTGGTCCAGAGGGCGTACTGCTGGCGGACGTAGTGGCGGGGGTTGCCGGTGACCGTGGTGCCGTCGTGGTTCATGAGCTGGTGGGCGGCGCGGGTCGCGGCCTCGATGGCGTCGCTGGCGGCCGAGGCCATCTCGTCGCTGAGGGCGATGCGGTCGAGGAGTGCGGCCTTGCGGAGCCAGAACTCGCGGCTGGTCTCGGTGTCGAAGGGGCGGTCGGCGGCGGTGCGCGCGGTCCAGCCGATTTCGCTGATGATGCTCGGCGCCGTTGCGTAGGCCCGCTCCGGCGTGGGGTCGGGGTGGCGGTTGGGGGTGGTGTTCATGGAGGTCTCCTTGCTGGCTCTGGTCAGGAGCTCTTGGGGCCCTGGGGCCGGCGGTGGGTTTGGGAGTGTTCGGAGCCGCGGGCGTTGGTGGAAGGCCTGGATCCGACGGGGGTCGTCGAGGCCAGGCCGTCCGACTTCTTCGCGGGGCCGCGGGTGCTCATGCGGTCCTCTCTCAGGTGGCGTGGTCGAGGGCGAGGCGGATGTGGGTCTCGGCCCGGGCGAGGTGGATGTCCTGGTCGGCGCTCCGGGCGCGGGTGGCGGCGCGCAGTTCGTCGGCGGCGGTGTCGAGGTCCTCGCTGGCCTCCTGGAGTTCCTCCAGGGCCGAGAACCGCAGGGAGCTCGCGGCGTCCTCGACGAGCTGGATGAACTGTTCCGGGGTGGTAGGCCGACTGGCGCGAGAGGCACCGATGATGTCGGCGATCCGGGCCGCGTACGTGGTGGTGAGCTGGGTGAGGGTGCTCATCGGATGGCTCCCGTCAGGGCGGGCCACAGGCGGGAGTCGCGGCCGAACTCGGGGTCGTAGAGGTGGATCTGGGTGCCGTGTTCGCGCAGCTCGCGCAGGGCGGGGCGGCCGATGCCGTTCCACTCGTGGGTGAGGAAGTCGCGGCCGAGGCGGAAGCCGCCGAGGGTGGTGTGCGGCCTGCGGTCGCGGTCGGTGAGTGTGATCGGGTCGCGCGGCCGGCCCCGGACGACCGTGATGCCCTGCCGGTCGAGGCGGAGGAGTCGGTCCATGAGGGGCGAGCGGTCGCGGACGTAGCCGCTGACGTAGGCGCGCTGGCGCCACAGGGCGCCGTCGTGGCCGCGGCCTTCGGTGCCGGGCTGGCTGTCCGTGGTGACGAACCCGGCGCGGTTGGCGGCGGCGAGGACGGGGACGAGGTGGCGGGCGCCGTTGTTTTCCTCGTAGCCGAACTGGGCGTCGTAGCCGGGCCAGGACGGGATCCGTCCCTCCAGCCAGAGCGCCATGTTCGCTCCGAGGTCGGCGATCGAGCGGGCGTCGCGCCAGGATCCGTTGCTCATCGCTGGGCCTCCTGCCGGGCGTTGTGGGCGGCGGTGCGGACGAGGAGGAGGACCTCGCCGAGGGTGCGGTGGGAGGAGTCGTTCCAGGAGTGGAAGGGCTGGGTGACGCCGCGGGCGGCGAGGACGTCCTGGAGGCGGGCGCCGGCGGCGCGGGCGGTGTCCTCGTCGCCGTAGCCGAGGCGGTAGAGCACGGCCTGGGCGCCGAGGATGCAGCGTCGGCCGGAGGTGGACCGCAGGGCGCCGCGGTGCCAGCCGTACCGCTCGACGACCAGGGCGGTCAGTTCGAGGTGCTCGCTGACGGAGATGCGGCGGCCGGCGCCGTGGAGGGTGCGGACCAGCGGGAAGGACAGGGCCCAGTCGGGCAGGATCCGCATCGTGCGGGAGGGGCCGGTCAGGGCGGGTGCCGGCGTGGGGGCCGGGGCCGTGGCGAGGGCTTCGGCGATGAGCTGGTCGGTGGTCTTGGTGACCAGTGGGTGGGCGGTGGTGCGGGTGCGGGCGGCGAGGTAGCGCTCGATCTCGGAGACCAGGACCGAGGCGTCCTGCTCGACGTCGGGTGCGGCCTGGGGCCGTGTTGCCGCGAGGGCGGCGGGCGTGGTCATCTTGGGGTTCCTCCTGCGTTCGTTCGCGGGTGGGGTGGGGCGCTCCCGTTGCTGTCCAGGCGGGTGGGAGCGCCCCGTTCTCGTTTCGGGGTCAGTGGTCGCGGCGGAGCGCCTCGACCTCGCCGCAGTTGCCGCAGCGGTCGTCGCACTCCTCCAGGTGGCGGCCGAGCAGGGCGTCGGAGAGGACGGCGGCGGCCTTCTCTCCCTTCTGGCCGGCGAGGCGGACTGCGGTGTTGTGCAGGGCGATTCCGATGCGGTCGCCGAGGTTCGGCTTGGCCATGAGCGAGTCCCTTCTTGCTGTGCGGTGGGGTGGGGCGCCCCGGTTGCTGTCCAGGCGGGCGGGGCGCCCCTGTAGAGGTGAGCGTCAGCGGCGGCGGTTGAGGATGGGCTGGTCGGACTTCAGGTAGGTGAGGGCCCGGAGGATCTCGGCGGTGGTGAGGCCGGCGGCCTCGATGAGCTGCTTGGCCGTGTCCTTGTCGCCGTTGGCGGCCTGGATGGCGCCGACGGCGATCTGGGCGAGCTCCTGGGCGGTGCGGTGGGACATGGATTCCTCCTGGGTGGTGCCGGGGCTGTCCCGGCTCCCCTCACCGCCCGTGCGGGACGGGCGGATCGGGCAGCGGTCAGAACCAGCGGCGGCGGCCGGAGGCGGCGGCCTCGGAGCGGGCGACGGCGACGTCGGCGGCGTGCTCGCGGGCGACGCGCTCGGCGAGGTGCTGGAACTCGGGCAGGAGCGGCGGTTCCTCGGCGATGTGCCGGATACCGGCCGGACGCTGGCTGTAGACGTCGCCGTAGTGGATGAGCAGGGAGGTGACGCTGGTGGTCCCGACCCGCCGGTGGGCGGAGGTGCTGCACACCATCGGGGTGCCGGTGAAGGGCGCCTTGTCCTTGGTGACGATGAACTCGGTGTAGAGCTGGGCGTCCTCCAGCGGGGCGACGATCTGCGAGACGTCCTGGATGACGTAGAGGCGGTCGCCGGGGCGGACGTTGCGGGCGAGTTCCTTGATGTCGCGGCGGCTGGTCGACTCGTACTTGTACTTGAGCCCCATGACGGAGTCCTTCCTGGTGCGCGGGTGGGGTGGGGCGTCCGGATGCTGTCCAGGCGGGCGGGCACCCCAGGCAGAGCGAGGAGTCAGGAGTTGCGCAGCGTCTTGGCCATCGCCTCGATCTCGGCGGCGGTGATGCCGGCCTCGCGGGCACCATTCATGTAGATCTCGAAGGCCGCGAGGTTGTCCTCGGTCGGCTTGTGGATGCCCTCCATCCGGACGGTGGCGAGGGCAGCGAGGTGGAGTCGGTACCGCTTCTCGTCGGTGCTGATGGTGGCCATGGGAGTTCCTCCTGGTGTCGTAGTTGTGATCGTTTATGGGGTGGTCGGCAGGGTGGTAGACCCCTGGTCAGTGCCGGTTTTGCCCAAGTTCGCCACCCGGTCGGATCTGGACCTCAGGCGGTCGGCCGACCGGTTCGAGGGCTGAGTCGACCAGGGGTCATACCGGGCTGATTCGGGCGCCGACCAGGGGTCGACCGCCCCCGCGACCGGGCGGTCTGTCCCTATTTGGCGGCGTGGGCTTCGGCGATCTGGTCGCGGAGGTAGCCGTTGGGGTTGGCCAGGCCGTCTATCGGGCCGAGCTTGCGGGTGGTGCCCGCGCCGGCGTCGCGGAGCTGGGCCTGGAGCTGGGTCTTGGTGAGCTCGCCGTACCGCTCGGGGCGGTGGGCGGCGAGGAGCTCGACCAGCTTCTCGGTGCGGGCCCTGTCGACGCCGGCCGCGTCGAGGGCGGCGAGGCAGTCGGCCAGGAGGTTGGCGACGGCGGCCTTGGCCGCGTCCTGGGCGCCGTAGTCGACGGCGTCGCCGGTGAGGGTGCCGGCCTCGGTGCGAAGCTGACGTCCTCGCTGGCAGATCTCCTTGAACTGCGGGAGGTCGATGACGTCGGCCTTGACGGTGACGTGGCCCTCCTCGCCGCCCTGGTCGAGGACGACGACGCCCTTGGAGTCCTCGGTGAGCAGGTGCGGGGCGGCACCGTTGGCGACGGCGTCGTCGCCGAGGACCATCTTGGCGCTCCGGTCGCCCTTGACCCGGTACGAGGCCCGCTTGGCGCAGACCTCGCGGAGCTTGGTCGGTACCGAGTCGGCGTCGGGGCGCTGGGTGATGAAGACGCCCATGCCGCCGACGAAGCGGGTCACTCGTACGAAGCGGGCGAAGCCCTCGACCATGAGGTCGCGGCCGGAGCGGGTCTTGACCCTTGCCTTCTCGTCGGCGCTGTCGTCGTCGATGGCGACCTGCACGAGCGCGGCGCCGTCGAGGAGTTCCTGGAGCTCGTCGACGATCAGGAGAACCGGGCCCATGCCCTTGGCCGCGAGCTCCGGGGTGATTTTCCCTTCGGGGACGGAGTCGGGGTCGGTCTCGTAGAGGCGGTCGAGTTCGCTGCCTCGGTCCTGCATCTCGGCGATCGTGCCGTTCACGACGTCGAGGACGTCGCGGATGACCTCCGGGGTGGCGCCGGCGATCCAGCGGTGGGCGATGTGCTTGAGCGGGGCCCAGTCCGGTCCGGTCTTGCCGGTGATGACGATGACCCGGACGGTCGGGTCGAGCGCGGCGGCGGCCGCGACCAGGCGGGCGAAGTAGGACTTGCCGTAGCCCATCAGGCCGCCGACCAGGAGCGAGGACCACAGCAGGTGCATGGTGTGGCGGTCGCCGCGGGCGTCGGGGCCGAGCGGGATGCCCTGCTCCCAGAAGTTCCAGATCTGGGCCTCGATCAGCGCCGAGGGGACCTTGCCGGTGCCGTAGGGGTTGTCGGCGTTGGCGACCCACAGGACGAACCGGCCGTCGTGCCCGTCGGAGCTGGTGTCGGGGGAGATCTGGATGCGGGACTTCTTGATCCGCAGGGAGGAGGCGAGCTCCTCGACCCGGGCGACGGCCACCGACGCCTTGACCCCTCGCGGGAGTTCGACGGTGGCGGTCCAGCCGGGGCCGGCGGGTTCGATGACCCCGGCGAGGTGGGTCTCGTCGCGCTGGGACTCGGTGATGATCCCGGCCTTGACGAGCGCGGTCACCAGGTCCGCCTCGCCCTGGACCCGGCCCGAGTCGCGCTTGACGAGGGAGACCCGGGAGATGTCCGCGAGGGTCTGCGGTACGAACGTCTCCGGCGCTGCCCCGGGCTGTCCGGGGATGCCGACGGCGGGGGCACCGGGCAGCGGGCCGGAGAGGGGGGCCTGGTCGGCGGCGAAGGGGCGGCCGAGGTAGAACCAGCCGACCGGGAGGGCCGCGAGGCCGGCCAGGCCGAGGGCGGGCTCGACCGCGATGGCGTTGGCGTAGAGGAAGCCACCGCCGACGAGGCCGCCGATGCGGCTGGCCTTCAAGGACCAGCGGGCGCGGCTCAGGTCCTTGCCCGAGACCTTCATCCGGTCCGCGTCCGCTTCGTGCCGCAGCATGAGCTGGGCCTCGGCGGCGGCGAGCTGCTGCTGCAAGACGAGGGCGTCGGCCTCGCCGGCCGTGCGGAGCTGGGAGCGGAGCGTCTTGACTCGTTCGGTCAGCTCGCGGGTGTCGAGGGAGTGCTCCCGGCGGCGCTTGTCCTCGATTTCCAGGGCGAGTTCGGCGTCGCAGACGTCCTTGGTGGTCAGCCACTCGCCCGTGCGGCGGGCGGCGTTGGCCTTCTGCCGGTCGAAGCCGACGCGGGCCTGGGCCTTGATCCGGTCGAGGCGGCCGGGCTCTTCGACGACCTCGCCGTCGATGACCTCGGCGTCAGCGGGCTCGGGGTCGACGATCTCGGCGTCGACGATGTCGTCGTCCTCGGGTCCGTGGGCGGTGGTGGTGTCCAGTGCCATGTCGTGCCTCCCTTCGGGGTGGGGCGGGGCACCGTGGTGCCCCGCGGAATGACGGTGTGCGTCACAGGCCGGTGAGGACCTGGCCGAGGGCGGTGAGCAGGGAGCCGCCGAGGGTCAGGACGAGGGGGCCGAGGAAGGTGGAGCCGAGGGTGATGCCGAACGCGCAGCTCAGCCCGCCCCAGCCCTTGGAGATCCGGTTGTTCTTGATGCCGAAGAACAGAACGATGCCCAGGACGAGCATCAGGACGATGCCGACGGCGATCGCGCCCGTCTGAGCGGAGGCGTTCTGCGGGGCGAACCCGGCGGCGGGCTGGATCTGCGGCGCGGTCCCCGACTGCGGGGTGCCGGCCGCGAGGGTGGTGACGGTGGCCGTGTGGGTGGCGTCGGCGCGGTAGGCGGCGGTGTCCAGGCCGGTGACGGTCATGGTGCGGCCGTCGGGGAGCGTGACGGGCGCGCCGGTGGCGTCGGCGACGGCCTGGTCGACGATCGCGGTCGCCTGCTCGGGCGTCTCGGCGCTGGCCGTGGTGGCGGTGGACAGGACCGCGAGCGCGGCGGCACCGGACAGGGCGAGGGAGCGGATGATGCGGGGCATGACTGTCTCCTCCGAGGAGCCTTCGGGGCGCGGTCAGTTGGAGTTGCTGCGGAGCTTCTCGACGGACATCTGCCGTCGGGCGATCGGCGCGTACTTCGTGGTGCCGGGGCGGCGTACGGGAGGAGTCCCGCCGTTGTTCTTCCGGCCGTCCTCACCGGGCTTGGAGGGGCCCTTGGACGGCTTGTCGCCGTCCTCGTTCATTTGGGAACCGACCTGCCCATTTGTGTCGGTTTGTGATCCGTCCAGGGGGCCGTTCTGAGCGAGGCGTACGGCACGGCGGGCGAGGCGCTTGGCGGAGATGATGGAGGCGGTCGAGCCGACCTCGGCGCCGTGCAGTTCGTCCCACGCACGGCGGTAGGTCTTCTCGCTCGGCACCAGTTCGCCGAGCGCCGCCGCCAGGAACAGCGCCCGCTCCCACACCTCCGGGTCGCTCGCCTCGCGGGCCTTGTTCACCTTGGCGATCCGGGCCTTCTCGTCCTTCGCCGCACGCTTCTCGGCGCGGCGCTGGGCGAGAGCCTTACGGCCGGCCTTCTTCGTGATCCGGCCGTGCTCGTGCAGGTCCCAGATCGCCGGGCCGATCACGGAGCACAAGGCCCCGCCGATCCCCGTCGCGATGCCGTACGTCTCGCTGCCGTGGGCGAAGTTGATGCCCGCGGCGATGAGCGCCTGGATGAGCGCGCCGAGCCGGTAGTGCCAGGACGGCCGGTCATCGTCGATCGCGGCCTCGGCTCCCTTGAGAAGAGCCCACGCCACTCCCTCCAGCACGAACGGAGCGGCGACCAGGAACCACGCGCTGGGGTCCCAGAAGGCCATCACCTGAAGCGGCAGCGAGACCACCACGCACACGACGGCGATCCCGAGTGCCGACTTCCGCCAGGCCTCGGCCGACTTCTGCGCCTTCGCCTTCGCGGCGGCCTCGGCCCGGCGCTTCCCTTCGCGCTCACGCCGCTCGTCCTCGGCCGCCTCCAGCTCGCGCTGGATCTCCTTCTGCGCCTTGGCCTCGGCCTTGTCCGCGGCAAGCTGCTGCCGCCGGCGCTCGGCCTCGTTGCGGATCCGCGCCGCCTCGGCCTCGGCCTGCGCCTGCTCGGCACGGGCCAGACCCTCGGCGTACGTCTCACCCTCGCGGGTGGGCAGCTCGGTGACCGTCACCGGGCACCTCCCCGCAGGTGGGCCGAGATCTCGGCCGGCGTCGCGTCCGGGTGGACCTTGGAGAACGCGAGGGCCTTCGGCAGGGCGTCGAAGATGTCCTTCACGCCGTCGCAGGCGTCGAGGTAGCGCTCGATCTGGTCCGGCGACCAGAAGGCCGGGTCGCCGTACGCTTCGCGGACCTGACCTGGAAGGCGCCTCATGCCGCCACCTCCAGCGGGGTCGGCTCCTGCGTGAGCATCGCGAAGACGACCACGTTCGCCAGCGCCTCGTCCTCGGCGGCCGGGACCGCCGGCACCTGCCAGTCGCCGATCTCGGCCGGGACCTCCACGTCGGGCAGGCTGGTGTCGAGCTGGTGGCCGATCTCCCACCTCACCCTGCTCAGGAGCTCCTGCTCCGTCGAGGCCGGGTAGAGGAGGGCGGTGGTGAACGCCTCCTGGACGATGTCCTCGGCCCGGTGCCAGTCGCCGATCACCTCGGCGACGACGCTTACCATGACGCCGGATCGCTGGGCGAACACGGTCGTGAACAGGTCGGCCGGACCGTTGGCCGGCGCGGTCTCGCGGGTACCGTCATTCATGGGTCGTACTTCCTTCCGTAGAGCGGGACGGCCCACAACCGAGGCCCCGGTGTTCCCGCACCGGGGCCTCACGCCGTCAGAACCAGCGGGACTTCCTCCGGCTCCCCTCGACCCCGCCCGTACGGGGCACCCTGCGAAGGGGTCCGGACGGGCAAGGGAGGCAACCGGCCGCAACCGCCGAGCGGCTGCGGAGGTCAGGTGACGCGGTGGGCGTAGCCGTCGCACCGGTCCAGCACGATCGACGCCCAGGGTTTTCGTCGGAACACATCCACCTCCCATGCAGCGGAGTGGACGTGCCGCTCAGACCTCCGATACGCGTGGCGCCCCTCGCCCCGAGGAGGTCTGGATCTCGGGGGTAGTCAGAGCAGGTGTTCCACGCGGGTCTTTAGAGCCGATGGCGTGTCCCCCTGTGGGGTGTGGGGCCCGGTTGTGACACGGGCCCGGTCTCGGTCGGCTGGTCTCCACTCGCCACGGCCGGAACGGTCACGGCCGCCGTGCTGCGGTGGATCACGCTGTTGAGTTGTCCGCCGCGATCCGGACAGCCCAAAGAAGGCCCCTAGATCCTCGCTGTCCTAGGACTGCGAGCGGCACAACACGACAATGACCCACAGTCCCAGGACTGTCAACAGTCCTGGGACTGTGTTTGACTGGAGTTCGAAGGAGAGGAGTCCGCGTGGCACCGAAGTGGCGAGAACTGGCAGACAAGCTGGCTGGGCGCATCAGGAGCGGCGAGTACGCCCCAGGGCGGCAGCTTCCGCATATCCGCGATCTGGTTGAGGCCGGTGAAGGGTCGAAGTCCACAGTTCACGCGGCCTACAAGGCGCTGGAAGCCGAAGGGCTAGTGACCTCATCCCGCGGGCACGGCACGGTCGTACGAGAGCAGGCGCCGCTGAAGCGGCTCGGTATCGCGCGGTACGACAAGGCGAAGTGGCGTGACGGCGACGAGGTCGCCTTCATCGCGGACCGCGTGGCATCCGGACGGGCGTACAAGCGCGGCGAGCAGACGCAGAACGTCAGCCGGGTACCGGCCCCGGCAGTCGTTGCTGCGGCTCACGGCCTTTCGGAAGGTGCGGAGGTGTACGCGCGAGCGCGCTTGGTGAAGGAAGGCGACCAGCCGACACACACCCTGACGAGCTACTACCGACCGGAGCACGTGGAGGGCACGCGCATCGTCGACCCGACGCCGGGTCCCGCCGGCAAGGGCGGCGGCTTCCGGGTCCTCTATGACGCCGGATACGAGATCGACCACATGCGGGAAGAGCTCCGAGCCCGCGTCGCGACCCCGGACGAAGCCGCTCTCCTCCAGCTCGCTCCCGGAGAGTGGGTGGTCGAGCTGCACCGCACCACATTCACGGCCGACGACACAGTGGTCGAGTTCGCTGTCGGGATCCACGCGGCGACGCGGTTCTCCTGGTCGTACGACTTCAAGGTCCCGGACTCGGCCCAGGAGGCGATGCAATGATCTCCGAGCAGGCATGGGCTGACGCTCAAGTCCTCTGGGACTTCCAGAAGATGAACCACGAGCCGAAGCCCTGCTCGGTCGGGATCGGCCTCGGCAGCCACGACCTGGGCGTGGCCGACGTGACGGCGGACCTCTACCACCGCGGCATGTTCCCCCTCATCGTCTTCACCGGCGCCACGAGCCGCACGACCGCAGACCGAATGCCCCGTGGAGAGGCGGAACACTACAGGGACCGCGCGCTGGAACTGGGAGTGCCGGCCTCGGCGATCCTCGTCGAACCGAACGCGCGGAACACCGGAGAGAACATCCGCTTCTCACGTGGCTTGCTCGCAGACGCTGGAATCGAGGTCCACTCGGTGCTCCTTGTCAGCAAGCCGTACGAGGAGCGCAGGGCTTACGCGACAGCCCGCCGTCTCTGGCCGGGAATCGAGATCGTGAGTGCCTCTGTCTCGATGTCCCTCGCGAAGTACGTCGACCTGATCGGAGATCCCAAACTCGTGCTGGACATGCTGGTGGGGGCCCAACAGCGCCTGCTGATTTACCCCGACCAGGGCTTCATGCTTCGCCAAGAGATCCCGACCGGCGTGACGGCCTCCTACGAGCGGCTGCGCACTCGGGGCTTCACGAGCCGTCTCGTCTAGGGCTCTGCCAGTAGACAGCTTCGTGTCGTGGCGGCCTGACGGCACAACACGAAGCGCTGTGCGGTCAAAATTTCCCTACCTCATCAAGGCCCGCGCACGGCGCGGGAGCGCGCCGCCTTTACGGCGGGGCCGCCACTGTCTTCGCCAGCGGCGGCCCCGCCTGGCGGCGCGCTACGTGCGGCGGGCAGGCGAGAAACAACCTCCCACCCGACCAGAGAGCGCGGGCAGGCTTGCCTCATGGAGACCTCGGCAGCACCGACAGCCTTCCGCGTCACGTTCAACGACTACCGCCAGGACCCGAACGACCGCGATGTCCTGCGGCGAGCGGTGACCATCCACGCCGACCGGCTCACCTTCGACAGCGATCACCTGGTCCTCTGGCTGGTCGGCACCGCAGTCGGCCGCTTCCCTCTCGGCGTCATCGAGTCGATACACCCCGAGGCCGGCCCGGGCAGTCGGCGGGAATCGCCGGAAGAGCTCCGCGCCCGCTACCCCAAGATGGGCCAGCCCTGGACCCAGGAAGAGGACACGCGCATCCTTGCCCTCTATCAGCAAGGAGAGCGAGACCTCGACGCGCTCGGGAAGCAGTTCGACCGCAAGCCCAGCGCCATCAGGTCACGCCTGGCGAAACTGGGCCTGGAAGCCCTCGGCTAATCCGAAGAAGCGCAGCGCGGAGGGCAGCCGCGGGTCAAAGAAGATGCCTCCGGCCGGGGCGCTCAGGCTCCGGGATGGCGGGGGCCCATGTGCGGGTGCCGGCCGGTGGGTTGTGGCGTGGGGGCTCCCATCCCGTCTGCCGTCGACCCAGGCAGAGCCGAGCAGACACGGCACCGGGCGTCCAGGTCGTTCGTACAGTGGCGCGCTCCACCTGGACGCCCGGCACCGCGCCTGCTCCACGGTGTGTGGGTCGACGGCAGACGGGATGGGAGCCGCGGCGGGGTTGTAGATGCAGGGCTCGGTATCTCTCCAATTGAGCACCACCAACGCCACCTCGTCCGTATGCTCACTCTGGCACCCGACCTGGTAAGGCGAGCAAGCGGATTTCCTCAGGGTAAGAGCTTTCGGATTTTACATCCTGCCTGCGAGTCTTCAATCACCCACATTCATACTAATCTAGCGGAGCCAGACGGTGACAGAACCGACGCCAGACTTCATCCAAGAGAAAAGGTCTGAGCTGGATCCCCACGACCCACGCCTCGCTCTGGAAAAGCTATGCATTGAGCGGGGGTACGAGACGCAATGGTCTTGGCTTCAGCCGGACCTTCGATTTCGCGTCGGATTCCCGAATGGGCGGAGTAAGCGCTGGCAAGGGATTAGCGCAAGGAGTGCTGAAGCGTACCTAAGTATCGACCTTCCACCCTTCACCTACCTTGGCGAATTCGATGCAGTTCATTTCAGGGATCGAAACATCATCGAGGCGTACGTCTTGACAGATGCGCCACCACACCGCCTCTTCCCAGGAATTCGCAGGATCGGCCACACTCAACTGGAACTTGTTGAACCCGATGAAGATGGAGACATCGAGCGACAAACAGCAGAGGTGAGGATCGGAATCAATGACGCCTGGGTGTTGGATTTCTCGCCCAGTGCTGACCGGCCGGACATGAAGATCTCCATCGGATCCGCGTCGCGTGAATTCGCAATTCTTTCCGAGCGTCATCGTCGGCGTGGTTATCTAAGGGACCGCGACAGGGAAGCGCTACCCAATGGGCTCGGACGCTTCACCAGCATCCAGATCTCCGGGCTCGGAGCATCGCGTCACGACGAGGCTCTGGAGATGCTGAAGCGGGTCACAGACTCAGTGTTCTTCGAGCTTGATCTACGGTATGGCACGGCACCCGAACTCGCACCCTCCGAATCCAAAAGTCGTTCCTACCTCAGGACTCGCCCCGAAAGGGAAGCGGTTCAAGGGTCCCCGAGAAATCCACAGAATCAATACCCAGAGAAGGCCCTCAGTCTTTACCGCTACGGACGCGGAGCGAGCGGCATCCCACTGCTCGAATACCTAGCCTACTATCAAGTGCTAGAGTATTTCTTCCCCAGCTACAGCCATCGAGACACTCTGACAAAGCTGCGGAATGAACTACTAGATCCGAGGTTCCGGCCTGATGATGACACCAACCTAGTGCGAATCGTCAACATTGCATCAGGAGCAGGGAAGGGGTACGGCAGCGAGAGCGAGCAGCTACGCTCGACCATCGGAGGGTGCGTTACGCAAGAGCAGGTACATTCGTTCATTACTGCCAATGATGCACTCGTGGAGCACTTCTCCGGTAAACAGAAAATTAAGAGCGTGCCCGTCTTGAATCTTGATGACGCGCACAATGACTTCATCACCGCCGTCGCGAATCGCGTATACGGCATCAGGTGCCGAATTGTGCACGCAAAGGAAGAAGGCGGGAGGACCGGGGTAGATCTACTCCTGCCGTTTTCAAAGGAAGCCGAGGCGTTGGGGCCGGATATTGAACTGGTGAAGTTCCTGGCTCAGAAAGTTCTAATTGCTGGAGCTTCGAGACTCCGGGTTTAATCTGGAAGGTGCTGAATCCGGGGCCGCCCCCGGGCAAAGCCAGGGATACAGCTGCACTACAGATCTGGACACCTCGGAAGCCGACCGCGCGCAGGTGGACGCTATCCCGGGGTACTGACAGACGCCGGCGAAGACCGTGCCACATCCGTGCCAGATCGGGCGGGGAACCACGGGGAACGAGGGGCACTGTCGGGCTCCGGGGTATCGATCAGCTCTCGCAGTGTCTATGCAGGTCAGGCTAAGGATTGCCCTCCCGCTCTCCTAAAGCGGTGGTAGACGATCGGTCAGTGTAGGCAAGCCAGTGTGTTTTCGCGGTGTTGCTACTGGTGGAGAGGCTTACGCGGTGTGGAGAGTCGGGCCGTCCCTGGGCCGTCCGAGGGCGGCCCAGGGGCACCAACAGCCGCCAACAGCCACCAGTCTCTGGCCGCTGCGACCTGGATCAGCAGCAGGCGCCCGAGGCCGGCGGGGGAGCTCCCCACTTCCTCCGCAACAAGAAGCAGGAGTGGGAGGAGTACCGCTCCGAGGTGACGGCCTTCGAGCTGCGGAAGAACCTGCCGGTGCTGTAGCCCCTGGCGGGCGGGCGGCGGGAAACGTGTTGCCGTGCGCGGGCGGGGTGTCCAGACTGCCCGGCATGACGATCGAATCCGTCGCCGCCGGGCGGCTGTTCCTGCACCCCCTGACCGTCGCCGAGGGCGAGCGGGTCGCCGCTCGTGAGCCGTGGCCGGGGGAGCGGTGGGCGGAGGGGTATCCGGGGGTGGGGGACCTCGCCTCGGTCGGCGCGTTTCTGCGGAGGTGCGCCGAGGGCGGGGATCCGGGGGCGTTCCGCACGTATCAGATACGGCTCGCGGAGAGCGGGCTCGTCGTCGGCGGGATCGGGTTCCACGGGCCGCCGGGGGCGGACGGGGGCGTGACCGTCGGGTACGGGATCGTGCCGGGGGAGCGGGGGAAGGGGTACGCCTCCGAGGCGCTCGCGGCGGTGATCGGCATCGCCCGGGCCGCCGGCGCGACCGTGCTGCGGGGTGATGCCGATCCCGCCAACGCCGCCTCCCACCGGGTCATGGAGCGGGCCGGGATGCGGCGTGTCTCCGACGGGGAGGGCGGTCTCGTGCGGTTCCTCGTGGAGCTGGGGGCGTAGGGGAGGACCGGTCCTCAGCGGTCGGTGAGGTCCGAGGGGGCCTCCTGGACCACCCAGCCGTTGCCGTCGGGGTCCTCGAAGGTGAGGAAGGAGTTCCAGGTCTCGCCCTTGCCCTCCTCCCAGCCGGTCGCCCCGACGTGCATCACGGGGGAGACGCCGACACCCGCCCCGACGAGCGCCTCCCGGGCCGCCTCGATGTCGGTGACGCACAGCTGGAGGCCGTGCAGGGTGCCCGGGGCCATCTCCTTCGTGCCGGGCATCGGCGGCATGCCGGAGAGCAGTGCGATGGAGCACCGCGAGCCCGGCGGGGTCGCCTGGATGATCCGCATCCCGGGCGCGACCTCGTCGTCCAGGTCGATGGCGAAGCCGCACTTCTCGGCGTAGAACTCCTTCGCCCGGTCCATGTCGGTGACGGGGACCGGGACGACTTCCAGTGTCCAGTTCATGGGACCACCGTCCCCCATCCGGTCCCGCCGTGCACGCCTTCCACGCCCGCGACTTGACGGAAATTCACCTTGCCCTCAGCCGACTGATCTGATCCTTTCGCTCGAAGGCTGAGACGGATCGGGAACGATCGCTTCTGCGTCACTCAACCTCCCTATAGTGACCCCGCGTTGGCCGCACACCGCAGGAGACAGGACAGATGACGCCCTCCCCCACCGCCGGGCCCGCTTCCGATGCCGCACCTCCGCCCGGGTGCCCCGCGGCCGTCCCGCTCTCCGGGCCCGGCTTCCACACCGACCCGCAGGCCCTCTACCGGTCCATGCGCCGCGAGCACGGCCCCGTCGTCCCCGTGGAACTCCCCGGCGGCTTCCCCGCCTGGCTGGTCATCGGCTACCGCGAGGTCCACCAGGTCACCAGCGACCCCGAACTCTTCCCCCGGGACGTCGGCCTGTGGAACCAGTGGCCGCACGTCCCCGCCGACTGGCCGCTGCTCCCGATGGTCGGACAGCCCCTCCCCTCCATCTACTTCACCGCGGGCGAGGAGCACCGGCGGCACGTCCGGATGGTCGTCCCCGCCCTGGAGGCCGTCGACCCCTTCGAGATCCGCGGCCACTGCGAGCAGCTGGCCGACCGGCTCGTCGACGCCTTCTGCGCCCGCGGCACCGCCGACCTGGTCGCCGCCTTCTGCGAGCCCCTCCCGGTCCTCGTCCTGGCCCGGCTCGTCGGCTTCCCCGACGACGAAGGCGCCGACATCGCCCGGGTGTTGAAGGACCTCGCCGACGGCGGGCCCGAGGCGCAGAGCGCCCACCGGCGGTTCGGCGAGCACATGGCCCGCCTGGTCGCCGCCAAGCGCGCCGAGCCCGGCGACGACGTGACCTCCCGGATGCTCGCCCACTCCGAGGAGTTCACGGACGAGGAGTACATGCTCGACCTGATGGCGATCACCGCCGCCGGGCACCTCACCACCGCCGACTGGATCGGCAGCTCCGTCCGGCTGATGCTCACCGAGGGGGAGTTCGCCGACTCCATGGCCCGCGGCCGCCGCAGCGTCGCCGACGCCATGACCGAGGTGCTGTGGGAGGAGGGCCCCACCCAGATCCTCGCCGGCCGCTGGCCGTCCCGCGACACCCGCCTCGGCGACCGCCGGATCAAGGCCGGCGACATGCTGCTGCTCGGCCTCGGCGCCGCCAACACCGACCCGGTGATCCGGCAGGGCGCCCCCGCCGCCACCCCCGGCGAACGCGGCGGCGGCGGCGCCCACCTGGCCTTCAGCCACGGCGAGTACCGCTGCCCCTTCCCCGCGCAGGAGATCGCCGAGATCATCGCCAGGACCGGCATCGAGGTCCTCCTCGACCGGCTGCCCGACCTCGAACTCGCCGTCCCCGTGGGGGAACTGGTCCGCCGCCCCTCCGCCTTCCTGCGCGGCACCACCGCCCTGCCCGTCCGGTTCACCCCCGTACCCACCACTGGAGACCCCTCGTGACCTGCCCGCACGCAGCCGCCCGGGACGCCGCCCCCGTCGTCGTCGACCCGATGGTCCAGGACCTCGACGGCGAGACCGACCGGATCCGCGCCGCCGGCCCGCTCGCCCGCATCGACCTGCTCGGCGTGCCCGCCTGGGCGGTCACCCGGCACGCCGACGCCCGCCGGCTGCTCGTCGACCCCCGGCTCGTGAAGGACATGGCCGCCTGGGACCTGTGGACCAGCGGAGCCGTCACCCACGCCTGGCCGCTCATCGGGATGATCGACGCCGGCCGCTCCATGTTCACCGTCGACGGCGAGGAGCACCGCCGGCTGCGCGCCAAGACCTCCCAGGCGCTGACCCCCCGCCGCCTGGAGGCGATCCGCCCCGACATCGAGAAGTTCACCGCCGAACTCCTCGACGCCCTGGAGGAGGCCGGCCGGGACGGCTCCGTCGTCGACCTCAAGTCCCTCTTCGCGCAGCCGCTGCCCATGAGGGTCGTCGGCATGCTGATGGGCGTCGACCCCCAGGCCAACACCATGCTCACCCGGCAGTACAAGAAGTTCTTCTCGATGCTCACCCCGCAGGAGGAGCGGCTCGCCCTCCTCGCCGAGCTCGACGTCTTCTACACGGACCTGGTCCGCGCGAAGACCGCCCTGCCCACCGACGACCTGACCTCGGCGCTCATCCTCGCCGAGGACGGCGGCGAGCCGCTGACCGAGGAGGAGGTCGTCGGCAACCTCAAGGCGATGGTCGCCGCGGGCCACGAGACCACCATCGGCCTCGTCCTCAACGCCGTCCGTGCCCTGCTCGCCCACCCCGAGCAGCTGCGGAAGGTGCTGGCCGGGGAGATCTCCTGGGAGGCGGTCGTCGAGGAGACCCTGCGCTGGGACACCCCGACCACCCACCTCCTGATGCGGTTCGCCACCGAGGACATCGAGGTCGGCGACGCCGTGATCCCCCAGGGCGAGGGCGTGGTCATCTCCTACCGGGCGATCGGCCGCGACCCCGAGCAGCACGGCCCGGACGCCGACGCCTTCGACGCCGCCCGGCCGGCGCCCCACCGGCACATGACCTTCGGCCACGGCCCGCACATCTGCCCCGGCGCGGCGCTCGCCCGCGTCGAGGCGGGCATCGCCCTCCCGGCGCTCTTCGCCCGCTTCCCCCGGCTGCGCCTCGCCGTCCCGGACGAGGAGCTGCGCAACCTCCCGGTGATGACCCAGAACGACCTGGAGTCCTTCCCGGTCCTCCTCGGCGCCTGACCCGCGCGAGCCCGCGGTCGGCGGGCCTCCGGTCGGCGGACCTGCGCTCGGCGGGCTCCGGTCGGCGGGGCCCGCGCTCAGCGGGGCGCCGGGACCCAGTGGAGGCGGCCGTCCTGGCCCAGGGCGGCCACCCCGCCCGGGCCCGCCGCCGGGGCGCCGGCGAGCGGGAAGCCCGAGAGGCGCCAGGTGCCGCCGTCCGCCGGCGGGGCCACCGCCAGGCGGCCGGTCCTGGAGCGGGCCGCGACCAGGCCGTCCGCCGCGCTCACCGGGCCGAAGCCGGCGACGTCGCCGGACGGCGGGGCGACCGGGACCGGCCCGGCGGTGCCCGTGAAGTCGGCGGCCTTCGGCGCGCCGGTGCCGGGCTCGCGGGACCAGAGGCGGACGCCCTCGCCGGCCGGCGAGGGGCCCGCGCTCAGCGCGAGCGTGGTCGCCGACAGCCCGGTCGGCCGCGGTCCGGCGACCCGGCCGCCGCCCGGACCAGCGGTCCACATCAGGACCGAGCCGCGGGTCCCCGCGAAGACGTAGGCACGCCCGGCGGCGTCCGTCGCCGCCACCGGGTCGCCGTGCAGCCCGGCCCCGCCGAGGGGGCGCCACGGCCCCCAGCCGCCGCCCGGCGTCCGCTCCCGCCCGGCGAGCCGGTGGTCGCCGTCGCGCAGGAAGAGCGAGACCCGCCCCGTGCCGTCCACGGTCACCGCGGGCGCGCTGATGTCCGGCGTCCGGTCGGCCTCGTCCCGCCTCCCGGGCGTGCCGAGCGAGCGCCACGACCCGAACGGCCCGCCCGGCGCGGTCTGTTCGACGGTGACGACCTCGCGCCGGTAGCCGGCCGGGCCCGCGAACGTGGTCCGGGTGCCGAAGACCGCGATCCGCCCGTCCGCCAGCCGTACGGTGTCGACGCCGCCGTCGAGCCCGCCGCCGGGCAGCAGCTCGGGCCCCTTCCAGGCGTCGCCCGCGGGCGCCCGGTGCCAGGTCGCGAGCCGCCCGTCCTGGACGCCGAAGGCGCGCAGCCCGCCGTCCGCGTCCGCCTGGAGCCACCCGGTCGAGGCGCCCCGCGCGTACCGCACGGTGCCCGTCCAGTCCCGGCCCTGCGGCCGGTCCGCCATCTTCAGGTCGCCGCACCCCGCCGGGCTGCCGCAGTGGTCGGTCCCGTCCAGCCAGGCGTACGTCCGCAGGCTGCGCAGCTTCTCCTCGGCGGTGCGGCCGTCGAGGGCCTGCGGCAGCTCGGTGTTCGGATAGCCCAGGTAGCTCTGCACGCCGACGCGCGGATGGCCGGGCATCCGCGCGTACCGGTCGAGGGCCGCCTGCGCGAACCGCGCCCCGTACGCGTGGTCCTGGTGGTCCCGCAGCCGCCCCGTCGCCGCGTCCGTGCCGGGCGTCGGGTCCAGGGTGCGGACGAAGGTGGGCCGGAAGCGGCCGAGCAGCCCGGTCAGGGTGGCCACGACCTGCTCCTTCGAGTACGCGAAGTCGGCGGCGACCGGCGTCTGGGAGGAGCGCAGCGAGCCGAGCGCGGGGATCCGGCCGTGCCACAGACCGCGCAGGCTGTGCGGTCGGTCGCCGTACGGCGAACCGGCCTCGCGGAGCTGGAGCCAGACCAGCCGCACCCCGGGCCGGGCCCGCAGGGTGTCCAGCTCGGCCGAGCCCCCGCCGGCCGTGCGGATCGCGGTCCGGTCCCAGGGGCTGGTGCGGTCGCCGGTGACCAGCTCGGCGTACGCGGCGCGGATGCCGTTCTGCCGGGCCTCGGCGTACGCGGGCTTGTCGGGCGCCGTCACGGCGGCCCGCCCGGCGCGGGCGTTGACGCCGTTCGCCTCGCCCGCCGTCAGGTACACGGTGGTCAGCGGGGTCCCGTCGGCGAGCGACTGCGCGGTGTCCGGGTTCATGAAGTACAGGTCGTCGTCCGGATGCGACACGAACTGCACGACGGAGGCCGGCGCGGACCCCGCCGCCCGCGCGGCCGCCGGCGCCGACGCCGCGGCCGGTCCGCCGGCCGCCGGCTCCTCCTGCGCGGCCGTCGCCGTGAGCACGCCCGCGAGGGTGCCCCCGGCCAGCAGGGTCGCCATCCCGGCGACCACGGCGGCGCGCCGCTGACGGAAGGGGCGTATGAGGCGGGTGTGGCGGCGAACGGACATGGGCGCGGGAGGGCTCTCTACCTCGGGAACGGGTGCGCGTCGGCGGCGACGGCGGCGGTGCGCGAGCCTCCGGCGGACGCGGTCGTGACGGCCGCGGCGACGGGACGGTCGACTCACATGGCTACAGGGCCGCGGCCGCCGACGGGTTCCGAAAACGGTCCGATGTGCCCGAGGTCACGTGTGATCCGCGCCGGATCCGGGTAGGAGCACCCGGCTCCGGCGCGGCCCGCACGAGCCGGCCGAACCACGCGAGAGCCACCGCCCCCGAACCGCGACACCCCCACCACGGGGACGCCCGCGCGCCTGTTGCCGGGACGTTCGCGCCGCCGCCGCCGCCTCCCGCACGCCCGCGCCACCGGGACGATCGCGCCGCCGCTGCCGGGACGATCGCGCCGCCGCCTCCCGCGCCCCCGCTCCTCCCGCGCCCCCGCGCCCCCTCCACTGGGACGATCGCGCCGCCCCCGCCCCCGCCGTCGCTGCCCGGCTCCCGCGTCTCCCGCTTCCTCCGAGACCGCCGCGCCGCCGCGCCCCGCGCCCCGCGCCTCCCGTTTCCGGGCCGGTCGCGCCCCCGCTTCCGGGACCCCGCACCCGCGCGCCCCCACCACCGGGACGGTCGCGCCTCCGCCTCAGCCTCCGCCTCCCGCACCTCCGCGCCCCCTTCACCGGGACGATCGCGCCCCCGCCTCCCGCTGCCGGAACCCCCCGCACTCCCTCGCCCCGCCCCGCACGCCCGGGGCCCTCCCTGCGGATAGGCTCGATCCGTTCGGTCGGACGGGCAGGGCGGGCTGGAGGGAGCGGCGGAGATGACGGTGCCGGGGCGCAGGAGCAGTACGTTCTCTCGGCTGCTGCGGCACGGGTTCACCGATCCGTCCGGGGCCGAGCGGCTCCTCGACCTGCCCGAGCTCGCCGCGCTCCGCGAGGACCCGGTCCTGCTCGACGCGCTGGGGGCCACCGCCGACCCCGACCTGGCGCTGCGCGGGCTCGTCCGGCTGGCCGAGGCGCAGCCCGAGACCGAGCGGCAGACCTTCACCACCACGCTGCTCTCCGCCAAGCCCTTCCGGGACCGGCTGCTCGGGGTGCTCGGCGCGTCCGAGGCGCTCGCCGACCACCTGGCCCGGCATCCCGGCGACTGGGAGACCCTGGTCACCTACGAGGCGGTCGACCTGCACCCGGGGATCGCCGAGTTCGAGCGGGGGCTCGCCGGGGCGACGGACCCGGTCGCCCTGCGGGTCGCCTACCGCCGGTGCCTCCTCGGGATAGCGGCCCGGGACGTCTGCGGCACCACCGACGTCGCCCAGACCGCCGCCGAGCTGGCCGACCTGGCCACCGCCACCCTGCGGGCCGCGCTCGCCCTCGCCCGGGCGGCCGAACCCGCCGACGCGGCCCAGTGCCGGCTCTCCGTGATCGCCATGGGCAAGTGCGGCGGCCACGAGCTGAACTACGTCTCCGACGTCGACGTGATCTTCGTCGGCGAGCCGGTGGAGGGCGCCGACGAGGCGAAGGCGCTCCAGGCCGCCACCCGGCTGGCCTCCCACCTCATGCGGATCTGCTCCGAGACCACCGTCGAGGGCACCATCTGGCCGGTCGACGCCAACCTCCGCCCCGAGGGCCGCAACGGCCCCCTCGTCCGCACCCTCTCCTCCCACGTCGCCTACTACCAGCGCTGGGCCAAGACCTGGGAGTTCCAGGCCCTGCTCAAGGCGCGCCCGGTGGCCGGCGACCCGGAGCTGGGGAGCGCGTACGTCGACGCCCTCTCCCCGATGGTCTGGCAGGCCGCCGAGCGGGAGAACTTCGTCACCGACGTGCAGGCCATGCGCCGCCGCGTCGTCGAGAACATCCCGGCCGCCCAGGTCGACCGCGAGCTGAAGCTCGGGCCCGGCGGCCTCCGGGACGTCGAGTTCGCCGTCCAGCTGCTCCAGCTGGTGCACGGCCGCAGCGACGCCACCCTGCACAGCGGCTCCACCCTGGACGCGCTCGCCGCCCTCGCCGCCGGCGGCTACGTCGGCCGCGCCGACGCGGCCCAGCTGGACGAGGCGTACCGCTTCCTGCGCGCCATGGAGCACCGCATCCAGCTGTACCGGCTGCGCCGCACCCACCTCGTCCCGGAGGGCGAGGACGACCTGCGCCGCCTCGGCCGCTCCCTGGGCCTGCGCACCGACCCGGTCGCCGCGCTGAACAAGGAGTGGAAGCGGCACGCCTCCGTCGTCCGCCGGCTCCACGAGAAGCTCTTCTACCGGCCGCTGCTCGACGCCGTCGCCCAGCTGGCCCCCGGCGAGATCCGGCTCAGCCCCAAGGCGGCGGGCCAGCGCCTCGAAGCCCTCGGGTACGCCGACCCCGCCGCCGCCCTGCGCCACCTGGAGGCGCTGGCCTCCGGCGTCAGCCGCAAGGCGGCCATCCAGCGCCATCTGCTGCCGGTGCTGCTCGGCTGGTTCGCGGACTCGGCCGACCCGGACGCCGGCCTCCTCGGCTTCCGGAAGGTCTCCGACGCCCTCGGCAAGACCCCCTGGTACCTGCGGCTGCTGCGCGACGAGGGCGCCGCCGCCGAGAACCTCGCCCGGGTCCTGTCGGCCGGCCGCCTCGCGCCCGACCTGCTGCTGCGCGCCCCCGAGGCGGTCGCCATACTCGGCGACCCCGAGGGGCTGAAGCCGCGCGGCCGGGCCCACCTGGAGCAGGAGGTCCTCGCCGCCGTGGGCCGTGCGGACGACGCCGAGCAGGCCGTGGCCGCCGCCCGCGGGGTGCGCCGCCGCGAGCTGTTCCGGACCGCCGCCGCCGACCTCATCGACTCGTACGGCACCGAGGACAGCCCCCGCACCTCCGACCCGGGCGCCTTGGTCGACCGGGTCGGCGAGGCCGTCACCGACCTCAACGCCGCCACGATCGCCGGCGCCCTGCGCGCCGCCGTCCGCGCCGAGTGGGGCGAGGAACTCCCCACCCGCTTCGCGGTCATCGGCATGGGCCGCTTCGGCGGCCACGAGCTGGGGTACGGCTCCGACGCCGACGTCCTCTTCGTCCACGAGCCGCGCGAGGGCGTCGACGAGCAGGAGGCGGCCAAGGCCGCCAACCGGGTCGTCACCGAGATGCGCCGGCTCCTCCAACTGCCCACCACCGACCCGCCGTTGCTGATCGACGCCGATCTGCGCCCGGAGGGCAGGAGCGGACCCATGGTCCGCACCCTCGCCTCCTACGCGGCGTACTACCGCCGCTGGTCGCTGGTCTGGGAGTCGCAGGCGCTGCTCCGCGCCGCGCCGATGGCCGGCGACGTCGACCTCGGCCGGCGGTTCGTCGAGCTGATCGACCCGCTGCGCTACCCCGCGGAGGGCCTCGGCGAGGACGCTGCCCGGGAGATCCGCCGCCTCAAGGCCCGCATGGAGTCCGAGCGGCTGCCGCGCGGCGCCGACCCCACCCTCCACGCCAAGCTGGGCCGCGGCGGCCTCAGCGACGTGGAGTGGACCGTCCAGCTGCTCCAGATGCGGCACGGCTGGGCCGAGCCGGGGCTGCGCACCACCCGTACCAGGGCCGCGCTCTTTGCCGCCCACGCCGCCGGGCTGATCCCCACCGAGGAGGCGCAGACCCTCGACGAGGCCTGGGTGCTCGCCACCCGGGTGCGCAACGCGGTCATGCTCGTCCGCGGCCGCCCCGGCGACACCTTCCCCTCCGAGCCGCGCGAACTGGCCGCCGTGGGCCGCTACCTGGGATACGCCCCCGGCCATGTCGGGGAGCTGGTCGACGACTACCGCCGGATCACCCGCCGCGCCCGCGCCGTCGTCGACGAACTCTTCTACGGCTCCTGACCGTTGGGCCGGGCGGGGGCTGCCGCGCCCCGGCCCGGCCCGGCCGTTACGATCCTGGCATGGCCCTGCTCATGAGTGATGTGGACCGGTTCGAGAAGGCGCGCCCCCGGCTGGAGGCCATCGCCTACCGGATGCTCGGCTCGTCGGGCGAGGCCGAGGACGCCGTGCAGGAGACCTATCTGCGCTGGCAGGCCGCCGACACCGGGCGCATCGAGGTGCCCGAGGCCTGGCTCACCAAGGTCCTCACCAACTACTGCCTCAACCAGCTCACCTCGGCCCGCGCCCGCCGCGAGACCTACGTGGGCCAGTGGCTCCCCGAGCCGCTGCTCGCCGGCGACCCGATGCTCGGCCCCGCCGACACCGCCGAGCAGCGCGAGTCCGTCTCGTACGCCGTCCTCGTCCTCCTGGAGCGGCTGACCCCGAACGAGCGGGCCGTGTACGTGCTGCGCGAGGCCTTCGGCTACCCGCACCGGGAGATCGCGGAGATCCTCGACATCGGCGAGGCCGCGGCCCAGCAGCTCTTCCACCGCGCCAAGAAGCACCTCGCGGACGGCCGGGCCCGCACCGAGATCGACGAGGCGGCCGCCCGCAGGATCGTCGAGGAGTTCCTGGCCGCCGCCACCAGCGGCCGTACCGAACCCCTCGTCCGGCTGCTCACCCAGGACGCGTCCGCCATCGGCGACGGCGGCGGCAAGGTGCCCGCCCGGGCGAGCGCCTTCGAGGGCGCCCGCGCGGTCGCCACCTTCCTGCGCGGCCTCTTCAAGCCGAGCGACGCCAAGCGGGCCCTGGTCGGCGGCTCGCCCTCGTTCTACGCCGCCACCGCCAACGGCGAGCCCGCGATCGTCGCCGTCGTGGACGGCCGGGTCGTCGGCATCACCTGCCTGGAGGTCACCCCGGACGGCATCGTCGCCCTCCGCAGCCAGGTCAACCCGGACAAGCTGGACCGGGCCACCGCGCGGTGGGCCGCCGAGGGCCACGGGGAGGCCCCGCTGTTCGCCTTCTGACCCCTCTTCGTTCGGTGTGACCCAGGTCACATTCGAATCCTGTCAGGAAACGCGGGGCCGCCCGGTTCAAGGTGCGCAACCACGCCGGAGAAACGGCGCGGACCCCGCCCAGACAGGAGCCCGGTCATGCAGCACCGCATCGTCGTCCTCGGAGCCGGCTACACCGGAGCCGTCACCGCCGGCCGCCTCGCCCGCCGGCTGCGCCGCGAGGACGTCACCATCACCCTCGTCAACGCCGAGCCCGACTTCGTCGAGCGGGTCCGCCTCCACCAGCTCGCGGCCGGCCAGGACCTCACCCCCCGCCCCTTCGCCGAGATGTTCGCCGGCACCGGCGTCGAGCTGAGGCTCGGCAAGGTCGCCGCCGTCGACGTCGACCGCAGGACGGTCCGGGTGGACGGCGCCGCGGGGCGCGAGGAGCTCGGCTACGACAGCCTCGTCTACGCCCTGGGCAGCGGCTGGAACCACGGCGGGGTCCCCGGCGTCGCCGACCACGCGCACGAGCTCGCCTCCCGCCCCGGCGCCCTCCGGCTCCGCGAGCGGCTCGCCGCGCTGGAGGCCGGACGGCCCGTGGTGGTGGTCGGCGGCGGACTGACCGGCCTGGAGGCCGCGACCGAGATCGCCGAGGCCCGCCCCGACCTCGACGTGGCGCTGGTCGCCCGCGGCGCGCTCGGCGACTGGCTCTCCGAGAAGGGCCGCGGCCACCTGTGGAAGGCCGCGAAGCGGCTCGGCATCACCGTCCACGAGCACACGGCGGTCGCCGCCGTGACCGCGGACCGGGTGACCGCCGCCGACGGCACCGCCATCCCGGCCGACGTCACCGTCTGGACCACCGGCTTCGCCGTCCACCCGATCGCCGGGGCCACCGGCCTGGAGCTGGCCGAGGACGGCCGGATCATGGTCGACGCGACCATGCGCTCGGTCTCCCACCCGGACGTCTACGCGGTCGGCGACTCCGCCCTCGCCCTGGGCCCGGACGACAAGCCGCTGCGGATGTCCTGCGCCTCGGGTGTCCCGATGGCCTGGCAGGCGGCCGACGCCCTCGCCGCCCGGCTCGCCGGCGTCAAGGTGCCCACGGTCTCCATCCGCTACTTCCAGCAGTGCGTCTCGCTCGGCCGCAAGGACGGGCTGATCCAGTTCGTCACCGCCGACGACCGGGCCAAGGAGAAGGCCCTCACCGGCCGCACCGCCGTCCTCTACAAGGAGATCATCTGCAAGGGCGCCGCCTGGGGCGTCGCCAACCCGACGGGCGGCCTGCCCTCCCGCCGCCGCCCCCTGGCCCGGCAGCGGGTCGGGGACGCGGTCCCGGCGGAGGCCACCGCCTGAAGGACCGGGCAGCGCCGAGGCCCCCGCCGAAGAGAACGGCGGGGGCCTCGGTCCTGCTCAGGGGCGGCGGCGGATCATCTGCCGGAGCCGACCGGCTCCTCCTGGTCCGCCTGCTCCGCGGGCTTCTCCGGCGCCGGGGCGGACGCCTCGGGGGCGACGGCGAGCATCGGTTCCACCTGCTTCGAGAGGCGGTGAGGCCAGGTGCCGTACCAGAAGTAGGCGACGAGGAAGCCGAAGGCGAGGCAGATCATGCCGCCGACGGCGTCCAGCCAGAAGTGGTTGGCGGTCGCGACGATCACGACCAGCGTGGCGGCCGGGTAGAGCAGGCCCAGGATCCGGGCCCACGGCGCCTTCGCCAGGAAGAAGATGGTCAGCCCGCACCACAGCGACCAGCCGATGTGCATCGACGGCATCGCCGCGTACTGGTTCGACATGTGCTTGAGGTCGCCCGAGGCCATCGAGCCCCAGGTGTGGTGCACCAGGACCGTGTCGATGAAGTCCTTGCTCTCCATCAGCCGCGGCGGCGCGAGCGGGTACAGGTAGTAGCCGACCAGGGCCACGGCGGTGGTGGCGAACAGGACGGTGCGGAACGCCGCGTAACGGCCCGGCTGCCATCGGTACAGCCACACGAGCACACCGATGGTGACGATGAAGTGCAGCGTCGCGTAGTAGTAGTTCATCGTCACGATGAGCCACGTCACCGAGTTCACCGCGTGGTTGACGGCGTGCTCGAAGGCGAGGCCGAGGGACTCCTCGGTCCGCCAGATCCAGTCCGCGTTCTTCAGCGCCTCGGCCTTCTGCTCCGGCACCGCGTTGCGGATCAGCGAGTACACCCAGTAGCTGAGGCCGATCAGCAGCAGCTCGAACCAGATGCGGGGACGCCGGGGCGTGCGCGCACGCAGCCACGCCCACCGCCCGTCGGCCACGATGGGTGACGACGGGGTCGTCCGGTCGTCCAAACTCTTCACGGTCGTTTCACCCATAGGCAGAGAGTTTGCCAGATCCACGCCCCCCGACCGATCATCCCTCGGTCGGGTGTGCGGCGCACCCTCTCCCTCTCAGGTACGAGGCAGGTCCTGGGGGGCCGGCGGCGCCGAGGCGGTGGAACCGCGGACGACCAGCTCCGGCATGAAGACGAACTCCGAGTGCGGGGCCGGGGTGCCGCCGACCTCCTCCAGGAGGGCGCGGACCGCCGCCTGCCCCATCGCCTGCACCGGCTGCCGGATGGTGGTGAGGGGCGGATCGGTGAAGGCTATGAGCGGGGAGTCGTCGAAGCCGACGACGGAGACGTCCCGCGGCACGTGCAGCCCCTGCTGGCGGGCGGCGCGGATGGCGCCGAGCGCCATCATGTCGGAGGCGCAGACCACCGCCGTGCACCCCTTGGCGATCAGGGCCGCCGTGGCCGCCTGGCCGCCTTCGAGCGTGTACAGGGAGTGCTGGATCAGTTCCTCGGACTCCTCCGGGGCGAGACCGAGGCGGTCCCGCATCCCCTTCTGGAAGCCCTCTATCTTGCGGAGCACCGGCACGAAGCGCTTCGGTCCGACGGCGAGCCCGATCCGGGTGTGGCCGAGGGCGGCGAGGTGGGTGACCGCCAGCTGCATCGCCGCCCGGTCGTCGGGGGAGACGAAGGGCGCCTGCACCTTGGGGGAGAAGCCGTTGATGAGGACGTACGGGACGCCCTTGCCGCGCAGCTGGTCGTAGCGGGAGGTGTCCGCGGTGGTGTCCGCGTGCAGCCCGGAGACGAAGATGATGCCGGCGACCCCGCGCTCGACCAGCATGTCGGTGAGCTCGTCCTCGGTGGACCCGCCGGGGGTCTGGGTGGCGAGCACCGGGGTGTAGCCCTGGCGGGTCAGGGCCTGCCCGATGACCTGCGCGAGCGCCGGGAAGATGGGGTTGTCCAGTTCGGGGGTGATCAGCCCGACGAGGCCGGCGCTGCGCTGGCGCAGCCGTACCGGTCGCTCGTAGCCGAGCACGTCGAGCGCGGCAAGGACGGATTCGCGGGTGGCGGTGGCCACACCGGGCTTGCCGTTGAGCACGCGGCTGACTGTGGCTTCACTGACCCCCGCCTGGGCTGCGATGTCGGCAAGCCGCGCGGTCATGAGAGTGGACTGTACCGGTCACAGCGCGTATTGCCCACCAGTGGGGCGGTGGCCGCGGGATGCAAGGCCGCCCGCAAGGTCTTGCAGTTCTTGCGGTGGGATACGGGGGGTGGTTGAGGCGGAACGCACCGTTCCGTACTCGGCGGAAGCCTCCTTCGCGCGGCACAAAACGGGCGAAGGGGCGGAAGGAGTCCCTCCGCGCCGCTGTCAAGCGGCCCTACGGCAACCTTCGGGACACGCCGATGTAACGATCCCCGGTCCTTGCAGAAATTTCACGCAAGGTCTTTCGACTCGTTTTCATCCCTGTTACGTTCCTGGCAACCCGGAGCGCCGCGAGGGAGCGGTCGCAATGAGGAAGGTTCCAGCCCCTCGTCTCCCCGGGATCATGTTGAAGGAGTTCACATGCGGCGTGGCATAGCGGCCACCGCGCTGGTCGCGGCCCTGGGCGTCACCCTGGCGGCGTGCGGCGGGAGCGACAGCGGTTCCAACGGCGGCTCGAAGGGCTCGGGCGAGCTCTCCGGCACCGTGACGTGGTGGGACACCTCCACGGTCGGCTCCGAGGACAAGGTCTTCAAGAAGCTGGCCGAGGACTTCACCAAGAAGCACCCCAAGGTCACCGTCAAGTACGTGAACGTGCCCTTCGGTGAGGCCCAGAACAAGTTCAAGAACGCCGCGCAGTCCGGCTCCGGCGCCCCCGACGTGATCCGCTCCGAGGTCGCCTGGACCCCCGAGTTCGCCGACCTCGGCTACCTCGCCCCGCTGGACGGCACCGCCGCGCTGAAGGACCAGGACGACTTCCTGGAGCAGGCCGCCGCCTCCACCAAGTACAACGGCAAGACCTACGCCGTGCCGCAGGTCATCGACTCCATGGGCATCTTCTACAACAAGAAGATCCTCAAGGAGGCCGGCGTCGAGGTCCCGAAGAGCATCGCCGAGCTGAAGACGGTCTCCGCCGCGATCAAGGAGAAGACCGGCAAGACCGGCCTGTACCTCCGCGGCGACGACCCGTACTGGTTCCTCTCCTTCCTGTACGGCGAGGGCGGCGACATGGTCGACGCCGCCAACAAGAAGGTCACCTTCGACGCCCCGGCCGGCGTCAGCGCGTTCAAGACGGTCAAGGACCTCGTCGACTCCAAGGCCGCGATCACCGACGCGACCAATGGCTGGGACAACATGCAGGCCGCCTTCAAGGACGGCAAGGTCGCCATGATGATCAACGGCCCGTGGGCCGTCGCCGACACCTACGCGGGCAAGGAGTTCGCCGACAAGGCGAACCTCGGCATCGCCCCCGTCCCGGCGGGCTCCGCCGGCCAGGGCGCCCCGCAGGGCGGCCACAACCTCGCCGTCTACGCCGGCTCCAAGAACCTCGACGCCTCCTACGCCTTCGCCGAGTACATGACCTCGGCCGAGAGCCAGGCCAAGGTCGCCAAGGAGCTCAGCCTCCTCCCGACCCGCCAGTCCTCCTACCTGGAGAAGGACGTGGCCCAGAACGAGATGATCGCGTTCTTCAAGCCGGTCGTCGAGAAGGCCGTCGAGCGCCCGTGGATCCCCGAGGGCGGCAGCCTCTTCGAGCCGGTCAAGGTCGAGTACACCAAGGTCCTCACCGGCCAGACCACCCCGGAGGCCGGCGCCAAGGCCGTCGGCGACGCCTACCGCAAGCTCCTGAAGGACTGGAAGTAAGAAGGAAGGCAGGCCGACTGATGGCTGTGGACACTCCCAGCCAGTCGGTGGCGAAGGCCGCGGGCGAGCACGTCGCCCGCGGCCGGAGCCGCGGAACTGGTACCCCGCGACGGGCGGCGAAGCGCTCCCTCGCCACCCACTGGTACGCCTGGGCGATGGTCGCCCCGGTGGTGATCGTGATCGGCGTGATCATCGGTTATCCGCTGGTCCGTGGCATCTACCTGTCGTTCACCGACGCCAACGAGCGCAACGTCGCGCGGACGATCGGCGTCAACGAGATCCCGGCCACCTACGAGTTCATCGGCCTGGAGAACTACACCGACGCGATCACCGGCAGCCAGTTCCTCGGCACCCTCGGCTGGACGGTCGTCTGGACCGTGTCCTGCGTGGCGATCACCTTCGTCCTCGGCCTGGCCCTCGCCAACATCCTCAACCGGAAGATCGCCGGCCGCTCCGCCTACCGGATGATGATCATCCTGCCCTGGGCGGTCCCCGGCTTCGTCTCCGTCTTCGCCTGGCGCTTCCTCTACGACGAGCGCCGCGGCCTGCTCAACCAGATCCTCTCCGGCGTCGGCCTCGACGCCGTCCCGTGGCTGAACGACCCGCTGATGGCCAAGTTCGCGGTCATCGCCGTCAACGTCTGGCTCGGCGTCCCCTTCATGATGGTGGCCCTCCTCGGCGGTCTCCAGTCCATCCCCGGCGAGCTCTACGAGGCCGCCGAGATGGACGGCGCCAACGCCTGGCAGCGCTTCCGCAACATCACCATGCCGGGGCTGCGCTCCGTCTCCACCACGGTGCTGCTGCTCTCCACCATCTGGACCTTCAACATGTTCCCGGTGATCTTCCTGCTCACCCGGGGCGGACCCGGCGAGGCCACCCAGATCCTCGTCACCCAGGCGTACAAGTTCTCCTTCGAGATCAGCCCGCGCGACTTCGCCCAGTCGTCCACGTGGGGCGTCCTCATCCTGGTGCTCCTGATGATCTTCGCCGCGATCTACCAGCGCGTCCTCCGCAAGCAGGGAGAAGTCTGGTGACCACCACGACCCCCACGGCCCGGCACGCCGCGGCCCCGGCCGCGCCCGCCCCGGCCATGAACGCCCCGATCCGCGGCCGCCGTTCGCCGCTCGCCTCGGTGGCGCTGCACCTCACCCTGATCGTCGCCTCCGTCGTCGCCGTCTTCCCGGTGCTGTGGGTCCTGCTGACCTCGCTCAAGCCCGCGAAGTACGCCACCACCACGGACTTCTTCAAGGAGACGACGTTCGAGAACTACACGAACCTGCTGAGGGACACCCCGTTCCTCACCTGGTTCGGGAACTCGCTCCTCGTCGCCGGACTCACCACGGTCGTCGGCGTCTTCATCTCCGCCACCACCGGCTACGCCGTCAGCCGCTTCCGCTTCCCCGGCAAGCGCGGCCTGATGTGGACCCTGCTCATCACGCAGATGTTCCCGGTCGCCGTCCTCATCGTGCCGATCTACAACATCATGGCGTCGCTGGGGCTGCTCAACCAGTCGGCCGGCCTGGTCATCACCTACCTGACCATCGCCGTCCCGTTCTGCGCCTGGATGATGAAGGGCTTCTTCGACGGCATCCCGCGCGAGATCGACGAGTCGGGGTACGTCGACGGGCTCACCCCCTTCGGCACCTTCTGGCGGCTGATCCTGCCGCTCGCCAAGCCGGGCATCGCGGTGACCGCCTTCTACTCCTTCATCACCGCCTGGGGCGAGGTCGCCTACGCCTCCGCCTTCATGGTCGGCGACGAGAACCTGACGCTCGCCGGCGGTCTGCAGAAGTTCGTCAACCAGTACGGGGCCCAGTGGGGTCCGATGACGGCGGCCTCCGTCCTCATCGCCATCCCCGCGGCCCTGGTGTTCCTCTTCGCCCAGCGCCACCTCGTCACCGGCATGTCCGCCGGTGCCGTCAAGGGCTGACGGCTCTGAACGCCGATCCCGTACGCCCCTCCTTACCTCCCAGGGAAGACATGACCCAGCACCTCGCCACCGCCGCCGCCGACGCCCCCACCACCGGCACCGACACCGGCTGGTGGAGAGACGCGGTGATCTACCAGGTCTACCCGCGCAGCTTCGCCGACGGCAACGGCGACGGCATGGGCGACCTGGAGGGCATCCGCAGCCGGCTGCCGTACCTCAAGGAGCTCGGCGTCGACGCCGTGTGGCTCTCCCCCTTCTACGCCTCCCCGCAGGCCGACGCCGGCTACGACGTCGCCGACTACCGGGCCATCGACCCGATGTTCGGCTCGCTGCTCGACGCCGACGCCCTGATCCGCGAGGCCCACGACCTGGGCCTGCGCATCATCGTCGACCTGGTCCCCAACCACTCCTCCGACCAGCACGAGTGGTTCCAGCGCGCCCTCCGGGAGGGCCCCGGCTCCCCGCTGCGCGAGCGCTACCACTTCCGCCCCGGCAAGGGCGAGAACGGCGAACTCCCGCCCAACGACTGGGAGTCCATCTTCGGCGGCCCCGCCTGGACCCGGGTCGGGGACGGAGAGTGGTACCTGCACCTCTTCGCGCCCGAGCAGCCGGACTTCAACTGGGAGCACCCGGCCGTCCGCGACGAGTTCCGCTCGATCCTGCGCTTCTGGCTCGACATGGGCGTCGACGGCTTCCGCGTCGACGTCGCCCACGGCCTGGTCAAGGCCGCCGGCCTGCCCGACATCGGCGCCCACGACCAGCTGAAGCTGCTCGGCAACGACGTCATGCCCTTCTTCGACCAGGAGGGCGTCCACGAGATCTACCGCTCCTGGCGGCAGATCCTCGCCGAGTACGACGGGCAGCGCGTGCTCGTCGCCGAGGCCTGGACCCCGACCGTCGAGCGCACCGCCAACTACGTGCGCCCCGACGAGATGCACCAGGCGTTCAACTTCCAGTACCTGGGCACCCACTGGGACGCGACCGAGCTCCGTACCGTCATCGACGCCTCGCTCGCCGCGATGCGCCCGGTCGGCGCGCCCACCACCTGGGTGCTGTCCAACCACGACGTCACCCGGCACGCCACCCGCTTCGCCAACCCGGCGGGCCTCGGCACCCAGCTGCGCACCCCCGGCGACCGCGAGCTCGGCCTGCGCCGGGCCCGCGCCGCGACCCTGCTGATGCTGGCGCTGCCCGGCTCCGCCTACGTCTACCAGGGCGAGGAGCTCGGCCTGCCGGACGTCACCGACCTGCCCGACGAGGTGCGCCAGGACCCGTCCTTCTTCCGCGCCAGCGGCCAGGACGGCTACCGCGACGGCTGCCGGGTGCCGATCCCGTGGACCGTCGAGGGCTCCTCGTACGGCTTCGGCGGAGGCGGCTCCTGGCTGCCGCAGCCGGCGACCTGGGGGAGCCTGAGCGTCGAGGCGCAGACCGGCGACCCCGGCTCCACCCTGGAGCTGTACCGCAGCGCGCTCGCCGTGCGCCGCGAGCGCCCCGAACTCGGTGCGGGCGAGGACGTGCAGTGGCTGGAGGCACCCGAGGGTGTGCTCTCCTTCCGCCGCGACGGCTTCGTCTGCACCGCCAACACCACCGGCCGGGCCATCACCGTCCCGCTGCCCGGCCGGTATCTCCTCTCCAACGAGGACATCAGGATCGTCGACGACGCCGCAGAGGTGCCGGCCGACACCACCGTCTGGTGGGCGGTGTGACGATCCCCCCGCCGCGGGGCACCGGCAACGGTGCCCCGCGGCTCGCGGACATCGCGGCCCAGTCCGGGGTCAGCGAGGCCACCGTCAGCCGGGTCCTCAACGGCAAGGCGGGGGTGGCCGGCGCGACCCGGCACAAGGTGCTCGCGGCGCTCGACGTGCTCGGCTACGAGCGCCCCGTACGGCTCAAACGCCGCAGCGCGGGCCTCGTCGGGCTCGTCGTGCCCGAGCTGACCAACCCGATCTTCCCGGCCTTCGCGCAGGTCGTCGAGCAGGTCCTGGCCGGGCACGGGTACACGCCGGTCCTCTGCACCCAGATGCCCGGCGGCGCCACCGAGGACGAGCTGGTCGACCAGCTCGTCGAGCGCGGGGTGGCCGGCATCGTCTTCCTCTCCGGGCTGCACGCGGACGCCACCGCCGACCCGGCGCGCTACGGCCGGCTGACCGAGCGGGGCGTGCCGTACGTCCTCATCAACGGCTACCACGAGCGGATCGACGCCACCTTCGTCTCCCCGGACGACCGGGCCGCGGCCCGGATGGCCGTGCGCCACCTGGCCGAGCTGGGGCACGAGCGGATCGGCCTCGCCATCGGCCCCACCCGCTACGTGCCCTCGCGCCGCAAGGCGGAGGGCTTCGCCGCCGAGCTGTACGAGTCCCTCGGTGTGGAGCGGGCGGAGGCCGAACGCTTCGTGCGGCCCACCCTGTTCGGCGTCGAGGGCGGGCACGCCGCCGCCGAGATCCTGCTCGACGAGGGGTGCACGGGCATCGTCTGCGGCTCCGACCTGATGGCGCTCGGCGTCGTCCGGGCGGCCCGCGCCCGGGGCCTCGACGTGCCCCGGGACGTCTCCGTCGTCGGTTTCGACGACTCCCCGCTGATCGCCTTCACCGACCCGCCGCTGACCACCGTGCGCCAGCCCGTGCAGGCCATGGCGACGGCGGCGGTCGGCGCGCTCCTGGAGGAGATCGAGGGCAATCCGGTGCAGCGCACCGAGTTCGTCTTCCAGCCGGAGCTGGTCGTGCGCGGGTCCACCGCGCAGCCGCCGCACGCGGCGCCGTAACTCCTTGCGCAATCCCTTGCGATGGGCGTGCGTGAAGTATTGACCGCACGCCTGTACGCCCCTACGGTCGCGGCTGAAAACAGTTGCTGAGAGTTTCGGCAACTTCTTGCGAACAGCTCTCGACACGACAGGGACGTCGTCCAGGAGGAAGCATGGCAAGAAAGACCGTGGCCGCTGCACTCGCCCTCGTGGCGGGAGCCGCTGCGGCCGTCACGGCGAACGCCCCGGCCCAGGCCACCCCGCCGGGAACCAAGGACGTCACCGCGGTGATGTTCGAGTGGAACTTCGCCTCGGTGGCCCGGGAGTGCACCGACCGCCTCGGCCCCGCCGGTTACGGCTACGTCCAGGTCTCCCCGCCCCAGGAGCACCTCCAGGGCAGCCAGTGGTGGACCTCGTACCAGCCCGTCAGCTACAAGATCGCCGGCCGGCTCGGGGACCGCGCCGCCTTCGCGAACATGGTGAACACCTGCCACGCCGCCGGTGTGAAGGTGGTCGCGGACTCGGTCATCAACCACATGGCCAACGGCTCCGGCACGGGAACGGGCGGGACCCCGTTCTCCAAGTACGACTACCCGGGCCTCTACTCCGGCGCCGACATGGACGACTGCCGGGCCACCATCTCGAACTACCAGGACCGGGCCAACGTCCAGAACTGCGAGCTCGTCGGCCTCCCCGACCTCGACACGGGCGAGGAGTACGTCCGCGGGAAGATCGCCGGCTACCTCAACGACCTGCTCTCGCTGGGCGTCGACGGCTTCCGCGTCGACGCCGCCAAGCACATGCCGGCCGCCGACCTCGCGGCCATCAAGGCCAAGCTGACGAATCCTTCCGTCTACTGGAAGCTGGAGGCCATCCACGGCGCCGGCGAGGCCGTCTCCCCGAGCGAGTACCTCGGCAGCGGCGACGTCCAGGAGTTCCGCTACGCCCGCGACCTCAAGCGCGTCCTGCAGAACGAGAAGCTCGCCTACCTGAAGAACTTCGGCGAGGCCTGGGGCCACATGCCCTCCGGCCAGTCCGGCGTCTTCGTCGACAACCACGACACCGAGCGCGGCGGCGACACCCTCACCTACAAGGACGGCGCGAACTACACCCTCGCCTCCGTCTTCATGCTGGCCTGGCCCTACGGCTCCCCGGACGTCCACTCCGGCTACGAGTGGACCGACAAGGACGCCGGACCGCCCAACGGCGGCCAGGTGAACGCCTGTTACACCGACGGCTGGAAGTGCCAGCACGCCTGGCGCGAGATCTCCTCCATGGTCGCCTTCCGCAACACCGCCCGCGGCGAGGCCGTCACGAACTGGTGGGACAACGGCAACAACGCGATCGCGTTCGGCCGCGGCTCCAAGGCGTACGTGGCCCTCAACCACGAGTCCTCCGCCCTGACCCGCACCTTCCAGAGCTCCCTCCCGGCCGGCACCTACTGCGACGTGCAGTCGAACACGGCCGTCACGGTCGACGCCTCCGGCCGGTTCACGGCCACCCTCGCCGCGAACACCGCCCTCGCCCTGCACACCGGGGCCGTGAACTGCGGCTCGGGCACCACCCCGACGACCCCGCCGACCACCCCGCCGGCCACCGCGGGCGCCTCCTTCAACGTCACCGCCACCACCGTGCCCGGCCAGAACATCCACGTCGTCGGCAACCGCGCCGAGCTCGGCAACTGGGCCCCGGCCGCCGCCCCCAAGCTCGACCCCGCCACCTACCCCGTGTGGAAGCTGACGGTGAACCTGCCCGCCGGAACGGTCTTCGAGTACAAGTACGTCCGCAAGGACGCGGCCGGGAACGTCACCTGGGAGTCCGGTGCCAACCGCACCGCGACCGTCCCCGCCTCCGGCCAGATCGTCCTGAACGACACCTTCCGCAGCTGAGCCCCCTCCCTCCGCAGGGCCGCCCCGACCGGGGCGGCCCCCTCTTCCCGTACCTCCAGGGAGCCCCCGTGATACCCAAGCGAACGGCCGTGGCGCTCGCCGCCGCCCTCGTCGCCGCCCTCGTCCCGGCCCTGCCCGCGACCGCGGCGCCCCGCCCGCCGGCCCCGCCCTCCGACCGGACCCTCGCCGCCGAACCGGCCCGCCAGGACCTCACCCGCGAGCAGTTCTACTTCGTGCTGCCCGACCGGTTCGCCAACGGCGACACCTCCAACGACAAGGGCGGCCTCACCGGCAGCCGTACCGCCACCGGCTTCGACCCGACCGACAAGGGCTTCTACCAGGGCGGCGACCTCAAGGGGCTCACACAGCGCCTGGACTACATCAAGGGCCTCGGCACCACCGCCATCTGGATGGCGCCGATCTTCAAGAACCGGCCCGTGCAGGGCGAGGGCAAGGACGCCAGCGCCGGCTACCACGGCTACTGGATCACCGACTTCACCCAGGTCGACCCGCACTTCGGCACCAACGACGACCTCAAGAAGCTCATCGCGGCCGCCCACGCCAAGGGCATGAAGGTCTTCTTCGACGTCATCACCAACCACACCGCCGACACCGTCGACTACGCCGAGAAGAAGTACGGCTACCGCCCCAAGGGCGCCTACCCGTACCTCGACAAGGACGGCCGCCCCTTCGACGACCGCACCGCGATCGGCGGGGTCGACGCCGACTCCTTCCCGTACACCCCCGTCGCGCGCGGCGGCGACAAGGTCCCCGCCTGGCTCAACGACCCCACGATGTACCACAACCGCGGCGACTCGACCTGGCAGGGCGAGTCCGCCGAGTACGGCGACTTCGTCGGCCTCGACGACCTGTGGACCGAGCGCCCCGAGGTCGTCGAGGGCATGCGGAGGATCTACGAGACCTGGGTCCGCGACTTCGACATCGACGGCTTCCGCATCGACACCGTCAAGCACGTCGACCTCGACTTCTGGACCCAGTGGGCCACCGCCCTCGACGCCTACGCCAAGAAGCGGGGCCGCGAGGACTTCTTCATGTTCGGCGAGGTCTACTCCGCCGACACCGCCGTCACCGCCCCCTACGTCACCCGCGGCCGGCTCGACGCCACCCTCGACTTCCCCTTCCAGGACGCCGCCCGCGCCTTCGCCTCCCAGGGCTCCGGCGCCGACCGCCTCGCCAAGGTCTTCGCCGAGGACTACCGGTACACCACCGACAAGGCCAACGCCTACGAGCAGGTCACCTTCCTCGGCAACCACGACATGGGCCGCTTCGGCACCTTCCTGAAGCAGGACAACCCGAACGCCTCCGACGCCGAACTCGTCCGCCGCGCCACCCTCGCCAACGAACTGATGTTCCTCTCCCGCGGCAACCCGGTGGTCTACTCGGGCGACGAGCAGGGCTTCACCGGCGCCGGCGGCGACAAGGACGCCCGCCAGCCCCTCTTCGCCACCCGGGTCGCCGACTACCTCGACGACGACCGGCTCGGCACCGACCGCGGCCACGACACCGACGCCTACGACACCGGCCACCCGCTCTACCGGTCGATCGCCGCCCTGTCGAAGCTCACCCGCGAACACCCCGCCCTCCGCGACGGCGTCCAGCAGGAGCGCTACGCCCAGGACTCCGTCTACGCCGCCTCCCGCACCGACGCGAAGCAGCGCGTCGAGTACCTGGTCGCCGCCAACAGCGCCACCGAGCCGAAGACCGTCACCCTCCCCGTCGACTCCGCCTCCTTCCGCACCCTGTACGGCGGCCAGGGCGCCGTCACCGCGAAGGACGGCAAGGTCACCGTCACCGTCCCCGCCCTCTCCACCCTCGTCCTCCGGGCCGACCGGCCCCTCCCGGCCGTCACCGGGAAGCCGTCCGTCGCCCTGAAGGCCCCCGCCGCCGGCTCCACCGGCACCGTCGAGCTCACCGCCGACGTCACCGGCGACGCCCTCAGCCGGGTCGTCTTCGCCGCCCAGGTCGGCAACGGCCGCTGGCAGACCCTCGGCACCGCCGACCACGCCCCCTACAAGGTCACCCAGCACGTGACCGCCCCCGCCGGCACCCCGCTCCGCTACAAGGCCGTCGTCGTCGACGCCGCCGGACACACCGCGAGCGCCACCGCCGCGACCACCGCGGGCGCGCCCCCGGCCCCCGAGAAGCCCGTCGCCGTCGAACGCCCCTACGCGATCGTCCACTACCAGCGCGAGGACGGCGACTACGACGGCTGGACCCTGAACGCCGCCGGACAGCAGGCCGCCTTCACCGGCCGCGACGCCCACGGCGCCTTCGCCTGGGTCAAGGTCCCCGAGGGCGCCTCCTCCGTCGCCTACACCGTGGAGAAGGACGGCGCCGCCGACGGCCCCCAGCGCACCGTCCAGCTCGGCCGCACCGGCGAGGTCTGGATCACCCAGGGCCAGGACGGCCAGTCCGACACCGACCCGGCCCCCACCGCCCCGGACAAGACCAAGGCCGTCATCCACTACCAGCGCCCGGACGGGAACTACGACGGCTGGGGCCTCCACCTGTGGACCGGCGCCGCCCAGCCCACCGACTGGTCCAAGCCCCTCCTGCCCACCCGCGTCGACGCCTACGGCGCCGTGTACGAGGTGCCGCTCGCCGAGGGCGCCACCTCCCTCTCGTACATCCTCCACAAGGGCGACGAGAAGGACCTCCCCACCGACCAGTCCCTCGACCTCGCCGCCACCGGCCACCAGGTCTGGCTCCTCGCCGGGCAGCCCAAGCACCTCCTGCCGACCAGCGGCGGCGCGCCCGCCCTCGACCTCGGCAAGGCCGAGGCCCAGTGGATCGACCGGAACACCGTCGTCTGGAAGGTGAAGGCGAACGACTCCACCAGCCAGCAGCTGGTGTACGCCCCCGACGGCGGCATCGCCGTCACCGACGGCGCCCTCAGCAGCGAGGGCCAGTGGCTCCGGCTGAACGCGGGCAGCCTCACCGACGCCCAGAAGGCGAAGTTCCCGCACCTCAAGGACTATCCGGCCTTCACCGTCGACCCGCGCGACGCCGACCGCGTCCGCTCCTCCCTGCGCGGCCAGCTGATCGCCACCCAGCGCGCGGCCAACGGCGCCCTGCTCGCCGCCACCGGCGTGCAGACCGCCGGCGTCCTCGACGACCTGTACGCGGCGAAGGCCACCTCCCGGGCGCTCGGCCCGGTCTTCCGGGCCGGCCGGCCGACCCTCTCCGTGTGGGCCCCGACCGCCCAGTCCGTCGCCCTCGAACTCGACGGCAGGACCGTCCGCATGCGGCGCGACGACACCACCGGCGTCTGGTCCGTCACCGGCGACCGGTCCTGGACCGGCAAGCCCTACCGGTACGTCGTGAAGGTCTGGGCGCCCACCGTCGGCAAGCTCGTCGAGAACCGCGTCACCGACCCGTACGCGACCGCCCTCACCGCCGACTCCGCCCGCAGCCTCGTCGTCGACCTCGCCGACCCGAAGCTCGCCCCGGCCGGCTGGAAGAGCCTGCGGAAGCCGGCCGCCGTGCCGCTGCGCGACGCCCGCATCCAGGAACTCCACGTCCGCGACTTCTCGATCGCCGACCCCACCGCGAAGGCCGACCACCGCGGCACCTTCCTCGCCTTCACCGACAAGGACAGCAAGGGCTCGCGGCACCTCAAGGCCCTCGCCGACTCCGGCACCAACTACGTCCACCTCCTCCCGGCCTTCGACATCGGCACCATCCCCGAGAAGAAGTCCGGCCAGGCCGAACCCGCCTGCGACCTGAAGGTCTACGCCCCCGACTCCGAGGAGCAGCAGGCCTGCGTCGCCGAGGCCGCCGCGAAGGACGCGTACAACTGGGGCTACGACCCCCTGCACTACACGGTCCCCGAGGGCTCCTACTCCACCGACCCGGACGGCACCCGCCGCACGGTCGAGTTCCGGCAGATGGTCCAGGCGCTCAACGGCCAGGGCCTGCGCACCGTCATGGACGTCGTCTACAACCACACCGTCGCCGCCGGACAGTCCGACAAGTCCGTCCTCGACAGGATCGTCCCCGGCTACTACCAGCGCCTCCAGGCCGACGGCACCGTCGCCACCTCCACCTGCTGCGCCAACACCGCGCCCGAGAACGCCATGATGGGCAAGCTCGTCGTGGACTCGGTCGTCACCTGGGCCAGGCAGTACAAGGTCGACGGCTTCCGCTTCGACCTCATGGGCCACCACCCCAAGGAGAACATCCTCGCCGTCCGCGAGGCGCTCGACGCCCTGACCGTCGAGAAGGACGGCGTCGACGGCAAGGCGATCGTCCTCTACGGCGAGGGCTGGAACTTCGGCGAGATCGCCGACGACGCCCGCTTCGTCCAGGCCACCCAGAAGAACATGGCCGGCACCGGCGTCGCCACCTTCTCCGACCGGGCCCGCGACGCCGTCCGCGGCGGCGGCCCCTTCGACGAGGACCCCGGCGTCCAGGGCTTCGCCTCCGGCCTCTACACCGACCCCAACGCCTCCACCGCCAACGGCACCCCGGAGCAGCAGAAGGCCCGCCTCCTGCACTACCAGGACCTCATCAAGGTCGGCCTCAGCGGCAACCTCGCGTCCTACTCCTTCACCGACACCTCCGGGCGCACGGTCAAGGGCTCCGAGGTCGACTACAACGGCGCCCCGGCCGGCTACGCGGCCGTCCCCGGCGACGCCCTCGCCTACGCCGACGCCCACGACAACGAGACCCTCTACGACGCCCTCGCCTTCAAGCTGCCGGCCGGCACCTCCGCGGCCGACCGGGCCCGCATGCAGGTCCTCGCCATGGCCACCGCCACCCTCTCCCAGGGCCCGGCGCTCTCCCAGGCCGGCACCGACCTGCTCCGCTCCAAGTCCCTCGACCGCAACTCGTACGACAGCGGCGACTGGTTCAACTCGATCCACTGGGACTGCCGCGACGGCAACGGCTTCGGCATCGGCCTCCCGCCGGCCGCCGACAACAAGGCCAAGTGGGGCTACGGCAAGCCGCTTCTCACGAACCCGAACCTGACCGTCGGCTGCGAGGAGATCGACGGCGCCTCCGCCGCCTACCGGGACCTCCAGCGGATCCGCGCCACCGAGCCCGGCTTCTCCCTGGCCACGGCCGGACAGGTGCAGGAACGGCTCTCCTTCCCGCTCTCCGGCACCGAGGAGACCCCCGGCGTCATCACCATGCGCCTCGGTGACCTCGTCGTCGTCTTCAACGCGACCCCGGACGAGCGGGCGCAGACGGTCGCCGCCCTGGCCGGCACGGCCTACGGCCTGCACCCGGTCCAGGCGAACGGCTCCGACGCCGTGACCAGGTCCGCCTCGTACGAGGCCGGTTCGGGCACCTTCACGGTCCCGGCCCGCACGGTCGCCGTCTTCAAGGCCGCCACGACCTGACCAAGTCGTCGCGAAGGTCCCGGCCGTCCTTGTGCGGCCGGGACCTTCGTCGTGAGGCTGGGGCCGGACACCCAGGACCCGCACGAGAGGCCGTCATGCCGCAGATCACCGTCGACCATTCCGTCCCCTTCGACCGGCGGGCCTTCGCGCTCGACCTCCACGGCCTCGTGGCGGAGACCGTCCGCACCTCCGTCGGCAACTGCAAGACCCGCTTCCGCGAGGTCGCGGAGACCGTCGTCGGCGACGGCGCCACCGACGCCGCCCTGGTCCACATCGAGATCGCCCTGGCCTTCGGGCGGACCGACGCGCTCAAGACCCACCTCGCGCAGGCCGTGCTCGCCCTCCTGGCCCGGCACCTCAAGGGAGCCGACGGAGTACGCCTCGCCGTCGAGGTCCGCGACCTCGAGAACGCCTACCGCAAGGCCTGATCCGGCACGACGGGCAGGGGGGCCGGCGCCAGGGTGAGCAGCCGGCCCACCAGCTCGGCGAACGGGCCGTCCGGCGGTTCCTGGGCCAGGACCGCCGTCAGCACCTCCGCCGTCTGCTCGTCGTGGACGGCGCTCACCGCCGTCAGCGCCGCGAAGTCGTGCACCAGCTTCCGCTCCAGCTCCGCGCGCGGCACCCGCCGCCCGTCCAGCCACAGCAGCGCCGTCGACTCCGCGAGCGACACCCAGGAGCGCACGACCAGTTCGAGCCGCGGGGACGGGTCCGCCACCCCGAGATGGGCCACGATCTGCTCGTACGCGGCCTGCCGCACCTCGTCGATCATCGCGTTGGTCGTCGACGAACCCACCGCGGGACCGCCCCGCATCAGCGCCGCGAAACCCGGGCCGTGGTCGTCGACGAAGTCGAAGAAGCGGCCCATCACCCGCAGCAGCCGCGCTCCCAGCGGGCCCTGCGGCGGCTCCAGGAAGCGGGCCGCGAGCTCGTCGGCCGCGCGCCGCAGCGCCGCCTCGTACAGGCTCTGCTTGCCGGGGAAGTAGTGGTAGACCAGCGGCCGGGAGATGCCCGCGGCGGCGGCGATCTCGTCGATGGAGACCTCGTCGGGGGAGCGGCTGCTGAAGAGTTCGAGGGCCACCCCGATCAGCTGCTGCTTGCGCTCCTCGACGCCCATCCTGCGCCGCACACCGGTCGTCATACGAACAGCCTATCGGGGTCCGTTACGCTCCTCGTCCATGACAGCTTCCGACCAGGAAACCCCGGCCGCCGAGAACCCCGAGACCTCCGCGCCGGACGAGCCGGACGAGCCCGACGAGGCGCCGGAGGAACAGGAGTCGGAGGAGGACGCGCACGAGGACGCGGCGGAGGACGCGGCGGAGGACGCGCACGAGGACGCGCCGGAGGACGACGGCGAGCGGTCCGGCGCGGGCATGACCCCCAAGCAGGCGAGGCGGCTGCGCGTGGCGGCCGCCTCGGTGCTGCTGGTGGCGATGGGCGTGATCCTGGTGGTCCGCCTCGCGAGCCGGACCTCCGTGCTGGTCGTCGGCGTCTACGGCCTCGCGATGATCCTCTGCGGGATCGTCATCGAGCTGGCCCGCAACGGCCGTACCCGGCTCGGCACCTGGCTGCTCGTGGGCGGCCTCGCGGCCGCCCTCGCCTGCGACTGGCTGATCCTGCCCTGACGTCCTAGAGGTCGAGGACGAGCTTCTTCCCGGCGCAGCGCGAGACGCAGACCAGCATCGAGTCCGCCCGCTCCGCGTCGGTGAGCAGCTCGTCCCGGTGGTCGACCTCGCCCTCCAGGACGGTCTGCCGGCAGGTGCCGCAGAAGCCCTGGGTGCAGGAGTACATGAGGCCTGGCACCTCCTCCCGTACGGCCGCGAGCACCGACTGGTCGGCGGCGACGGCCACCGTCCGCCCGGAGCGCCGGAGTTCGACCTCGAAGGGGGTGCCGTCGGCCGGGGCGAGCGCGGAGAAGCGCTCCAGGCGCGGCGTGCGGCCCTCCGGCAGCGCGGCGGAGACGGCGTCCATGAGCCCGTCGGGGCCGCAGCAGTAGACCTGCGTCTCGGCCGGCGCCTGGGCCAGGAAGGACAGGTCCGGATACCCGTCCTCGTCCTCCGCGACGACCGTCACCCTCCCCCGGCCTTCGGCCGGGGGGACCCCCATCTCGCTTCGCTCGCCGCCGAGCCGGACCAGTTCCGCCAGGTACGGCATGGTGGCGCGGGACCGTCCGCAGTAGACGAGGCGCCAGTCGGCGCCCGCCGCCTCCGCGGCCCTGGCCATCGGCAGGATCGGGGTGATCCCGATGCCGCCGGCGACGAAGACGTACGCGGGGGAGTCGACCAGCGGGAAGCGGTTGCGCGGCCCCCGGATCTCGATCTCGGCGCCCTCGTGGAGCTGTTCGTGCACCTCGCGCGAGCCGCCCCGGCCGCCCTGCTCCTCGTCGATGAGCCGGGTCGCGATCCGGTAGACGTCCGCCTGGGCCGGGTCGCCGCAGAGCGAGTACTGCCGGACCTGCCCCGAGGGAAGGACGACGTCGACGTGGGCGCCGGGCTCCCACGACGGCAGCCGCTCGCCCTCCAGGCGCAGTTCGACGACGCCCTCGGCGGGGACGGCCCGGCCGGTGACGAGCACCCGGCGCGGGACGGTCGCCCCGCGCCCGTACCCGGAGACCGGCGTCTCCAGGGACGGCATCGGCCACAGCGGGGCGGTCGTCATCCGGGAGCGGACCGCCCGGCGGACGAGGAGCGCGGCGCCGGCGACGAGGGCGACGGTGGTGAACCGGGGCATCAGCGGCCTCCGTTGGCGCCGGGGGAGGAGGCGAGGTAGGCGACGGCCTGCGCGGTGTCACCCTCCTGGGAGGGGTGGTAGGCGCGGCTCAGGTAGCGGGGGATCGAGCGCAGCATGGCCGGGGTGGACGGCAGCACGCCCTCGCGGCCCTTGCGGTAGAAGTCGGCCCAGGCGACCTTCGGGTCGAGCAGGGCGGGGTCGTTCTCCATGAAGAAGCGGACCCCGCGCTGCCAGAGGAAGACGAGTGCGGAGAAGGCGAGCGCCCAGGTGCGGGCGCGGCGCCGGTAGCCGCCGTCGAGGTGCATGAAGAGGTCGAAGGCGACCGCCCGGTGCTCGACCTCCTCGGCGCCGTGCCAGCGCAGCAGGTCCATCATCATCGGGTCGGCGCCCCGCCGGTCCAGCTCGTCGGCGTTGAGCACCCAGTCGCCGAGGAAGGCGGTGTAGTGCTCGATCGCGGCGATCAGCGCGACCCGCTCCATCAGCCACCAGCGGCGGGCCCGGCCCGGCGGCAGCGTCCGGTCGCCGAGCAGCTTCTCGAAGAACCAGTCGACCTGCGCGGTGTACGGCGTCGGGTCGAGCCCCTGCCGGCGCAGGTGCGGCAGCACGTCGTCGTGCGCCTGCGAGTGCACGGCCTCCTGCCCGATGAAGCCGATGACGTCCTCGCGCAGCCGGTCGTCGGTGATGTACGGCAGCGCCTGCTGGTAGACGTGCACGAACCACCGCTCCCCGGCCGGGAGGAGCAGGTGCAGCACGTTGATCGTGTGCGTGGTGAAGGGGTCGCCGGGGACCCAGTGGAGCGGGGTCTCCTGCCAGTCGAAGGCGACCTTGCGCGCCTTGAGCTCGACGTGCTCCGACGCCACCGGTGCAGGCTGCGTATTAGACATGCCGTCAATGTACTGAGGAGTAAGCACCGGGAACAGAGTCGTGCAGGGGCTTTTTGGACAGCGGTACGGGCCCGACCGCCTACCGCCGGGCCTCGCCGAGCGCTCCGTGCGGGGCCGGCCCCGCCCACGTCTCCCCGGCCCCCGCGAGCGCCCCGCCCGCCTCCCGCGCACCACTCCCGCTCCCGCGCCGCGCCGGGGCGTCCGGGCTCAGCGCAGGGCGGGCATGGGGCGGCCGTCCTTCAGGGTGGCGCTCAGCTCCGCGCGGGCGCCCGCCGACGCCTTCGCCGCCAGGACCGGCCCCTCGGCCCGGGCCGTGACCCCGCCCTCGACCCGCACCGACACCAGGTCGGGGCCGCCCGCGGCCAGCACGTACCAGCCGCCTGCCGGCGCCTGCCACAGCGCCCCGGCCAGCACCCTCGGCTCCCGCACCCCGCACGCCGGCGCGTCCTGCGCGCGGGCGGCGAGCGCGGCCGGGACCTTCGGGTCCGGCGGCAGGAACTGCGCGAGGACCCGGCTGCCGGTGCCCCGCCAGGTCTCCGCCCGGGTGCACACCCAGGCCGCCCGCCCCGCGCCCTCCGGCAGCGACTGCCGGGCGAACCGCCAGGCCCGCACCGAGCCCACCCCCTGCCCGAGGACCGTCGTCAGCTGACACGCCGTCCGCGCCCAGACCGCCCGCGCCTCACGGCCCGTGGCGTCGACGGGCGCGCCGGGCGGCCCCCACAGCAGCCGGGCCGGCACCAGCTCGCCGAGGTCGCCGAGCAGCCGGCCGCCGGAGTCGTCCGTCACCTGGAGGGTGTTCCACCGCGCGCACTCCTCCGCGAGCGCGGGGCTCGGCACCGCGTCGGTCACCCCGTGCGCGTCCCGCCCCAGCGTCCACGGCTCCTTGCCGGGCATCAGCAGGTCCCGTACGGCGGACCCGGTCACCCACGGCGCGGTCAGGTACCGCACGTTGCCCGCCGCCCGCGTCACCACGACCGCGCTCGCCCCCGGCCCCTCCGCACCGTCGGTGCGGGCGAAGTCGAGCGCGGCGCCCGCCGTCCCCTCCACCGGCTCGGCGTACCGCACGATCCGCAGCCCGTCGTGGAAGAGCACCACCCGGGCCGCGTCCACCCGCCCCGCGAACAGCAGCTGGGGCGGCCCCATCGGAGGCCCGACCGGCGTGCCCGGCGTCGCCGAGGACTCCACGGCCGCGCCGGGCCGCGCCCACACCGCGAGCGCCCGCCGCAGCAGCGGCGCGTCCCCGGCGAGCTCCCCGCGCGCGGGCCACACCGAGAAGTCCCGCCGGACGGCCCCGGGCCAGACGGCCGGCGCGACCCGTCTCACCTTCGCCGGGTCGAGCGCGGCCTCGGCGGCGGGGTTGCGGGCGTAACTCGGTGCCGCAGCACCGTTTCTGCCCCAGCCGTCACCCGGCAGCCCGAGCAGCGCCCCGCACACCAGGAGCGCCACCACCCCCACCAGGACCGCCCGCCCGTGCTGCCGCCGCCGCAGCAGGTCCCCGGGGCGCGCCTGGAGCGTGCAGGGGTCGAACTCCGCCGATTCGAGCAGCGAGGCCCCGCCGAGCCGCCGACCCGCCCCCGCCCGGTCGCCCGCCGCGTGGCCTCCCCCGGACGGCCCGGCGACGGCCCCCGCCCCGCCGGCCCCCGCCGCGGACCCCGTCTCCGGCGGGCCGGCCGCACCGGCCACGCCGTCGCGGACGCGCCCGGGCCCCGCCTGCTCGCCCACCCGGCCGGGGCGCCCGCCCGGGCGCGCCGCGCCGGGGACGGGGCCTCCGGGGCGGCCGGCCGGGCCACCCGCCGCGAGGCCCTCGTCCTCCCCGTCCTCCTCCAGCGCGGCCAGCTCCGCCAGCGCGGACTCCGGATCCCCGGCGCCCGCCGCGGCCAGCACCCGGAGGACCTCCGCGTCGCCCTGCCGCTCCAGACCGCGCAGCACGTACGCGGCCCGGGCCGGGGCGGAGAGCCGGGCGAGCAGCTGGTCCAGGGCGAGTTCGTCCGCCCCGCCCGCCCGGGGGAACAGGCGCAGCCCCCACACCTGCGGCAGCAGCGGCGGCAGCTGCGCCCGGCGCGGCACGGCGAGCCGCCGCAGCGGCAGCCCGGCGACCAGCGCCTGCCGCAGCACCTCGCCCCGCACGTACGCGTACCCGGGATCCACCGCGTCCTCGGGCCGCCGCGGCTCCGGCACGGCGGGTCCCGGCACCCGCCGGCGCGGCAGCGCCCGCTGCACCAGCGCGTGCGCGGTCAGCACCCGCCGCTTGCGGCCCATCGTCGGCGGCAGGACCAGATAGGCGATGCGGACGAGCCGCGGATAGCGCTCGACGAGGGCGGCCTCGGCCTGCTCGACGTCGACGGGGCCCACGGGCGAGGGAACGAGATCCTGGGTGCTCACGTTCAGCAGAACGAGCGATTCTTGCGATGGTCACCCCGGCCGGGCCCGCGCGCCGCCCGGCTCCGGCGGGCCGCCTCAGGCCGCGTACACGGTCAACCGCTCCCGGAGCAGCGCGATCGTCCCGTCCGGCACCCCGAGCCCGTCCCGTACGTACGCCTCCATCGAACCGTGCCGCTCCGCGACCTCCTCCAGGCCCGCGTCCAGGTACTCCGGCAGCACCCCGATCATCGCGAGCGCCAGGTCGGGGTCGCCGCCCTGGGTGACGAAGCCCTCGATCATCGGCGCGAACGCCTGCCGCACCGCCGGGTTCACCGCCAGGTACTCCTCCCGCACCGTCGCCTCGTCCGCGCCGAGCAGCGCGAGCACCACCGTCGCCCCCCAGCCCGTACGGTCCTTGCCCGCCGTGCAGTGGAAGAGCAGCGGTCCGGCCCCCGGCGTCGCCAGCTCGACGAGCAGGGCGCGGTAGGAGGCGCGGGCGGAGGGGCTGCCGACGAAGGCCCGGTAGGTCGCCCGCATCGCGTCGACGATCCGCCCGCCCCCGAGGTGCCGCTCGGCGAGCGCCGGGTCGGTGAGCAGCGTCTTCAGCCGGGCGGCCGGCGGCAGCCCGCTCGCCGCCAGGTGGTCGGCGAGCACGTCCGCGACGAGCAGCCGGGCACCGTCCGGCAGCCGGTCGGGCCGGTCGGCGCGCTCGGCGGCGGTCCGCAGGTCGACGACGGTCCGCAGCTTCAGCCCCGCCACCACGGCCTCGTCCGGTTCGAGCCGGTCCAGCTGCGCCGACCGGAGCACGAGTCCGCCCCGCACCGACCGCCCGTCGCCCAGCGGCACCCCGCCGAGGTCCCGGAGGTTGGCGACGGAGGCGGCGGCGATCGCGGGCATGGGCGGTACTCCTCCGACGGGACGCGGCCGGGACACGGCCCGGGCAGGGCCGGGACGCGGCACTCTCTCCCGACCGTAACGGCCGGATCCGCACTCGGCACCAGCAGGTGAAGTAGTCCGTTCCGTACCACCGGGAGGCGGTCTGTCCAGTCACCCGGGCGGGTGACACCATGTCCCCCGATGACGCACCCCCTCTCGCCGTTGCGCGCCCTGAGAGCCGCCCTGTTCGCGGTCGTGTGCGTCGTCCTGGCAGCGGTGGGGCATTCGTCCATGTCTGTCCACGCCCTCGACCCGCTCGCCCTCCTCGCCGCCTTCGCCGTCACGGCCGCCGGCGCCTGGTGCGCGGCCGGCCGCCGGCGCGGCCCGGTCGCCTGCGCGGCCGGCCTGCTGGCCGCCCAGGGCGCCCTTCACCTCGCGTTCTCCCTGACGGGCGCCCACCCGGAAACCGCTCCGGCGACGGCGACGGCGACGAGCCACGGGCAGCACGGGGAGCACGCGGTACACGGGGCGCACGGCGCCCACGGCGCCACCGCCGCCGCACCCGAGGCGCTCCTCGACGGCGGGGCCGGCATGCTCGCCGCGCACCTGCTGGCCGCGCTCGTCTGCGGGCTGTGGCTGGCGCGCGGCGAGGCCGCGTTCTTCGCGCTCGCGGAGGGGGCGTCCAGGCCGCTGCGGCGGCTGTTCGCCGTTCCGCTCGGGCCCGTCGCCGTCCCCGGCGACCCGCGTCGCCCGGTGCGCCGGCCGCGCCGGGGCGCCCGGCGGCCGCACGTCGTCGTCCTCGCGTCCGTCCTCTCCCGGCGCGGCCCGCCCCGCCCGCCCCTCACCCGCGCCACGGTCCTCGGTCCACTCGTCTGACGTCCGCCGGGGGCCGCTTCCCCCTGCCCGACGGCAGGCCCCCACCGGACCCCTCACGAGACTCCGAGGACAGTCATGACCATCGACGATCCCGCACGCCCCGACGCGGCCGAAACAGCGACGACGCCCGACGCGCCGGAGACGCCCGACGCGCCCGAGACGCCCGACGCGCCGGAGACGCCCGACGCGCCGGAGACGGCCGAGAAGCCGACCTCCCGGCCGTCCCGCTCCGGCGCCGACGCGGCCGAGGCACCCGAAACACCCGAGACGGCGACGACGCCCGAGGCGCGGGAGACGCCCGAGCCGCCGGAGACGCCCGACGCGCCCGAGACGGCCGACGCGCCCGAGACGGCCGAGAAGCCGACCTCCCGGCCGTCCCGCTCCGGCGCCGACGCGGCCGAGGCGCCCGAAACACCCGAGACGGCGACGACGCCCGAGGCACGGGAGACGCCCGAGCCGCCGGAGACGCCCGAAACGCCCGAGACAACTGAAACGCCCGAGGTGCCCAAGCCGCCGAAGACGCCCAAGGCACCCGAGGCACCCGAGGCGCCCGCCTCCCCGCCGTCCCGCCGCGGTGCCTGGGCCGCCCTCCGGCCCCTCCTCCTCCGGCTCCACTTCACCGCCGGTCTCCTCGCCGCCCCCTTCCTCCTCGTCGCCGCCCTCAGCGGGCTGCTCTACGCGCTGTCCTTCCAGGCGGAGAAGGCCGTGTACGCGCACGAGCTCTCCGTGCCGGCCGGCGACGCCGTCCTCCCGCTGGACCGCCAGGTCGGCCTGGCCCGTGAGGCGAACCCGGACGGCACCGTCACCGCCGTCTGGCCCGGCGCCGAACCGGGCGCGACCACCCGCGTCCTGATGGCCGACCCCGACGCCCCCGAGGGCACCTCGCTCGCCGTCTTCGTCGACCCGTACACGGGCGAGGTGCGCGGGCAGCTGCCCAGCTACGGCAGCGGCGGCGCCCTGCCGCTGCGCACCTGGATCGACGGCCTGCACCGCGACCTCCACCTCGGGGAACCCGGCCGGATCTACAGCGAACTCGCCGCGAGCTGGCTCTTCGTGCTGGTCCTCGGCGGCCTCGTCCTCTGGTTCGCCCGGCGCCGCACCAGGCGGCGGGCGCTGTTCCTGCCGGAGCGCGGCCCCAAGTCCCGCCGCCGCACCCTCTCCTGGCACGGCTCGGTCGGCCTCTGGGCCGCCCTCGGTCTGCTGCTGCTCTCCGCGACCGGCCTGACCTGGTCCCGGTACGCCGGCGAGAACATCGGCGCCCTGCAGGACGGTCTCGGCGGCGCCACCCCCACCCTCTCGGCCGGTGTCGAGGGCGGCACGGGCGGCGCGGGCGGCGAGCACGCGGGCCACGGCCCCGGCCACCGGCCGGCCGACCCCGCCCCGGCGCCCACCGCCGACATCGGCGTCGACCGGGCCGTCGCCGCCGCCCGCGCCGCCGGGATCGACAGCACCTCGATAGCCGTCACGCTGCCCGCCGAGGGCAGGGGTTACGTCGTGAAGGAGACCGACAAGCAGTTCCCGGTCGAGCTGGACCAGGTCGCCCTGGACCCGGCCGACGGCACCGTCCTCGACCGGCTCTCCTTCTCGGAGTACCCGCTCCTCGCGCAGCTGACCCGGATCGGCATCGACGCCCACACCGGCGTCTTCCTGGGCCTGTTCAACCAGCTGGCCCTCGCCGCCCTCGCCCTCGCGCTGGTCCTGATGATCGTCTGGGGCTACCGCATGTGGTGGCTGCGCCGCCCCCGCCGCCCGGTCGGCCGGGGCGCCTGGCGGAAGCTGCCGGTGACGCTCCTGCTGCCGCTCGCGGCGACGGCCGCGGTCGTCGGCTGGTTCGTCCCGCTGCTCGGCGTCAGCCTGCTGGTGCTCCTGGCGGCGGAGCTCGTCCTCGCCCTGGTGAACCGGCGGGCGAGGACGCGCTAGCCGCCGGTCAGGGCAGGTACTTGTAGCCGACCCGCCGCACGGTCTGGATCGTGCGGCGGTGCTCGGCGCCCAGCTTGCGGCGCAGCCGGGCCACGTGGACGTCGACCGTCCGCCCGTCGCCCACGTGGCCGTACCCCCACACCGTCTGCACCAGCTGGTCGCGGGTGTGCACCCGGTACGGGTGGGCGACGAGGTGGGCGAGCAGCTCGAACTCCAGATACGTCAGGTCGAGCGCCCGCCCGTCGACGGTGGCGATCCGCCGCTCGTCGTCGATGGCGACCGGCCCCTCGACCCCGGCCGGCACCGGTGCGGGCGGTTCCTGCTCGGCGGGCAGCAGCACCAGGTAGCCGACCATCGGCGGCCGGCCGGGCAGCGTGGGCAGGGCGTGCGGAGGCGCGGGCAGCAGCGTGGCACCCGGCGGCAGGAAGTCGGCGACCCGGGCGAGCCCGGCGACCTCGTCGGGGGCGACGGCGCGCAGGCGGGGGCGGGCGGCGGGGGCGAGCGGGGCGGCGGCCTGGACGTGGGCCATGGTGAGGACTCGGCTTTCTCGCGTGAAGAAACGGACGGACAGGCGTCGTACGTCACTGCGCGTCGGCCGAAGGCCACGGACCGGACGGGTCTCCGGTCGGGGTTTTAGAGGGCCGACGCGTTCCTCACGCGCCGACAGCACCGGTCGAAGTCGTGGTGCTGGCGGGAAGGCCAGAACGGCTCGAGGTCATGGCGACCCCGCGCGCTGTCGTTCCGCTCCATGCTGGCCATATCCCTATTAAACCAGGAGGGAACGCCGGAGCGAAGGGGTGTCCACGGGGAGAGACGCCCGCCGGACGGCCGGACGCCCGCCGAACGCGAAGGTGCCCGCCGGGCGAACCGGCGGGCACCTTCGGGGAACTGGCGGGCGATCAGACCTGGCCGGCCTTCTCCAGCGCCTCGCAGCAGGTGTCCACGATGAGGCGGGTCACCACGTACGGGTCGACGTTGGCGTTCGGGCGGCGGTCCTCGATGTAGCCCTTCTGGTCCTGCTCGACCTGCCACGGGATGCGGACCGAGGCGCCGCGGTCCGAGACGCCGTAGGAGTACTCGTCCCACGGGGCGGTCTCGTGCAGGCCCGTCAGGCGCTCGTCGATGCCGGCGCCGTAGTTCTTGACGTGGTCGAGCGGCTTCGAGCCCTGGCCCAGCGACTCGCACGCGGTGATGATCGCGTCGTAGCCCTCGCGCATCGCCTTGGTGGAGAAGTTGGTGTGCGCGCCCGCGCCGTTCCAGTCGCCCTTCACCGGCTTCGGGTCGAGGGTCGCGGAGACGTTGAAGTCCTCGGCCGTGCGGTAGAGCAGCCAGCGGGCGATCCACAGCTGGTCGGAGACCTCCAGCGGGGCCAGCGGGCCGACCTGGAACTCCCACTGGCCGGGCATGACCTCGGCGTTGATGCCGGAGATGCCGAGACCGGCCTTGAGGCAGTTCTCCAGGTGCGCCTCGACGATCGGACGGCCGTGGATCTCGTCCACGCCGACGCCGCAGTAGTAGCCGCCCTGCGGGGCCGGGAAGCCGTTGACCGGGAAGCCGAGCGGACGGGTGCCCTCGAAGAAGGTGTACTCCTGCTCGATGCCGAAGATCGACTCCTGGGCGGCGTACTTGGTGGCGACCTCGACCAGCGCGGCGCGGGTGTTGGAGGCGTGCGGGGTCATGTCCGTGTTGAGGACCTCGCACAGCACCAGGATGTCGTCGCCGCCGCGGATCGGGTCCGGGCAGGAGAAGACCGGCTTGAGGACGCGGTCCGACGCGTGGCCCTCGGCCTGGTTGGTGCTGGAACCGTCGAAGCCCCAGATCGGCAGCTCCGCCAGCGGCAGACCCTCGCCCGCGATGATCTTCGTCTTGGAACGAAGCTTCGCGGTCGGCTCGGTGCCGTCGATCCAGATGTACTCAGCCTTGAAGGTCACGGGGTCATCCTTAGGGCGTGGCGTGCTGCTGCGGGTGTCGTCCGCGGCGGCTCGCGGCGCTGCGAGAAGCTGCGGGGCGGCGCCGAACGTCCGGCCGGTGACCCGGCCCGCCGCCCGTGGCGCCTTTCGTGTGACCGCAGCTTCGCAACACGGGATTTCCCGGCGGTTGCCCGTTTGTGAACCCCGTGTTACTCAGCCTTCCTGTGATACGCGCGCCGCCCGTGCGAGGCCGTGCGCGTCGAGCAGCGGGCCGAAACCGGCCGACCGGATCCGCCGGACCAGCTCCTCGCCCGAGACGCCCAGCGCCTCGGCCGTCCGCCCCGGGTGCCAGTCGCAGGACGCCAGCCGGCGGAGCAGGTGACCCCGTCTGACCTGCGCGTCCGAGAGCCGGAAGGTCTTCAGGTACGCCGTCCGCCCCTTGCGGTCGGTGATCAGCTCGCCGATGTGCTGCTCCCGCCCGTCCCGCAGGAACGGCGGCAGGAAACGGTACAGGGAGAAGGACCCCATCCGGTACGCCCGCTCGAAGGCGTACGGCGTCTCCAGGAGGTCCCGCGCCATCAGCCCGTCGTGCGCCACCGCCCAGCGCCGCTCCTGCTCCCGGGCCGCCGCCCGCAGGTCCGCGAGGTTCCGGATGCCGCCGGCGCCGTCCCCGATCCGGGCCGTGAACTCGGGCACCGGCGCGCCGTAGTGCGCGTACTGGTGCACCAGCTCGCCGTACAGGTCCTCCACCAGCGTCGGATGCAGCAGCCGGTAGTCCTCCGGATGCGGCACGACGAAGGCCGCGGCCAGCGCGTCCGCCGCGTACACCAGGACCCCGCACTGGCCCGGGTGCACCTCGAAGACCCGCAGCGCCTCCGAGAGCCCCGGCACGTCCACGCCCGCGTACGCCGCCTCCGCCCGCGGCGGGAGACCCCGCCGCAGCGCCTGCCGCGACCACTCCTCCCACAGCACCGTCGGACCGCCGAAGTGCAGCGAGAGGTACCCGTCCAGGGCGAGGTGGAGCGGCAGGAAGCGCAGCCGGCGCTCGCCGCGCCGCCGCTTGGCGAGCCGGTGGTGCGGGGCGCGCACGGGCACGGCGGCGCGCGGCGCGTCCCCGAGCCGGGTGCCGTACGCCGCCTCCTCCTCCCGGCCCGTCCCCGACCAGTCGGCGACGAAGCCGTGCGGGACGTACGACGTGTAGACGGTGCCGTCGCCGACGTCCACGGACGAGGACCCGTCCCCGTGGGCCCGCTCGTACACCTCCCGGTGCAGCCGCAGCCCCTCGACCGGCTCCTCCCGCACCAGCGGCACGAGCCGGATCCCGCCCCACACCTGCGCGGCCCGCACGTCGAGCCCGGTGAGATCGATCCGCGTCACCGTCCCGCCCCCTTCTCGTGCTCCGCCAGGAAGTCCGCCACCCGCCGGTCCAGATAGGCGCGCAGCTCCGTGAGCCCGGTCCGCCCCTCGGCGAACCCGGCGATCTCCACGAGCGCCGGCAGGTCCTCCGCGTCCCGGATGCCGACGGCCGGCACCGACGGCCCGAGCCGGCGCACGTCGAACACCCCCGCGTCGTATACGGGGTTCACGTGCACGGCCGCCGTCCGCCGCTCCGGGTCGAGCCGCGACCGCCACACCCGCAGCACCTCGCCCGCCAGGCCCGGCGGAGCGTTGTCCCAGCCGTCCGAGACGACCACGAGCCGCTCGGGCCGGCCGTCGAGCGCGTCGAGGATCCGCAGCCCCAGCGGAGTGGGCCCGTACGGCCTGACCAGCAGCGGATCCGTACCGCCCGAGGTCCACAGACCGGTGTACGCCCCCGGGGCCGCCAGCGCCTCCAGGAGGAAGTGGCAGCCGAGCGCCACCGCCAGCGGCCGGCGCCGCTTCACCGCCGAACCCGACGAGGAGAAGCTGTCGTCGAGGACCGCCGCGACCCGCCCCCAGCTCCCCGCGTACGGCCCCGCCGCCCGCCGCGCCGCCGCCCGCAGCGCCCCGGTCAGCTCGGCCCGCCGCGCCGCCCGCTCGGCGAACGGCAGCGCGAGCACGTACAGCGCCAGCCGGGTCAGCGGCATCACGGTCAGGTCGGGGGCTCCCGCGGTCCGGGCGCTCCGCAGCCGTTCGAGCCGGGTCATCCGGGGCGCGATCCGCTCCAGGAACACCTCCCGGTCCACCCCGTGGCGCGCCGCGAAGCCCTCGGCGACCGTGAACGGCAGCTCGTACAGCGCGTCCTCGGCGTAGTGGGCCCGCCGGTACGCCTCCAGGGTCCGGTTCTCGTACCGCACCCGGCGCCCGGGCGCGAAGAGGAAGTCGCCGGTCTCGGCGTCGGCGGGCGCCACGTGCGCGTGCTTGAGGGCGGCCTTCACCCCGGGCCGGTACTTCACGGCGTCGAGCGCCGGATCCGGCCGGGCCGCCAGCCACTCCCGCACGATCGCGCGCGTGCGCCGGTTGTTCACCCCGGCCTCCCGCAGCGCCCGGAACAGCCGGTAAACCCGCGGCGGCGCCATCCGCGCCAGCCGGGCCGCCACCAGGCGGCCCTCCCCGTCCCCGGCCTCGCCCGGCGTGCGCAGCAGCTGCTCGACGACGAGCGCGGCGTTGTGGTCGTTGATGTCGAGCGCGAGGCACGCGGCGTACAGCGGCCGGTAGTTGACCCGTACGTACTCGTGCAGGAAGGCGAGCGACAGCCGCTGTTCGGCGGCGGAGGAGCGGAACTCCCGCTGCCCGGTGGCGGTCACGGCCGCGTTGACGAACAGCAGCACGTCCTCCGCGGCGACGAGCTCGGACACGACGCCCCCTGTCTTTCGCGTGTCGGGGTGCCGGCCGGGGAGAGGGAGCACGATCAGCGAAGACGTTGCTTTACAAGGCAGGTATCGGAAGTCGTACCGAAGTCCCGCGGCCGGCACCCGAGCACGCTAGACGCCGCGGACCCCCCGCCGCCACCGCTTTCCCGCCCGCCCGCGCCCACACGGCAGACTGGCCCCCATGGCCACGCACAGCACCCTCCCCGCCTCCGCCGCTCTCCCCGTCCTCCCCGACCGTCCCCGCATCGGCCTCCTCGGCACCGGCCCCTGGGCCGCCCGCACCCACGCCCCGGCGCTCGCCGCCCACGAGGGGGTGGAGTTCCAGGGGGTGTGGGGCCGCCGCCCGGAGGCCGCCGCCGAACTGGCCGCGGCGCACGGCACGCGCGCGTACGACGACCTGGACGCCCTCCTCGACGCCTGCGACGCCGTCGCGTTCGCCCTTCCGCCGGACGTCCAGGCGCCGCTCGCCGCCCGCGCCGCCCGGGCCGGCCGCCACCTCCTTCTCGACAAGCCGCTGGCGACCACGGTCGAGGCGGCCCGCGAGGTCACGGAGGCGGTCGCGGAGACGGGCGTCGCCTCGGTCGTCTTCTGCACGCTGCGCTTCGCCCCGGAGACGGCCCGCTGGATCGAGGAACAGCGGGCGACGGGGGGCTGGTACGTCGCCGAGGCCCGCTGGCTCGGCTCCCTCTACGGCCCCGGCGCCGCCGGCCCGTACGCGGCGAGCCCCTGGCGCCGCGAGAAGGGCGGCCTCTGGGACGTGGGCCCGCACGTCCTCTCGGTCCTCGTCCCGGTCCTCGGCGACGTCACCCGGGTGCGGGCGGCGAAGGGCCCGGACGACACCCACCACCTGGTCCTCGGCCACACGACGGGCGCGAGCAGCACGGCCACGCTCACCCTGAGCGCCCCGCCGGCGGCGGCCGGCGCGTCCCTCACCCTCCACGGCACGGCGGGCAGCACCACCCTCCCGGCCTGGAACGGCGCCCGGCCCGCGTACACCGAGGCGATCACCGCCCTGCTCGCCGCGGCCCGCACCGGCACCCCCCACCCCTGCGACGCCCGCTTCGCCCTCCGCCTCACCGAACTCCTCACGGAGGCGGAGGCGGAGGCGACGCCCCTGTGAGCGCGGACGGCGGCTAACGCCGGCCGAGGGCGTCGCGGACGGCCTCCTCGGTGCGGCCGACGACGGCCGTACCGTCGTCGGCGGTGATGAGGGGCCGCTGGATGAGCTTCGGGTGGGCGGAGAGCGCCTCGATCCACCGCTCCCGGTCACCCGGCTCCCGCCCCCACTCCTTCACGCCGAGCTCCTTGGCGACGGCCTCGCCGGTCCGCGTGATGTCCCACGGTTCGAGCCCCAGCCGTCCGAGCACGGCCCGGATCTCGTCCGCGGAGGGCACGTCCTCCAGGTACTTCCGGACGGTGTACTCGGCCCCCTCCGCGTCGAGCAGAGTGAGGGCGCCACGGCACTTGGAACAGGCGGGATTGATCCAGATCTCCATCCCTCCACGCTACCCCCAAACCCCGTCCGACCAGGCCCGATTGTCAGTGCCCCGCTCTAGAATGGGAGTCGAAGGCAAGGGCCCCGGGGAGGGCCCCCGCCACCGTTCGCCAGGAGGTAGCCCATGGCAGTCGCCGTGATCCGCAGGCCGTCCATCGAACCCTTCACGCCCGTCGAGAAGAAGGCCCTTCCGGCCGGCCGCCCCCGCGAGTGGTACGTCACGCACAACCGCCGCCTGAAGGCCATGCGCCTCGCGATCGCGCTCCTCGACTCCGGCGTCTACGTCCCGAGGAAGGCGACCAACGCCACCATCCGCACCATGGCCGAGCGCATAGGCATCCACCCGCCCTCGAACCTCACCTGCCGCATGGTCCGCACCTTCATCCGCGACAAGCGCTGACTTCCGGCGACGGCGAAGGCCGCCGCCCCGGGATCCCGGGACGGCGGCCTTCGTGGTGGTGCGGGGTGCCTCGCGGCTTAGAGGTCGTAGTAGAGCTCGAACTCGTGCGGGTGCGGGCGGAGCTGGATCGGGGCGATCTCGTGGGTGCGCTTGTAGTCGATCCAGGTCTCGATCAGGTCGGAGGTGAAGACGCCGCCGGCCTGGAGGTACTCGTTGTCCTCCTCCAGGGCCTTGAGGACGGCCTCCAGGTTGGTCGGGACCTGCGGGACGCTCGCGTGCTCCTCGGGGGCGAGCTCGTAGAGGTCCTTGTCGATCGGCTCCATGGGCTCGATCTTGTTCTTCACGCCGTCGAGGCCCGCGAGGAGGAGGGCGGAGAAGGCGAGGTACGGGTTCGAGGACGGGTCCGGCGCGCGGAACTCGACGCGCTTGGCCTTCGGGTTCGAGCCCGTGATCGGGATGCGCATGGCGGCCGAGCGGTTGCGCTGCGAGTAGACCAGGTTGACCGGCGCCTCGAAGCCCGGGACCAGGCGGTGGTAGGAGTTCACCGTCGGGTTGGTGAAGGCGAGCAGCGACGGGGCGTGCTTGAGGATGCCGCCGATGTAGTAGCGGGCGGTGTCCGAGAGGCCCGCGTAGCCGGCCTCGTCGTAGAACAGCGGGTCGCCGTTGGACCACAGCGACTGGTGGACGTGCATGCCCGAGCCGTTGTCGCCGAAGATCGGCTTCGGCATGAAGGTCGCGGACTTGCCGTTCCGCCAGGCGACGTTCTTGATGATGTACTTGAACAGCATCAGGTCGTCGGCCGAGGCGAGCAGCGTGTTGAACTTGTAGTTGATCTCGGCCTGGCCGGCGGTGCCCACCTCGTGGTGCTGGCGCTCGACCTGCAGGCCGACCTTCTCCAGCTCCAGGGACATCTCGGCGCGCAGGTCGGCGAAGTGGTCGACCGGCGGGGCCGGGAAGTAGCCGCCCTTGTAGCGGACCTTGTAGCCGCGGTTGTTCTCCTCGGAGCCGGTGTTCCAGGCGCCGGCCTCGGAGTCGATGTGGTAGAAGCCCTGGTTCGCGGAGGTCTCGAAGCGGACCGAGTCGAAGACGTAGAACTCGGCCTCGGGGCCGAAGTACGCGGTGTCGGCGATGCCGGTGGAGGCGAGGTACGTCTCCGCCTTCTTCGCGATGTTCCGCGGGTCGCGGCTGTAGGCCTCGCCCGTGATCGGGTCGTGGATGAAGAAGTTGATGTTGAGCGTCTTGTCGCGGCGGAACGGGTCCAGGCGGGCCGTCGAGAGGTCGGCGCGCAGCGACATGTCGGACTCGTGGATGGCCTGGAAGCCGCGGATCGACGAGCCGTCGAAGGCCAGCTCCTCGGACGGGTCGAAGGCCGTCGCCGGGATCGAGAAGTGCTGCATCACGCCGGGAAGGTCGCAGAAGCGGACGTCGACCATCTTGACGTCCTCGTCCTTGATGAACTTCGCGACTTCTTCGGCGTTCTGGAACCCGTGCTTGGACATCCAACTCCTCCTACTCCCGGCCCGGGGAGGGGCGGGGTTGCAGCTCGGTGATGCACCAGTGCGGTGGCGCACGCTCGTACCCGACCCTAGGCAGTCGGGATTTCTCAAGCATGACCCATTTGTTTCGTCGAAGTTAACCGGGACGTGTGGTGTCCCTCCGTGTCGCGCCTCAGCCGCACCCGGACCGAAGTGATCGAAAACGGGCGCAGTACGGTGGTCGGGTGGACAACAGGCAAGCACTCGGATCGTGGCTCTCCGGCCCCCGTGCCGCGGCGGAGCAAGCAGGCGTGGACTTCGGTTACCGGGGGCAGCAGCTGGGCCTCCCCGAGGAGGGCCCCGGCTCCATCGCCCGCCCGGGCGCGCGGCTCGGCGCGCTCGCCGTGGACTGGGGCCTGTGCCTGCTGATCGCATACGGTCTCATCACCGACGGCTACGGCCAGGCGACCAGCAACTGGGCCCTGCTCATCCTCTTCGCCCTGAACGCCCTCACCGTCGGTACCGTCGGCGCCACCCCGGGCAAGCTCCTCTTCCGCCTGCGGGTCGTCTCGGTCGCGGGCGGCCGGCTCTCGCTGCCCCGCGCCGTGCTCCGCGCGGCCCTGACCTGCCTGGCGATCCCCGCCCTGGTCTGGGACCGGGACGGCCGCGGTCTCCACGACCGCTTCTCCGGCGCCGTCCAGGTGCGGGTCTGACGTCCGACCCGGGACGCGGGAGAACAGACGAAAGGGCGGTGCCCCGGACCTCTCGGAGGTCCGGGGCACCGCCCTTTTCCGGTTCTTCGTGCGCGTCAGCGCATCTTTCCGCCGCGCGGCATCTTCATGCCCTTGGGCATCGGGCCCTTCGGCAGCGGCATGTTGCTCATGAGGTCGCCCATCGCGCGCAGCCGGTCGTTGGCCGCCGTCACCTGGGGGCCGCTGAGCAGCCGGGGCAGCTTCAGCATCTTGGTGCGGACCTTCTTGAGCGGGACCTGGCCCTCCTCCTCGTCGTTGCCGACGATGATGTCCGTCACCGGCACGTCGACCAGGATGCGGGCCATCTTCTTCTTCTCGGCCACGAGGAGGGGCTTCAGCCGGTTCGGGTTGCCCTCGCCGACCAGGACGATGCCCTGGCGGCCGACGGCCCGGTGCACCACGTCCTGGCTGCGGTTCATCGCGACCGCCGGGGTGACCGTCCAGCCGCGCCCGATGTTCTGCAGCACCGCCGCGGCCGCGCCCGGCTGGCCCTCCATCTGCCCGAAGGCCGCCCGCTCGGCGCGCCGGCCGAAGACGATCGCCATCGCCAGGAGCGCCAGGACGAAGCCCAGGATGCCCAGGTAGACCGGGTGTCCGATCAGGAAGCCGATACCGAGGAGGACACCGAGTACGACGATGCCCACGCCGGCCACGACGAGCCCGACCTTGGGGTCGGCCTTCCGGGTCATCTTGTACGTGAGGGCGATCTGCTTCAGTCGCCCTGAGTTCGCGGCGTCAGCGCCGCCCGTGTTTGCCTTCCTCGCCATGCCTTGAAGTCTACGTGGCCCGGGACGTCCGGCCAGACGCGGCCTCCAGCACGTGCTGGGCCTCGACGCGGTCCTTGGCGCGGCGGCGGTCCTCCAGGACGGCGGTCCAGGCGTTGCGGCGGGCGGTGCGCTGGCCGGCGCCCAGGAACAGGGACTCGACGGCCCGCAGGGCGCCGGTGACGGACGGGAGGGCACTGACGCGGACGTGCGTCTGGGCGGCCGGCATGGAGGGGTCCTCTCTCGGGAGCGAGTGAGACGAGGTGGGGGGCGAGCGGATGGTGGCGGTGCGTGGAACCATGCTCACAGAACGGTGTTACCAGGGCATGACCCGACGGTCAAACCCTGATGAAACGCTGATGCGGGACCCCCGAACGGCGGAGCGGCCCGTACCGCCCCGCTGAACTGCGGGGCCGTACGGGCCGCTCCCCCGCCGGTCCTACCGACGGGTAACAACATGTGCGGGGACTCACACCGCCTGGACGGCCTCCATCGCGCCGCGCTTCTCGATCGCCTGCTGGTACAGACGGCCGGCGCGGTACGAGGAGCGGACCAGCGGGCCCGACATCACACCGGAGAAGCCGATCGCGTCGGCCTCCTCCTTCAGCTCCACGAACTCCTGCGGCTTCACCCAGCGCTCCACGGGGTGGTGCCGGACGGAGGGGCGCAGGTACTGGGTGATCGTGATGAGCTCGCAGCCCGCGTCGTGCAGCTGCTTGAGCGCCTCGCTGACCTCCTCGCGGGTCTCGCCCATGCCGAGGATCAGGTTGGACTTCGTGACCAGACCGTAGTCGCGGGCCTGGGTGATGACGTCCAGCGAGCGCTCGTAGCGGAAGCCGGGGCGGATCCGCTTGAAGATCCGCGGGACGGTCTCGACGTTGTGCGCGAAGACCTCGGGGCGGGAGTCGAAGACCTCCTTGAGGAGCTCCGGCACCGCGTTGAAGTCGGGGGCGAGCAGCTCGACCTTGGTGCGGCCCGCGGCGCGCTCGGCGGTCTGCTGGTGGATCTGGCGCACGGTCTCGGCGTACAGCCAGGCGCCGCCGTCCTCCAGGTCGTCGCGGGCGACGCCGGTGATGGTGGCGTAGTTCAGGTCCATCGTGACGACCGACTCGCCCACGCGGCGCGGCTCGTCGCGGTCGAGGGCCTCCGGCTTGCCGGTGTCGATCTGGCAGAAGTCGCAGCGCCGGGTGCACTGGTCCCCGCCGATGAGGAAGGTCGCCTCGCGGTCCTCCCAGCACTCGAAGATGTTGGGGCAGCCCGCCTCCTGGCAGACCGTGTGCAGGCCCTCGCTCTTCACGAGGCTCTGCATCTTCGTGTACTCCGGACCCATCTTCGCGCGGGTCTTGATCCACTCGGGCTTGCGCTCGATGGGGGTCTGGGCGTTCCGGACCTCCAGGCGCAGCATCTTGCGTCCGTCGGGGGCGACTGCGGACACATCGGCTCCTGTAGCTTCGATTCTTCGGCGCACACCAGGGTACGCCCGTTGCTTCCATGCCTTGCTACGTCTGGCCAACCCGTGGCCAGAGCCCGGCATTCCTCAGGCGGACGCCGTCTCCACGGGCCGCTCGATCTCGCGCGGCTTGAGCTCCGCGTTCTCCAGCACGTCCCGCAGGTGCCTCTCGACCACCGGGAGGACCTCCTCGACGGTGATGTCGCGGCCCAGCTCGTTGGCGAGCGAGGCGACGCCCGCGTCGCGGATGCCGCACGGGATGATCCGGTCGAACCAGGCGTTGTCCGGGTTCACGTTGAAGGAGAAGCCGTGCATCGTGACGCCCTTGGCGACGCGGATGCCGATGGCGGCCAGCTTCCGGTCCTCGCGGCGCTGGCCGGCGTTGGAGGGGGCGTACTCGGGGCCGTGCAGTCGAGGGTCGAACTCCTCGTCCGTCAGCCGCGGGTCGAAGTCCAGCGAGAGCCCGCCGAGGGAGGGCCGCCGCTCGACCGGGTCGCCGAGGACCCAGACCCCGCTGCGCCCCTCGATCCGGGTGGTCGCCACGCCGAACTCGGCGGCGGTCCGGATCAGCGCCTCCTCCAGGCGGCGCACGTGCGCGACGACGTCCACCGGGCGGGGCAGCTTGAGGATCGGGTAGCCGACCAGCTGGCCCGGGCCGTGCCAGGTGATCTTGCCGCCGCGGTCGACGTCGACGACCGGGGTCCCGTCGAGCGGGCGCTCGCTGTCCTGCGTGCGCCGGCCCGCCGTGTAGACCGGCGGGTGTTCCAGGAGCAGACAGGTGTCGCCGATCTCGTCGGCGAATCGCGCTGCGTGCACCTCGCGCTGCTTGTCCCAGGCCGTCCGGTACTCGACGGCGTCCGTGCCGAAGCCCAGGCGGACGAATTGCAGCTCACTCACGGCCATGCCTCCTCCTGGGTGCCCGCGGCCGGGTTCCGGGGATCGTCCCGGGGCGGGAGCCGGCCCGGCACCCTGCGTCTTACGCGCCCCTGCCACTGTACGGCGGCGCGCCGCGAACCCCTCGGGCAGGTGGAGACGGGTGCGGGCCGGGCCCGCTGTCAGCGCGAAGTGGCAACCATGGTTCCGGTTCCTCACACGATCGGATGAATGTGGGGCGAAGCTGGCGGTACGGGCCGGGAGGACCGCTACATTCACGCCGTTCCATGAGGGTCGAAAACGGGCTGCCACCTGCGCCCGAAGGCAGGAGACCGCACAGCCGATGACGGAACGACCACCGCAGCGCGTCCCGAACCGCCAGCTCGCCGCGCTCATCGCCGAGGCCGGGTTCTCCAACGCCGGGCTCGCCAGAAGGGTGGACCAGCTCGGTCTGGAGCACGGGCTCGACCTGCGGTACGACAAGACCTCCGTGACCCGCTGGCTGCGCGGGCAGCAGCCGCGCGGCACCACCCCGGCCCTCATCGCCGAGGTCTTCACCCGCCGCCTGGGCCGCCGCCTCACCGCCCAGGACCTCGGGCTCGACGCCTGCGCGCCGGTCTACGCGGGCCTGGAGTTCGCCGCCACCCCCGAGGAGGCCGTCGACATCGTCAGCGGCCTGTGGCGCAAGGACTCCGGCAGCCACGCGGAGCTCCGCAAGATCGCCTTCACCCCGGCCGGCCTCGTCGTGCCCAGCCGCGACTGGCTCATCGGCCGCGCCGACGACCGCGTCGCCCGCGGCGAGCCGGTGCCCCCGCCGCCGCAGGTCCGCCCGGCCGTCCCCGGCGGTCCGGTCCGTGCGATCGGGACCCAGGACCCCCGGGTGCCGCCGCAGGGCCGCCACTCCGTCCCCCGCCAGCGCGGCACGGAACGCGGCCCCGGCCAGCGCGTCACCGGCGGCGACATCGCCGCCCTCCGCTCCGTCGGCGACCTCTTCCGCACCCTCGACCACGCCTACGGCGGCGGCCACGCCCGCCAGGCCCTCGTCCGCTACCTGGAGCACGAGGCCGAGCCCATGCTCCGCGGCACCTACGGCGAGTCCACCGGCCGGCGCCTCTTCGCCGCCGCCGCCGACCTCACCCGGCTCGCCGGCTGGACCTCGTACGACATCGCCGCCCACGGCCTCGCCCAGCGCTACTTCGTCCAGGCGCTGCGGCTGGCCCAGGCCGCCGGGGACCGGGCCTACGGCTCGTACGTCCTGCTCACCATGAGCTGCCAGGCCGTCTACCTCGGCCACGGGCGCGAGGCCGTCCAGCTCGCCCGGGTCGCCCAGCAGGGCGTCGGCTCCGCCGCGCCCCCGGTCGTCCAGGCGATGCTGCACGCCGTCGAGGCCCGGGGACACGCCGTCCTCTCCGAGGCCCGGGCGTGCAGCGCCGCCCTCGTGCGGGCCGAGCGGGCCCTGGAGTCCGCCCGGCCCGGCGACGAGGTGCCCTACTGGGCCCGCGCCTTCGACGAGGCCCAGCTCGCCGACGAGCTGGGCCACTGCCACCGCGACCTCCAGCAGTACCGCCCCGCCGCCCAGCACGCCGAGCGGGCCCTCCAGCTCCGCGCCCCCGGCTACGCCCGCAGCCGGCTCTTCTGCCGGGTCGTCCTCGCCACCGCCCGGCTCGCCCTCGGCGAGCTGGACCAGGCGTGCGCGCTCGGCGCCGAGGCCGCCCAGCAGGCCGCCGAGATGCGCTCGGCCCGCGCGATCGAGTACGTCCGCGACTTCGAGCGCCGCCTGGAGCCCTACCGCGACGCCCCGCCCGTCCGCACCTACCGCGACCGCGTCTCCGCCCTCGGCTGACCGGGGGCCCGGCGCGTCAGGCGGCCTCCTCCTCCGCCTCCTCCAGGACCGCGGGGCGCAGCCCCAGGTCGGCGAGGACGGCGTCCGCGGCGCGCTCGCCGGAGGCCAGCGTGGAGCGCAGGGTGCCCGCCGCGCGGTGGTCGCCGCAGACGTACAGGCCCGCGAGCAGCCGCACCGAGCGGCGGGGGTCGTGCGCCGGGGGAGTGGCCAGGACCGCGTCCCGGGTGTGGTGCAGGGCCAGCAGCTCCCACTCGTCCGTGGAGGTGCCGTACAGCGCCGCCAGGTGCTTGCGGACCCGCCGCTCGGCGTCGTCCGGCGGCGTCCCGAGGACCGTCGAGGTGATCAGCGGCCGGCCCGCCGGCGCCCGCGTCGGGTCCACCGCGCTCATCACCGCCGTGTGCGCCACCGGTCCGCCCGGGTCGGACTCCAGGAGCAGCGTCGGATCCGTGGTCGGCGCCACCGGCGCCGTGTGGTGCACCACCGTCACCGGGTGGTACGCCGGGACCCGCAGGCCCGGCAGGAGTCCGGCCGCGCTCCGCGCCCCGGTCGCCAGGACCACCGCCCGGCAGCCGACCGGCCCGTGCTCCGCCGTGTCGACCCGGGCCACCGACATCGCCGTGACCCGGACGCCGGTCCGCACCGTGCCCGGCGGCAGCAGCGCCGCGAGCCGCTCAGGAACGGCCGCCGACCCGCCTTCCGGCACCGACACCCGGCCCCGCGCGAAGGCCCGCAGCGCCAGGTCCGCCCGCCGGCTCGACACCGCCAGGTCCGGGTCGGCGAGGAGGGCCGCGAGCAGCGGCCGCAGCACCGTCTGCACGGTCCTGGACGGCAGCCGGCCCGCCAGCGCCTCCCGCGCGGTCCGCTCGGGCCGGGCGAGCAGCCGCTGCGTCGGCGTCGCCGCGAGCCGCACCAGCGAGGCGCCGAGCCGCGCCTGGTCCAGGGAGGCCGCCGGATGCCGGGGGGCGCTCGCGAGGGCGCGCGCCACGGTGAACGCGCCCCTGCGGGTCCTCGGGTGCGGGGCGCCCCAGCGCGCGTACCGCCCGTCGGTGTGGATCAGCACCCCGGGCGCGAAGGGCCGCGGCACCACGCCGCCGAGCCCCGGCAGGGCCCGCAGCTCCTCCGGGGCGAGGGTGAGCAGCCGGCCCACCCGGTCGAGCCGGAAGCCGTCGGCCTCGCCGGTGGCGTGCCGGCCGCCGATGTGCGGCTCGGCCTCCAGGACGGCGACCGAGAGCCCCGCCCCGGTGAGCCGCCGGGCCGCCGTGAGCCCGGCGATCCCCGAGCCCACGACGACGACGTCGACGTCCTCGATGTCGCCGGCGTGCTGTGCCTGTGCCTGCTGTGCGCTGCGTGCGGTACTGAGCACGTGCCCCTCCCCAGGTCTGCGCCGCCTGTTGGTGGCCTATGCCCCCAACCGGCCCCCGGAATGCCCGAGTTCGCGATCCATGTCGACTGGTGGCCACCGAGGGTAGGCAGCGCTCCCACGGCACCGGGCCCGCGCGCGGCGGGCTTGCCGGAGCACGGGGGAGCGCAGGGAGCGCTCGGGCGCGGCTCAGCGGGGCGCGGCGGCCCGGATCGACGCGTCGATGGTGGGGAAGGCGAAGGTGAAGCCGGAGGAGAGCAGGCGCCCGGGCAGCACCCGCTGGCTGCCGAGGACGTCGGCGGCGAAGTCCCCGAGGACCAGCTTCAGGGCGGCGGCGGGGACCGGGAAGGGCGTCGGGCGGCGCAGGACGCGGCCCATGGCGGCGGTCACCTCGCGGTTGGTGACCGGATCGGGGGCGGTGAGGTTCACCGGCCCGGAGAGCGTCGGAGTGTCCATCAGGTGCCGCAGGGCGGCGACCTCGTCGTGGAGCGAGATGAAGGACCAGTACTGCCGGCCGTCGCCCATCCGTCCGCCGAGCCCGGCCCGGAAGACGGGGAAGAGCCGCCCCCAGGCGCCGCCCTGACGGGCCACCACCAGTCCGGTGCGGGCGTACGTCACCCGGATCCCCGCGTCCTCGGCGGGCGCCGCGGCGGCCTCCCACTCCACGCACACCGAGGGCAGGAAGCCGGTGCCGGCCGGGGCGCTCTCGTCCACCGCCCGGCTGCCGGTGTCGCCGTACCAGCCGAGGGCGGTGCCGCAGACCAGGGTCTCGGGCGGCTCGGCGAGCCCGGCGAGGGTCCGGGCGATCGCGGTGGTGCCGAGCACCCGGCTGTCCCGGATCTCCTTCTTGTACGCCTCGGTCCACCGGCGCTCGCCGACGCCGGCGCCCGCCAGGTGCACGACCGCGTCGACGCCGACGAGCCCGGCCCCGTCCACGTACAGCCGCTTCGGGTCCCACTCGACCTCGTCGGCGGTCCTGGCCGGGCGGCGGACGAGCCGCAGGACGTCGTGGCCGTCGGCGCGCAGGGAGCGGACGAGGGCGGCGCCGATGAGCCCGGAGGCCCCGGTGACGGCGACACGCTTGCGGTGGGCGGAAGGCTGCATGCCCCCATCCTGCCCGGTGGGCGGCCGGGCGTGGCAGAGTGGCCGTCATGACCGAGTCGGAGAGCTTCGTGATCCGCGCCGCCCTCCCGGGCGACGCCGAGCCGCTGGGCCTGCTGGACCGGGCCACCTGGTCGACGCTGCACGCGGTGGCGGCCGCGCCCTCGGAGCCGTACCCGCCCTTCTTCGACGAGCGCCACCTGCCGGAGGAGCACCTCGTCGCCGAGCTCGACGGCACCCTCCTCGGGTACGTGCGCGTGGGGCGCCCCACCCCGCTCCCCTCCAACGCCCACGTCCGCCAGATCCAGGGCCTCGCCGTCGCCGACGCGGCCCGGGGCCAGGGGGTGGGCCGGGCGCTGGTGCGGGCGGCCCTGGCGAAGGCGGCCGCCGACGGCGCCACCCGGATCACCCTGCGGGTCCTCGGCCACAACGGCCCGGCCCGCGCCCTCTACGAGGCCGAGGGCTTCACCGTCGAGGGGGTCCTGCCCGGCGAGTTCGTCCTCGACGGCGAGCCCGCCGACGACGTCCACATGGGCCGCTCGCTGGGCTAGGCCGTCTCTTCCGGATCATGCCGGGCCCGCGCCTCCCCCGGCTACCGCCGGGAGGTGCCCCCACCGCATGGACTCCCTCCTCCGCCTTGCGAGCGCGCGCACCGGACGCCGCTCCCCGATCCGGCCCGATCCGGAAGAGACGGCCTGGCGCCGCGCTCTGTTCCCCAGGGGGGAGCGCCCGTACGATCGGCGCGGCGGCTGCTTTCACGGGCCACGCGCGAGGGGGACGGGATGCGGGGAGCCGAATGGGCGGAGCGCGCGTTACGGCTGATGGCCGACGGCCGGGACGCCGACCCGGAGACGGCGCGGCGGACGGCCCGGCTGCGCCTGCTCGTGGAGGACCGGCTGCGGACGAGTGAGCTGGGGGCGGCCGCCCTCGCGCGGCTGCGCTCCGAACCCGGTGAGGGGGCCTTCGCCATCGCGGTCTCGGTGCTGGCCGACGAGGCGGCCCGGGACCCGGCCTTCGCGTCGTTCCTCGCGGAGGCGGTGACGGCCGCCTCGGCCACTCCGGGTGCCGGGGGAGCGAAGACCCCCGCCGGTCCCCCTCCACCGCCCCTGCCGCCGGGGCCACCACTGCCGGCGGCTTACCCCGGCCCGGGCGTGCGGCCCCCGCTCCCGCCCCTCCCGCCGCACCTCGCCATGAGCGCGGTGTGGATCTGGCTGCTCGGCCTGCCGACGACGCTGTTCGGCTACGTCGTGTCGGCGGTCTTCCACGGCATCGGGCCGATCCTCCTGCTGGTCCTCATGGTCGGTGGTCTCGGCACCGCCGTCGTCTGGGGCGTCCGGCTGCTGCGCCGATACCGGAGCGCCTCCGTGCTCGCCGCCACGGTCGTGCACGCACTGGTCCTGCTGCTTCTCCTGGCGAGTTTCCTCGCGAGCGTGGCCTGACCGGCTACAGATCCAGTCCGCCCGTCAGGCCGAGCAGGCAGCGCAGGGCGAGGGCGGCGGGGGAGCCGGGGCCCTCGACGGGGGCGTCGTCGGACTCGGCCCAGCTCTCCAGGGCGATCCGGATCGCGTCGGTGGCGGCCGCCGCGGCGAGCCGCACCTCCAGCGGGTCCGCGCCGGGGCCGGCGAGGACGGTCAGGACCTCGCGGAGCCGTTCCTCCGACTCCTGGTTGACCCGGTACCAGACCGCGCGCAGCGCCGGGTCCTCGGCCGAGGCGCGCAGCAGCCCCCGGGTCCAGCGCAGGCCCTCGGCCCCGGCCTCGTCGACCGGGGTGAGGGAGGCGACGATCGAGCCCTCCAGGGCGGCCGCCAGGGGCGTCCCGGGGGCGGTGGCGGCGAGCGACTCCCGCCAGCGGTCGGCGCCGCCCGCGAGGAGCGGGGCGACGGCGTCCTGCTTGGAGCGGAAGTAGCGGTAGAAGGTGCGCAGCGCGACCCCGGCCCGCTGGGCGATGGACTCCGCGGTGGTGGCGTCGGGCCCGTCCTCGCTGAACAGCTCGGCCGCCGCGCGGGCGATGTCCAGCTGCGTGGCGGCCTTGCGGCGCTGGGTCAGGGAGGGCGGCGCGGTCGTCGGCCCGGGTCGGTGGCTCACCGTACGAGGGTACGCCCCCGGACCCCTTGAGTGCATGAATTGCAAGGGTGGCAAAACGTGCCACTTCGGCGTACGGTGGACGCCAGGCAGAGAAGCTTGACATCGAGAGGTCGCCGCCATGAACCAGCTCACCCGTTACGAAGGACGCCGCGCACTCGTCACCGGCGGCGGCTCCGGCATCGGCCAGGCCACTGTTTTGCGCATGCTCGCCGAGGGCGGCCGCGTCGTCGCCGCGGACATCAGCGAGGACGGCCTCAAGGACACCGTCGCCAAGGCCGGCGACGCCGCCGACCGCCTCACCACGGTCGTCGTCGACGTCGCCGACGAGGAGTCCGTACGCACCGGCGTCGCCGCCGCCGTCACCGCCCTCGGCGGCCTGGACGTCCTGGTCAACGCGGCCGGTGTGCTCCGCTCCTCGCACACCCACGAGACCAGCCTCGCCTCCTTCGAGCAGGTGCTCCGGATCAACCTGACCGGCACCTTCCTCATGATCCGCGAGGCCGTCCCGGCGCTGCTGGAGGGCGACGGCGCCGCCGTCGTCAACTTCTCCTCCACGTCCGCGATGTTCGCCCACCCCTACATGGCGGCCTACGCGGCCAGCAAGGGCGGCATCCAGTCCATGACCCACGCGCTCGCCGCCGAGTACGCCAAGCAGGGCATCCGCTTCACCGCCGTGCAGCCCGGCTCCATCTCCTCCGGCATGACCGACGGCTCCGGCGCCAGCAAGCAGTCCGTGGGCCCCGGCCTCCCCGCCGACGCCGACATGTCGCTCTTCATGAAGCTCGCCCCCGCCCTCGGCCAGGGCTTCGCCGGCCCCGAGACCGTCGCCGGCGTCGTCGCGATGCTCGCCTCCGAGGACGGCCGCTTCATCACCGGCACCGAGGTCCGCGTCGACGGCGGCACCCACTTCTGAGCGCCGCCCCCCCGGTTCAGGCCCGGCCCACCGGTCAGGGCCTGAACCGCTCCCACAACCGGGGCAGCCGGGCCGCGAGCGCCTCCTCGTCGGCCAGGTCCAGCGGCACGCCCTCCGGATCGCCGTCCGGCATCGCGATCCCCAGCTCCGGCGTCTCCGTCCCGGTCAGCGTCTCGTACGCCTCGTCCGCCGCGAAACCCAGCTCCTCGCCGTCCCCGTCCAGCTCCGGGTCGAACTCCTCCAGGAGCCCCGCGAGCCCGTCCGGATCGGCGACCCCGCCCTCGTACACCTCCCGTCCCTGCCCGATCAGCCAGCAGCGGAAGGCGTCGAAGCCCTCCTCGCCCGCCCCCGCCCCGTCGAGCAGCACCGCCGCCGCACCCCACACGTCCCAGTGGTACGCGCGGTTGAACCGGGCCTCGAAGTGGCGCGCGTAGTCGAGCACCGTGTCCGGATCCAGCCGGGTCAGCCGCTCCACCAGCAGATCCGCCTGCTCCTCGGGATCGCCCTCGGCGTCCGCGCGGGTGGCGTCGATGAGCTCCCAGAACTCGGTCTCGTCCATCACGGGACCAGCATCCTGGTTCCCCGACCCCGACGCACCCGGAAAGTCCGGATTCCATCCGGACAGAAGATGTCGGGTATTCCTGCCAGCCTGGAACCATGACCACCGAGACCACGCCGCTGCACGGACGGATCTGCCTCGTCGCCGGGGCCACCCGGGGCGCCGGACGGGCCATCGCCGTCCAGCTCGGCACCGCCGGAGCCACCGTCTACGTCACCGGCCGCACCACCCGCGAGAAGCTCAGCGAGGTCGGCCGCGCGACCGAGACCATCGAGGAGACCGCCGAACTGGTGACCGCCGCCGGCGGCCGCGGCATCGCCGTCCCCACCGACCACCTCGACCCCGAGCAGGTCCGCGCCCTCGTCGACCGGATCGACCGCGACCACGGCCGGCTCGACGTCCTCGTCAACGACGTCTGGGGCGGCGAACACCTCCTCGTCTTCGGGAAGAAGACCTGGGAGAACGACCTCGCCGGCGGACTCAGGATGCTCGAACTCGGCGTGCGGACCCACGCCATCACCTCGCACCTCGCGATCCCGCTGCTGATCCGCAACCCGGGCGGACTCGTCGTCGAGGTCACCGACGGCACCGCCGCGTACAACGGCACCCGCTTCCGCGAGAACCTCTACTACGACCTCACCAAGAACGCGCCGATCCGGATGGCCTTCGGCCTCGCGAAGGAACTGGAGGAGTTCGGCGGCACGGCCGTCGCCGTCACCCCCGGCTGGCTCAGGTCGGAACAGATGCTCGCCGGCTTCGGCGTCACCGAGGAGAACTGGCGCGACGCCACCGCGAAGGTCCCCGACTTCGCCGTCTCCGAGTCACCGGTGTACGTGGGCCGGGCCGTCGCCGCCCTCGCCGCCGACCCCGACCGGCACCGCTGGACCGGAAGGTCCCTGTCCAGCGGCGAGCTGGCGAAGGAGTACGACTTCACCGACGCGGACGGCTCCCGGCCCGACGCCTGGGGCTTCATCGTCGCGGGCGAGACGGGCAAGCCCGACGTGGCCGACTACCGGTAGCGCTCCGCCGCCGCCCGCGCGGCCTCGGCGAAGCGCGCGCGCAGGGAGGCGGGGGCCACCACCTCCGCCTCCGGGCCGAGCCCGAAGAGCTGCCCGAAGGCGACCTCCTCGCTCTCCACCCGCAGCGTCGCCGTCACCCGGCCGTCGCCGTCCGGCACGGCTCCCGCCAGCGCCTCCTCGGCCGCCGCCCGGTCCGTCACGAACGGCAGCCGGCGCGCCCCCCGCGGCGTCAGCCGCACCACCGCCTCGGCCCGCAGCAGCGAGCGCGCGAACTCCGCCGCCCGCTCCGCCCAGAAGGCCGCCAGGTCGAAGTCCGGGTCGCGCTCGAACCGCTCCTCGCCCACCGCCACCGCCGTGAACCGGTCCACCCGGTAGGTGCGGTACGGGCCTCCGGCGCGGGCGCAGACGTACCAGACGCCCGCCTTCAGGACGAGCCCGTACGGATCGAGCTCCCGCTCGACCTCCTCGCCGTCGCCCCGCCGGTAGCGCGCCGAAAGCCGGCGGTCGTCCCAGACCGCCTCCGCCACCGCGGGCAGCGACTCCGGCGTCTCCGGCTCCCGGTACCAGCCGGGCGCGTCTGGGGGCACCTCCCAGCGGTAGCTGGGGGAGGAAGCGGCGGGCCGCCGAACCCGGCGCGTCCGCCAGCGAGGGCAGCAGCGCCGCCGACACCTTCAGCCGGGCCGCCGAGGCCGCGTCCTGCAGGCCCATGTCCCGCAGCGCGCCCGGCAGCCCGGAGAGGAAGAGCGCCTCCGCCTCGTCCCGGGCGAGCCCGGTCAGCCGTGTGCGGTACCCGCCGACGAGCCGGTACCCACCGGTCCTGCCCCGGTCCGCATACACGGGAACCCCCGCCTCCGAGAGGGCGAGGGCATCACGCGCGACGGTCCGCTCCGACACCTCCAGCTCGGCGGCGAGCTCGGCCGCCGTCATGGAGGCACGGTTCTGGAGCAGCAGGACCATCTTGATCAAACGGGCGGCGCGCATGAGGACATCATGCGCGCCGCCCCTCTTTTTCGAGGCTCGGTCCGCCTCCGACAACCGGCCCTTACAGGCCGTAGCGCTCGCGCGCCTCCTTGACGGCCGTGGCCGGGACCTCGCCGCGGCGGGCGAGCTGCGCCAGGGACGCGGCCACGATCGACTGGGCGTCGACACCGAAGTGGCGGCGGGCCGCGGCGCGGGTGTCCGAGAGGCCGAAGCCGTCGGCGCCCAGCGACGAGTAGTCCTGCTCGACCCACTGCGCGATCTGGTCCGGGACCTGGCGCATGTAGTCGGAGACCGCCAGGACCGGCGACTCGACGCCCGCGAGGGCCTGGCGCACGTACGGCACGCGCTCCTCGCCGCGCAGGAGGGCGGCGTCCGCCTCCAGGGCGTCGCGGCGCAGCTCGGTCCAGGAGGTGGCGGACCACACGTCGGCGCCCACGCCCCACTCCTCGGCGAGCAGCTTCTGGGCCTCCAGGGCCCAGTGGATCGCGGTGCCCGAGCCGAGCAGCTGGATCCGGGGGGCGTTGGCGGGCAGCGTCAGGCCGGCCGACTCCGCGGTGTTGAAGCGGTAGAGGCCCTTGACGATGCCCTCGTCGACGCCCGCGTGGCCCGGCTTGGCCGGCTGCGGCATCGGCTCGTTGTAGACCGTCAGGTAGTAGAAGACGTCCTGGTCCTCGCCCGGCGCGGCCTCGCCGTACATCCGGCGCAGACCCTCCTTGACGATGGCCGCGACCTCGTAGGCGAACGCCGGGTCGTAGGTCAGGGCGGCCGGGTTGGTGGCCGCGATGACGGGGGAGTGGCCGTCGGCGTGCTGGAGGCCCTCGCCGGTCAGCGTCGTGCGGCCGGCGGTGGCGCCGACGAGGAAGCCGCGGCCGAGCTGGTCGCCGAGCTGCCACATCTGGTCGGCGGTCCGCTGCCAGCCGAACATCGAGTAGAAGATGTAGAAGGGGATCATCGTCTCGCCGTGCGTGGAGTACGCGGTCGACGCGGCGATGAAGTCGGCCATCGAGCCGGCCTCGGTGATGCCCTCGTTCAGGATCTGGCCGTTGACGGCCTCCTTGTAGTACATCAGCTGGTCGCGGTCGACCGGCTCGTACGTCTGCCCCTTCGGCGAGTAGATGCCGAGCGAGGGGAAGAGGGACTCCATGCCGAAGGTACGGGCCTCGTCCGGGACGATCGGGACCCAGCGCTTGCCGGTCTCCTTGTCGCGGACCAGGTCCTTCACCAGACGGACGAAGGCCATCGTGGTGGCGACCGACTGCGAGCCGGAGCCCTTGTCGAAGGAGGCGAAGGCCTTCTCGGACGGGGCCGGGAGCGGCGCGACCGGGTGGACGCGACGGGCCGGGGCCGGGCCGCCGAGGGCCGCGCGGCGCTCCTGGAGGTAGCGGACCTCGGGGGAGTCGGCGCCCGGGTGGCCGTAGGGCACCACGCCGTCGACGAACTGGGCGTCCGAGATCGGCAGCTCAAGAAGGTCACGCATGTTCTTGAACTCGTCCGTCGTCAGCTTCTTCATCTGGTGGTTCGCGTTCTTCGACGCGAAGCCCTCACCCAGGGTGAAGCCCTTGACGGTCTGCGCCAGGATCACGGTCGGGGCGCCCTTGAACTCCAGGGCGGCCTTGTACGCGGCGTACACCTTGCGCGGCTCGTGGCCACCGCGCGAGAGGTGGAAGCACTCCAGGATCTTGTCGTCGGAGAGCAGCTGCGCCATCGCGACGAGCGCCGGGTCCTTGCCGAAGAAGTCCTGGCGGATGTAGGCGGCGTCACGGGTCTGGTACGTCTGGACCTGCGCGTCCGGCACCTCGCGGAGGCGGCGGACCAGGGCGCCGGTGGTGTCGAGCGCGAAGAGCTCGTCCCAGGCGTTGCCCCAGAGGCTCTTGACGACGTTCCAGCCGGCGCCGCGGAACTGGGCCTCCAGCTCCTGCACGATCTTGAAGTTGGCGCGGACCGGGCCGTCGAGGCGCTGCAGGTTGCAGTTGATGACGAAGGTCAGGTTGTCCAGACCCTCGCGGGCCGCGAGCGCGAGTGCCGCGGTCGACTCGGGCTCGTCCATCTCGCCGTCGCCGAGGAAGGCCCAGACGTGCGAGGCGGAGACGTCCTTGATGCCGCGGTTGGTCAGGTAGCGGTTGAAGCGCGCCTGGTAGATCGCGGAGAGCGGGCCGAGGCCCATGGAGACGGTGGGGAACTCCCACAGCCAGGGCAGGCGGCGCGGGTGCGGGTAGGAGGGCAGGCCGTTGCCGCCCGACTCCTGCCGGAAGTTGTCGAGGTGCGACTCGTCCAGGCGGCCGTCGAGGAAGGCGCGGGCGTAGATGCCGGGGGAGGCGTGGCCCTGGATGTAGAGCTGGTCGCCGGAGCCGTCCCCCTCCTTGCCCTGGAAGAAGTGGTTGAAGCCGGTCTCGTAGAGCCAGGCCGCGGAGGCGAAGGTGGCGATGTGGCCGCCGACGCCGTGCTTCGAGCCGCGGGTGACCATCGCGGCCGCGTTCCAGCGGTTCCACGCGGTGATCTTCCGCTCCAGCTCCTCGTCGCCGTCGATGGCGGGCTCGGAGAAGGTGGGGATGGTGTTGACGTAATCCGTCTCCAGCAGCTTGGGCAGGGCCAGGCCCGCGCCCTCGGCGTGCTGGAGCGTGCGGCGCATCAGGTAGGCGGCCCGGTGAGGGCCGGCGGCCTTGGTGACGGCGTCCAGGGAGGCCGCCCACTCGGCGGTCTCCTCGGTGTCACGGTCCGGGAGCTGGTCGAGCTCGCTCGGAATCTTGCCTACGGGATCGGTCATGATCGCCGCCTTCCGGACAGATGGGGGTGGAGATAAAAACGGTGGCCTTGTCTGGCAGGACAGGGCTGTGGGCCGGGTGACGGCCCGCCGACGACTGTAAACCGCCGATCGATGATCGATCAAAGGGTTGAAGGAGGAAACCTCTTCAGATCGAGAAAGTCGGCACAGGGTGCCGCGAAAAGGGGCACCCGGTGCCTTGTTTTCGAACGGTCCCGAAACGCTCGGAGCCCCGTCGAAACGGGGCTCCGATACGTCTCTGACCAGCGCAAACGCTTCAGGCGCGAGGAGCGCAGCCCAGCACGTGCGCCTTCACCAGGGCGCCGATGTTCGGATCGCCCCGGCGGAAGGCCTCCACCAGTTCCTGGTGCTCCTCCGCGTACGACTTCTGCACCGTGCCCAGCCACCGGATCGACAGCGCCGTGAAGACCTCGATGCCGAGCCCCTCCCAGGTGTGAAGGAGCACACTGTTTCCGGCCGCCTTCACCAGCTCGCGGTGGAAGCCCACCGTGTGCCGGACCTGCGCCGTGCCGTCGGAGGTCGCGTCCGCCTCGTACAGCGCCGCCACGTGCGGCTCCAGCGTCGAGCAGTCGGCCGAGAGCCGGGGCGCGGCCAGCTCGGCCGCGATCTGCTCCAGACCGGCCCGGACCGGATAACTCTCCTCCAGGTCGGCCGCGGTGAGGTTGCGGACCCGGACGCCCTTGTTCGGCGCCGACTCGATCAGACGCAGCGACTCCAGCTCCCGCAGCGCCTCGCGGACCGGGGTCTGGGAGACCTCCAGCTCGGTCGCGATCCGGCGCTCCACGATCCGCTCGCCCGGCTTCCAGCGGCCGCTGACGATCCCCTCCACGATGTGCTCGCGGATCTGCTCGCGCAGCGAGTGGACGACGGGGACGGTCATGGAGCGGCTCCTCCGGGAGTTTCGTGACCCTTAGACAATACGGCGGTGTCCCCGCCCGGACACACATCCGGACGGGGACACCGCTGGTGAGGCTCGTTACGTTGCCTCCGAGGCGGAAAGCCTCATCGCGCCTTACAGACCGAGGTCCACCTCGAACTCGCCGGCCTCCAGGATCGCCTTGACGGCCGTCAGGTAGCGGGCCGCGTCGGCGCCGTCCACGAGGCGGTGGTCGTACGACAGCGACAGGTAGGTCATGTCGCGGATGCCGATGACCGTGCCCTCGGCGGTCTCGATGACGGCCGGACGCTTCACCGTGGCGCCGATGCCCAGGATGGCGACCTGGTTCGGCGGAACGATGACGGTGTCGAACAGCGCACCGCGCGAACCGGTGTTGGAGATGGTGAAGGTGGCGCCGGCCAGGTCGTCCGGCGTGATCTTGCCGGCGCGCACGGCGCCCGCGAGCTCCGCGGTCTTCTTGGAGATGCCGGCGATGTTGAGGTCGCCCGCGCCCTTGATGACCGGGGTCATCAGACCCTTCTCGGAGTCCACCGCGATCCCGATGTTCTCGGAGTCGAAGTAGGTGATCGTGCCCTCGTCCTCGTTGATCCGGGCGTTGATGACCGGGTGGGCCTTCAGCGCCTGGGCCGCCGCCTTCACGAAGAACGGCATCGGGGAGAGCTTGACGCCCTCACGGGCGGCGAAGGCGTCCTTGGCGCGGGCGCGCAGCTGCATCAACTTGGTGATGTCGACCTCGACGACCGAGGTCAGCTGGGCCTGCGAGTGCAGCGCCTTCATCATGTTGTCGCCGATGACCTTGCGCATGCGGGTCATCTTGACCGTCTGGCCACGCAGCGGGGAGGCCTCCAGGGCGGGGGCCTTCGGCGCGGCGGCGGCGGCCGGAGCGGCGACGGGGGCGGCAGCGGCGGCCTTCCTGGCCTCGGCGGCCGCGAGGACGTCCTGCTTGCGGATGCGGCCGCCGACGCCGGAGCCCTGGACGGTCGCCAGGTCGACACCGTTCTCGGTGGCGAGCTTGCGGACCAGCGGGGTCACGTAGGCGCCGTCCTCCGCCGGAGCGGCGGCCGGGGCCGGCGCGGCCGGGACCGGGGTGACGACGGCCGGCGCGATCGACGGCGCGGCCGGGGCGACCGGAGCCGGGGCGGCGGCCGGAGCGGCCGGGGCGACCGGCGCGGGGGCCGGAGCCGGGGCGGCGGGGGCGGCCGGGGCCGGAGCCGCGGCGGGGGCGGCCGGAGCCGGAGCCGGGGCGGCGGCCGGAGCGGCACCCGCGGCACCGATGACGGCGAGCTTGGCGCCGACCTCGGCGGTCTCGTCCTCACCGACGACGATCTCCAGGAGAACGCCGGAGGCGGGGGCGGGGATCTCGGTGTCGACCTTGTCCGTGGAGACCTCGAGCAGCGGCTCGTCGGCCTCGACGGTCTCGCCGACCGACTTCAGCCAGCGGGTGACGGTGCCCTCGGTGACGGACTCGCCCAGCGCGGGCAGCACGACGTCCGTGCCGACGGCGCCACCGGCCGGAGCGGCGGCGGGGGCCTCGGCCGCGGGGGCCGGGGCGGCGGGGGCCTCGGCGACCGGCGCGGGGGCGGCGGCCGGAGCCGGAGCGGCCTCGGCGGCGGGGGCCGGGGCGGCGGCGGGGGCGCCCGTGCCGTCGTCGATGATGGCGAGCTCGGCGCCCACCTCGACGGTCTCGTCCTCGGCCACCTTGATGGAGGCGAGGATGCCGGAGGCGGGGGCGGGGATCTCGGTGTCGACCTTGTCGGTCGAGACCTCGAGCAGCGGCTCGTCAGCCTCGACGCGCTCGCCCTCGGCCTTGAGCCAGCGGGTGACGGTGCCCTCGGTGACGCTCTCGCCGAGCGCCGGCAGGGTTACGGAAACCGACATGGTTTCAGTTGCTCCTAACGAATTGCGGAAGTTTGTCGTCGCGCCCTGTGATGACGTGAGCGTCAGTCGTGTGCGTGCAGCGGCTTGCCGGCCAGGGCCAGGTGGGCCTCGCCGAGCGCCTCGTTCTGGGTCGGGTGGGCGTGGATGAGCTGCGCCACCTCGGCCGGCAGCGCCTCCCAGTTGTAGATCAGCTGCGCTTCGCCGACCTGCTCGCCCATGCGGTCGCCGACCATGTGGACGCCGACGACGGCACCGTCCTTGACCTGGACCAGCTTGATCTCGCCGGCGGTCTTCAGGATCTTGCTCTTGCCGTTGCCGCCGAGGTTGTACTTGAGGGCGACGACCTTGTCCGCGCCGTACAGCTCCTTGGCCTTGGCCTCGGTGATGCCGACGGAGGCGACCTCGGGGTGGCAGTACGTCACCCGCGGCACGCCGTCGTAGTCGATCGGGACGGGCTTCAGACCGGCCAGCCGCTCCGCGACGAGGATGCCCTCGGCGAAGCCGACGTGCGCCAGCTGGAGGGTCGGGACCAGGTCGCCGACGGCGGAGATCGTGGGCACGTTGGTACGCATGTACTCGTCGGCCAGGACGTAGCCGCGGTCCATCGCGACGCCCTGCTCCTCGTACCCGAGGCCGGCCGAGACCGGGCCGCGGCCGATCGCGACGAGCAGCACCTCGGCCTCGAAGGTCTTGCCGTCGGCGAGGGTGACCTTCACGCCGTTCTCGGTGTACTCGGCGCTCTGGAAGAAGGTGCCGAGGTTGAACTTGATGCCCCGCTTGCGGAAGGCGCGCTCCAGGAGCTTCGAGCTGTTCTCGTCCTCGACCGGCACGAGGTGCTTCATGCCCTCGATCACCGTCACGTCGGTGCCGAAGGACTTCCACGCGGAGGCGAACTCGACGCCGATCACACCGCCGCCGAGGATGATGGCGGACTCCGGGACACGGTCCAGGGTGAGGGCGTGGTCCGAGGTGATGATGCGGTTGCCGTCGATCTCCAGGCCCGGCAGGGACTTCGGCACGGAGCCGGTCGCGAGGAGGATGTGGCGGCCCTCGACCCGGCGCCCGTCGACGTCGACCGAGGTGGGGGAGGACAGGTGGCCGGTGCCCTCGATGTAGGTCACCTTGCGCGAGGCGACGAGACCCTGCAGACCCTTGTACAGGCCCGCGATCACGTCGTCCTTGTACTTGTGCACGGCCTTGATGTCGATGCCCTCGAAGGAGGCCTTGACACCGAACTGCTCGGCCTCACGGGCCTGGTCGGCGACCTCGCCGGCGTGCAGCAGGGCCTTCGTCGGGATGCAGCCGTTGTGCAGGCAGGTGCCGCCGAGCTTGTTCTTCTCGATGAGTGCGACGTCCAGGCCCAGCTGCGCTCCGCGCAGCGCCGCGGCGTAACCGCCGCTACCGCCGCCGAGGATCACTAGGTCGAAAACGGTGCTGGCGTCGTTCGCCACGTCACGTCCTCCATGCATGTGCGCTCGTCGCCGGTCGTCGATGACCGGGCGGCGGCTCCGGTGTCCGGCCGCATTATTTCGGCCCTGTGGTGGGGGCCCTGTCCTGCCGAGAACCCATCTTCGCACTTGTTGGCGGACGGCGGGACGCGGGGCCGGTGGATGAGACCGGGCGATCCTCCGTCCGGCCGCCCGAGCAGGCGTGCGAAGCTACGGATTTCGTCGTCGGCGAACAACGGCGGAAGGCCCCGGAGCCGCAGCGTCCGGGGCCTTCCGTCACATCGGCCGGCTCAGAGCTCGCCGGCCGCCGTCAGCTCGGCGAGACGGACCAGGGTGCGGACCGAGGAGCCGGTGCCGCCCTTGGGGGTGTAGCCGAACGGGGCGCCCTCGTGGAAGGCGGGACCCGCGATGTCCAGGTGCGCCCAGGTGATGCCCTCGCCCACGAACTCCTGGAGGAACAGGCCGGCGATCAGGCCGCCGCCCATCCGGACGCCCATGTTCGCCATGTCGGCGGTGGGGGAGTCCATGGTCTTGCGCAGGTCCGCGGGGAGCGGCATCGGCCAGGACTGCTCGCCGACCTCGCCGGCGATCTCGTGGATCGCGGTCCGGTAGTCGTCGTCGTTGGCCATGATGCCGAAGGTGCGCTCGCCCAGCGCGAGGACCATGGCGCCGGTCAGCGTCGCCACGTCGATGATCGCGTCCGGGTGCTCCTCCGACGCCTTGGTGATCGCGTCGGCGAGGACGAGCCGGCCCTCGGCGTCGGTGTTCAGGACCTCGACGGTCTTGCCGCCGTACATGCGCAGGACGTCACCCGGGCGGGTGGCGGAGCCCGACGGCATGTTCTCGGCGAGGGCGAGCCAGCCCGTGACGTTGACCTCCAGGCCGAGGCGGGCCGCGGCGACGACGGTGGCGAACACGGCGGCGGCGCCGCTCATGTCGCACTTCATCGTCTCGTTGTGGCCGGCCGGCTTGAGGGAGATGCCGCCCGAGTCGTAGGTGATGCCCTTGCCGACCAGGGCCAGGGTCCGCTCCGCCTTCGGGTGGGTATAGGCGATGCGGACCAGGCGCGGCGGGTTCACCGAGCCGGCGCCGACGCCGAGGATGCCGCCGTAGCCGCCCTTGGCGAGCGCCTTCTCGTCGAGGACCTGCACCTTGAGGCCGTGGTCCTTGCCGGCGGCCTGGGCGGCGGCGGCGAAGGTGGCCGGGTACAGGTCGTTCGGCGGCATGTTGATCAGGTCGCGGGCGCGGTTGATCTCCTCGGCCACGGCGAGGGCGCGGTCCGCGGCGGCCTTGTGGGCCTTGTCGCGCGGCTTGGCGCCGAGCAGCGCCACCTCGGCGAGCGGCTTCTTGCCGTCCTTCTGCTCCTTGAGGGCGTCGAAGGAGTACGCGCCGAGCAGCGCGCCCTCCGCGACGGCGCCGACGGCCTCGGCCGAGGCGACCGGCAGCGCGAACGCGGCCTTCTTCGTGCCGGACAGGACGCGGGCGGCGGTGCCGGCGGCGCGGCGCAGGGTCTCGGAGTCGTACGACTCGCCTTCCTCGGGGGCGGAGCCGAGGCCGACGGCGAGCACGACGGGGGCCTTCAGGCCGGCGGGCGCGGGCAGCTTGGTCGCCTCACCCTCTCCACCCGAGGCGCCCAGGGTCTCCAGGACGGCGGCGAGCCTGCCGTCGAACGCCTTGTCGACGGCCTCCGCGCCCGGGGCGACGACCAGCGTCTTCCCGGCCTTCGCGACGCCGACGACGAGGGCGTCGGCACGCAGCGTCGCCGCTCCGGCAGTGCTGAGAGTGAGAGCAGTCACGGTGGTGAATTCTCGCTTCCATTGAGTTCTGTGGCGGTCGAGGGATGGGCCGACCGAGCCCGCCGCATCGTATTTCGGCCCGATGAGCGCCGAGAACGAGCCTACGCTCGCTCACCCGGTTCGCTCACCGCGGCTTCGATTCACTCATCCGAGGTGTCTCTTTCATGTTTGTCCTTCCGGCTGTCGTGTCGACGCCACACTCGCCTCATTCACACAAGCGCGGCCTTCACGCCTTCGCTTCATCTCCACAGGTACCCCCGAACCGGGGGCCCTGCCGAGGGGGGACACCACACCATGCACGCGAACAGATCCCGCACGCCCGCGGCCGCGCCGAGCCCGTCCGGAAAGCGGGCGGTGCCGCACCGCGCCGGCCGCGCCGCCGGGGCGCTCGCCGCCGCCGCGCTCCTCGCCACCGTGGTCCCGTCCGCGCAGGCGGCGGCCGCCCCCGCGCCCCGGATCGACCTCACCGTCCTGGTCGTCGACGACGGCGGCAGCGCCATCGAGGCCATCACCGCCGAGCTGAAGGGCTCCGGCGTCCCGTACCGCACCGTCGACCTGAACGACCCGAACCGGCCCGTCCTCACCCCCGCCTTCCTCAGCGACACGGTCGACGGCCGGCCCCGCGCCAAGTACCAGGGCGTCGTCCTGCCCCACGAGACCGCCTTCGGCCCCGACTCCGCCGAGCACACCGCCCTCCGGACGTACGAGCGGACCTTCGGCGTCCCGCAGGTCGACGCGTACACCTGGTCCCACCCCGGCGTCGGCCTCGAATACACCACCGACGGCGGCTGGTCCGGCGTCCTCGACGGGGTCACCGCCGGCGTCACCCCGGCCGGGAAGGCCGGCCCCTTCGGCTACCTCGCCGGCAGCCTGACCTTCGAGGACAACGACCCCTCGGTCTCCGAGAGCTACGGCTACGCGGGCCGCCCCCGGACCGGCTTCACCAGCTACGTCGACATCCCGGTCGACGGCACGGAGGGCGGCCGGGCCAGCCTGGTCGGCGAGTACGCCGCCGACGGGCGCCGCGAACTCGTCGTCACCTTCGCCTACAACCAGCACCAGCGGCAGTTCCGCGCCCTCTCCCGCGGCATCGTCGAATGGCTCACCCAGGGCGTCCACCTCGGGCAGGCCCGGAACTACCTCTCCGTCCACGTCGACGACGTCTTCGCCCCCGACGCCCGCTGGGACACCGTCCGGAACTGCACCCCCGGCGACCTCGACTGCGTCGGCGGAGACCCCGAGGCCGAGAACCCCATCCGGATGACCGCCGCCGACGCCACCTACGCCGCCGCCTGGCAGAAGGCCTCCGGCTTCACCCTCGACATGGTCTACAACGGCGGCCAGGGCGAGCAGTGGAGGACCGAGCACGGCGGCAGCGACCCGCTCGCCGCCCGGCTGATCGCCGACCGCGCCCAGTACCGCTGGATCAACCACACCTACACCCACCCCTACCTCGGCTGCGTCCAGGACAACACCACCGTCCCCTGGCGGTGCGCCACCGACGCCTCCGGCAGCACCCTCTGGGTCAGCCGCGCCGAGCTCTCCGCGCAGATCCGGAACAACGTCAACTGGGCTGTGGGCAAGGGCATCTCCGTCGACCGCTCCGAACTCGTCACCGGCGAGCACTCCGGCCTGAAGACCCTGCCCCAGCAGCCCGTCGACAATCCGAACCTCGCCGGCGCCCTCGCCGACAACGGCGTGAAGTGGACGGCCAGCGACAACTCCCGCGAACCCCGCCAGCGGGCCGTCGGCGCCGCGAAGACCGTGCCCCGGCACCCCATGAACGTGTACTACAACGTGGGCACCGCCGCCGAGATGGCCGACGAGTACAACTGGGTCTACACCTCCCGCGCCGACGGCGGCAGCGGCGTCTGCGAGTCCAACCCGGCCTCCACCTGCCTGCCCGCCCCGCTCCCCACCACCACCGGCTACGCGGACCACATCGTCCCGCAGGAGGCCCGCACCGCCCTCGGCCACGTCGTCGCCAACGACCCCCGGCCGCACTACGTCCACCAGTCGAACCTGGCCGAGGAGCGCCTCCTCTACCCGGTCCTCGACAAGGTCCTCGCCGACTACCGGGCCCTCTTCGCGGCGAACACCCCGATCGTGAACCCCCGTCAGAAGGACGTCGGCACCGAGCTGACCCGCCGCGACGCCTGGGACGCCGCGCTCGCCGCCGGCAAGGTCACCGCCTACCGCATCGGCACCACCGTCACCGTCAAGGCACCCTCCGGCGTCCAGGTCCCCCTCACCGCACCCGAGGGCACCCGCAAGCAACTCGTCCTCGGCACCGCCGCCTTCGGCACCGCGTACGCCGGAAGCCGCTCGGCGTGGACCGCTCCCGAGCTGCTCCAGACCGCCGTCACACTCCAGCTCCCGACCGCCTGACCAGCACGCTCTGGGGGGAACACACACCATGCCGAGCAGTGGCCGTCACGTCACCATGCTCACCGAAGGCACCTACCCGCACGTCCACGGCGGCGTCAGCACCTGGTGCGACCAGCTCGTCCGGGGCATGCCCGAGGTCACCTTCGAGATCCTCGCCCTCACCGGCAGCGGCCGCGAACCCGTCACCTGGGAGCTGCCGCCCAACATCACCCGGCACACCGCGTTCCCCCTCTGGGGCCATCCGCGGGGACCGGCCGCGCCCACCCGGGCGCGCCGGCCCCCGCGGGGGCGCGAACGCCGCCGCTTCCTCGCCTCCTACGAGCACTTCCTGCTCGCCCTGCTCGACCCGGACGCGGGCCACGACCTCGCCGGCCCCCTGTACGAGCTGGCCGCCCTCGCCCGCGAGGGCCGGCTCACCCCGGCCCTGCGCTCCGAGGCGGCCCTGCGCTCCCTCATGTGGATCTGGACCATGCCGCACCTGCCGACGCGTGCCGCCGGGCCCACCGTCCACGACGCCCTCACCGCCACCGACCTGCTGGAACACGCGCTGCGGCCGCTCGGCGCCCGGATAGCCGACGGCAGCGTGGCGCACGCCGTCTCCAGCGGCCTCGCCACCCTGCCCGCGCTCGCCGCGCAGCACTTCGAAGGGGTGCCCTTCCTGCTCACCGAACACGGCATCTACCTCCGCGAGCGCTACCTCGGCTACCGCACCGAGGCGCAGCGCTGGCCCGTGAAGGCCCTCATGCTCGGCTTCTACCGCGAGCTCAACTCCCTCGGCTACCGCCAGGCCGACCTCATCACCCCCTGCAACCAGTACAACCGGCGCTGGGAGGAGCGCGGCGGAGCCCCCGCCGACCGCATCCGCACGGTCTACAACGGCGTCGACCCGGCCCTCTTCCCCGAGGCCGGACCCGAACCCGAGACCCCCACGCTCAGCTGGTGCGGCCGGATCGACCCGATCAAGGACCTGGAGACCCTGATCCGGGCGTACGCGATCTGCCGCGCCGAGCTCCCCGAGCTGAGGCTCCGCCTCTTCGGCCCCGTCCCCGCCGGGAACGAGGACTACCGCACCCTCCTGGAGAAGCTCGCCGCCGAACTCGGCGTCGCCGACGGCGTCTCCTTCGAGGGCCGCGTCTCCGACGTGCCCTCCGCCTACGCGGCCGGCAGCGTGGTGATGCTCTCCTCCATCAGCGAGGGCTTCCCCTTCTCCCTCATCGAGGCCATGTCCTGCGGCCGGGCCACCGTGTCGACGGACGTCGGAGGGGTCCGGGAGGCGGTCGGCGACGCCGGCGTCGTCGTCCCGCCCCGCGAACCGGCCGTCATGGCCGCCGCGGCCTCCGCCCTGCTGCGCGACGGCGCCCGCCGCGCCGAGCTGGGCCGGCAGGCCCGGCAGCGGGTGATCGACGAGTTCACCCTGCACCGCTCGGTCGACGGCTTCCGCCGCATCTACCGCGAACTCGCCGCCCCCCGCGCCGCCTCGGCGCCCGCCGCCGCCCCGCCGCTGCGCGTCAGCATCCCGTCCCCGCGCCGAGGCGCGCCCCGAATCCCCGAAGGCACCCCGGCATGAGCGGCTCCCTCTGGCTGAAACCCCCGACCACGCCCCCGTCCCTGCCGGTCCTCCCCCGCCCGGGCCACCGCCCCCCGCACGCACCCCCCGCCGGAGGACCGCCCGCCGGCCCGGCCGCCGGACCGGGCACCGCGCCCGACCCGCTCGACGTGCTGGCCGGCCGGCTCGACGCGTTCGTGGCCGAGGCCGTGCATCCGGACGAGATAGCCGCGCTGCTCGAATCGGACGGCATGACCGACGACCACATCCGGCTGACCTACGGGCGGAACGATTCCTTCGCGCTCGCCGAGGACCTGTACGCGCGCGTGGCGCGGCGCCACCCCGGGCCGCCCGGGAAGGAGCCGAGCGGCCCGGGCCCCGCCGAAGGGCTCGGCGCCTGCCTGCTGCGCGGCCTCGTCTTCGCGCTGCCCGGCCTCGCCTACGTCCTCGCGGGACCGCTGCTCGCCGGACCGCAGGGGCGGTACGGGCTCCCCGCCGGCACCGTGCCGCTGCTCGCCGGGGCCGTCACCGGCTGGGTCTGGAACCAGGCCCTCTCCCACCGCGCCCACACCTGGCTCGGCCTCGGCGACCGGGCCGCCGCCGCCCGCGCCCTGCTCAACGGCGCCCCGGCCGGCGCGCTCGCGGGCACCGCCGTCGCCCTCGCCGCCGCCCGCGACGGCGAACTCCCCGCGGCCGTCTTCGCCGCGGGCCAGTCCCTCTACCTCGGCGCCGCCACCGTCCTCCTCGTCCTCGGCCGCGAACGGGCCCTGCTCGCCGCCCTGCTGCCGCTCCTCGGCGCCCTCCCCGCCCTCCGCTGGGACCTGCCCGGCCCGCTGCGCGTCGCCCTGCCGGTCCTCTCGCTCACCGCCGCCTGCCTGGTCGCCGCCCACGCGCTGCGCCCCGGCACCGCGCGCGGCGCCGCCGGGCGGGGCGGACCGCCGCTCGCGGCCTCCGTCCCGTACGGCCTCTTCGGCCTCGGCAGCGGCGTCCTCGTGCTGTACGCCGGACTCGGCGACGCCCTCGCCACCGGCAGCGGCGCGGTCATCGCGCTCACCCTCTCCATGGGGCCCGCCGAATGGCTGCTGCACCGCTTCCGCGGCGGCAGCCTCGCGCGGCTGCGCACCCTCACCACCGCCCGCGAGTTCCGCCGCGCCGTCACCGGCACCCTCGCCCTCTGCCTCGGCGGCTACCTGACCGTGCTCCTCGGTCTCCTCCTCGCCGCCACCCTCCTCTGGCCGGACACCCCCTGGCCGACGCCGGAGCGCCTGCTCACCCTGCTGCTCCTCGGGACCGTGCTCTGGCTGGGGCTGCTCCTCCAGGCGTTCGGCGCCGTCCTCGGCGCGGCGGCCGTCTGCCTGCTGGCCGCCGCCGCGCAGACCCTGGAACCGGCGGCGGGCACGCTCGCCGCCGGGGCGGCGGCCGTCGTGCTGGCCGTCCTCACCCGTGCTCTGCTGGTACGACCGACCGCCCACCGCCTCTAGAAGGGCACCGCCCGTGAAACGTTCCCTCCTGGTGCCGTTCTACGAGCACCCCGCCGACCGCCCCGAGGGCTGGGCGGCCCTGCTCGCGGCCGCGCCGGCCCTCCACGGGGTCGTCCTCAACCCGGCGGACGGCGCCGGCGAGGCCCCCGACCCGGCCTTCGCCGAGGCCGCCGAGCGGCTGCGCGCCGCCGGGGTGCGGATCCTCGGCTACGCGGACACCGCCTACGGCCGCCGCCCGCACGCCGAGGTCGTCGCCGACCTGCTCCGCCACCGCGACTGGTACGGCGCCGACGGGGCCTTCCTCGACCAGGTCGCCACCGCGCCCGAGGCCCTCCCGCACTACCGCCGCCTCGCCGTCGCCGCGCGGGCCGCCGGCGCGGCGACCCTCGTCCTCAACCACGGCACCCACCCCGACGACGGATACGCCGAACTCGCCGACCTGCTGGTCACCTTCGAAGGCCCCTGGGACACCTACCGCACCCTCGACCCGCCGGCCGCCCCGCACCACTGCCACCTCGTCTACGCGGCCCCGCCCGGCTTCCGCCCCGCGACCGAGATCCACTGCGCGGTGCCGGGCACGGGCGCCCACCCCTGGGGGACCCTGCCGCACGGGATCCCGGAGCCGGCCCGGTGAGACGCCTCCTGCCGCTTCTGGCGGCCCTCCTCCTGCTGGCCACGGCCTGCACCACGACCTCCGCCCCCGACCCCAAGCCCGAGGAGGCGGAACGCTGGCGGCCGACGGCCGGGCTCGCCTGGCAGTGGCAGCTCAGCGGCCGGCTCGACCCGGCCGTCGACGTCCCCGTCTACGACATCGACGGCTTCGACCACCCGGCCGCCACCGTCGCCGACCTGCACCGCCGCGGCCGGAAGGTGATCTGCTACCTCTCCACCGGCGCGTGGGAGGACTTCCGCCCCGACGCGGACCGCTTCCCGAAGTCCGTCCTCGGCAGGAGCAACGGCTGGGCCGGCGAACGCTGGCTCGACATCCGCCGCACCGACGTCCTCGAACCCCTCATGGCCGAACGCATCGACATGTGCCGGGCCAAGGGCTTCGACGCCGTCGAACCCGACAACATGGACGGCTACCGCAACCGCACCGGCTTCCCCCTGACCGCCGCCGACCAGCTCGCCTACAACCGGCTCATCGCCCGCCTCGCCCACGACCGCGGCCTGGCCGTCGGCCTCAAGAACGACCTCGACCAGATCCCCCAGCTCCTCCCCGACTTCGACTTCGCGGTCAACGAGCAGTGCGCCCAGTACGCCGAGTGCGAGCTCCTGGCCCCCTTCGTCGCCGCGGACAAACCCGTCTTCCACGCCGAGTACGAGCTGACCCCGTCCCAGTTCTGCCCCCAGGCCCGCGAACTGGGCCTCAGCTCCCTCCGCAAACGCTACGCACTCGACGCCTGGCGCCAGTCCTGCTGAGCCTCAGCCCAGCGTCAGCGCCACCAGGGTCGCCGTCGCGGCCGTCTCCTCCACGGCGCCGAAGACGTCGCCGGTGACGCCGCCGAAGCGGCGGACGCAGCGGCGGAGGAGGAGCGCGGCGGCGGCCAGGCCCGCGCCGGCGGCGAGGACGGCGTGGACGGCGTCGTACGAGGAGAGGAGGAGGCCGGAGGCGGCGGCGAGGAGGAGGACGGCGGCGGTGCAGAGGGTCGCGGAGCGGACCGGCACCGTGTCGGCGACGATCGCGCCGAGGCCCTCGGGCCGGGCCGCGGGGACGCCCTGCCGGGAGGCGTGGGTGAGGGCGAGCCGGGCGACCGTGGCCGCCAGGACGGCGGCGACCGCTCCGTGCGCCCAGCCCTGCCCGTACAGCTCGTAGACGGCCGCGACCTGCGCGAGCAGGACGAGGACGAGGGCGATGACGCCGAACGGGCCGATGTCGGACTGCTTCATGATGCGCAGCGCGTCCTCGGCCGGCTTGGCGCTGCCGAGGCCGTCGGCGGTGTCGGCGAGGCCGTCGAGGTGGAGGCCCCGGGTGAGGACGGCGGGGACGGCGACGGTGACGACCGCGGCGACGAGGGGGCCCGAGCCGAGGGGGAGGAGCACTCCGCCGGCCGCCGCGGCGACCAGGCCGACGACGAGTCCGGCGAGCGGCGCGCAGAGCATGCCCGCGCGCGCCGCGTCCCGGTCCCAGCGGGTGATGCGGGCGGGGAACACGGTGAGGGTGCCGAAGGCGAAACGCAGGCCGTCCATCCGGGCAGGGTAATCGCCGGATCAGGACGGTAGATTGCGCCTATCGGACAAGAGGTGCGTTTCGGAACGGGGTGGCATGGGTCACTGGTTCTCCCGCAACATCCTGGAGCCGGGGAAGCTGCCGATGCTCCTCGCGCTGACCTCGTTCGTCCTGACCTTCCTGGTCACCCGGACGGTCACCCGGCTGATCCGCGCCGGGAAGGGCCCGTTCCGGAACGTTTCCTCGGGCGGGGTCCACATCCATCACGTCGTGCCCGGCGTGGTCCTCACCGTGCTCGGCGGCTTCGGCGCGGTCGCCAGCGGCCGGCACGGCCTCGGCGCCGCGGCCTTCGCCGTCGTCTTCGGGGTCGGCGCCGGGCTCGTCCTGGACGAGTTCGCGCTCATCCTCCATCTCGACGACGTGTACTGGTCGGAGGAGGGCCGGCAGAGCGTCGAGGTCGTGGTCCTCACCGCCGCGCTCGTGCTGCTGCCGCTCAGCGGCTTCTCGCCGCTCGGCGTCGACGACGTCACCGAGGAGGAGCGCCAGGACCGGGTGGGCTTCCTCCTCACCCTGGCCCTGAACTTCCTGTTCATCCTGGTCACCCTGGTCAAGGGCAAGCTGCGGATGGCACTCGTCGGGGTCTTCGTGCCGTTCGTGGCGATCGTCGGCGCCGTCCGCCTCGCCCGCCCCGGCTCCTGGTGGTGGCGGCACTTCTACCGCCGCTGCCACCGGGCACGCGCGCGTGGCACGGTCCGCGCCTACCGCCACGACAAACGCTGGACCCGGGTGCGGCGGAGGGTTCAGGACCTGATCGGCGGCTTCCAGGAACGCGTCCCGGGCCGCGGCTCCGACACCCCCTGACCCCGCTCCCGCCAGGCCAGGAAGCCCATCAGCGCGAGCACCCCGGCGATGGCCGCCAGATGCTCCTTGCCCGCGAGGTTCGGCTTGACGACCACCTCGACCACCATCGCCACCACGACGGCCGCGCCCGTCCAGTACGCGCGCTTCCGCCAGCACACGTAGACGGCGAGGCCGACCACCGCCGCCGACGGACCGGTGTCCACCACCCGCGCGTCGGAGGCCGGCAGCCCGAAGGGGGTGTCGGGGCCCAGGGCGATGCCCACGCGCGCGTACAGCGTCCCGCAGAGCGTCGCCAGGTACGCGATCCCCAGCGTCCGCCACCGCCCGAGGCACAGCTCCGCGATCCCGAAGACCAGCAGGACCTGCGCGAGCGCGCCCCAGACCGGCAGGTCGAGCGCGGGGACGAAGAGCGAGAGCGGGGTCCGCAGCAGGGCGAGCCACAGCGGGTCCTCGGCCCGTACGGCGCCGATCGCCTGGACCGGCCCGTACCCCCACTCCTGGTTCTGCGTGAACTGGAACACCGCGGTGAGGCAGACCGCCGACAGCGTCAGCGGCACCGCCCCCCACCGCCGGGCCGACAGCTCTCCCCGTACGGTGGCGAGCAGCGGCCCCCACTCGCGCCGGGCGAACCGCCGCACGGAGCTCAACGCCCGCCCGCCAGATGCTTGCGGTGCATCCAGTTCGGCAGCCCGGGCGCCTCCAGGAAGCCCTCGGCGCGGCCGGCGGAGATGCCGATGCGCGGCAGGTCGGCGCTCTTCTCGAAGAGCATGAAACGCGGCTCCCAGATCGGTCGGTACTTGGCGTTGGCCCGGTACAGCGACTCGATCTGCCACCAGCGGGAGAAGAAGCCGAGCAGCGAGCGCCACAGCCTCAGCACCGGTCCGGCGCCGAGCTTGGAGCCGCGTTCGAAGACGGAACGGAACATCGCGAAGTTCAGTGAGACCTGAGTGATCCCGATCTCCTTCGCCCGCTGGAGGAGCTCGATCACCATGAACTCCATCAGCCCGTTCTCGGAGTCCCGGTCACGTCGCATCAGGTCGAGCGAGAGCCCCTTCGGTCCCCACGGCACGAAGGAGAGCAGCGCCCGCAGCTCGCCCGTCCCGTCGGTGCACTCCAGCATCACGCACTGCCCGTCGCGCGGGTCCCCGAGCCGGCCCAGCGCCATCGAGAAGCCGCGCTCGGTGGCGCCGTCCCGCCAGTCGTCGGCCTTGCGCAGCAGCTCCGCCATCTCCTCGGCGGGAATCGCGTCGTGGCGCCGGATCCGCACCTCGTACCCGGCCCTCTTGACCCGGTTGTACGCCTGCCGCACGGTCCGCATCGCCCGACCGTCCAGGGTGAACTCGGCGGTCTCCACGATCGCCTCGTCGCCCAGCTCCAGGGCGTCGAGACCGTGCCGGGCGTAGATCACCCCGGCCTCCTCGCTCGCGCCCATCACCGCCGGGATCCAGCCGTGCTCCCGCGCCTCGGCGAGCCACGGCTCGATCGCCCCCGGCCAGGCCTCGGGGTCGCCGATCGGGTCGCCGGAGGCGAGCGAGACCCCGCCCACCACCCGGTAGGCGACGGCGGCCTTCTCGCTCGGCGACCAGACCACGCTCTTCTCGCGGCGCAGCGCGAAGTAGCCGAGCGAGTCCCGCTCCCCGTGCTTGTCGAGGAGCGCCCGCAGCCGCTCCTCGTCCTCCTCGGTCAGCGGGTCGACCGCCCGGCGGGAGCGGAAGGCGGCGAAGAGCACCGCGAAGAGCAGCAGCGTGGACATCACGTTGATGGCCACGTCGACCCAGCCGGGGGTGGTGATGGCGGGGAAGCGGGAGTCGTCCGCGGCCAGCGTGATCAGCCGCATCACGCCGTACCGCCAGCGCTCCAGGAAGGTGGAGGTGCCGGTGGCCGTGTTGGTGACGGTCACCAGGAGGGCGGCGAGCAGCGAGGTGACGAGCAGGCCGCCGACGGCGACGGCCGCCGCGAGCAGCGGGTTGGAGCGGTCGCCCTTCGCGTAGAACTCCTTGCGGCCGAGCAGCAGCGCGACGAAGAAGGCCGCGGTCAGGGTCAGCGAGATCCAGTTCTGGGCGTGCTGCCGGACCTCGGGGAAGATCATCACCAGCGCGAAGAGCAGCAGGAACAGCCCGCACAGCACGGTGTTGAGGATCCAGGCGGCCCGCTTGCGGCGGCGCATGGTGATCGCCAGGAAGAGCGTGAAGACGCCGGAGGCGAAGCCCGCCGTCAGCATGTACGGCGTGAAGTAGTCGTCCTCGTTGTGCCGGCGCAGGTCCTGTCCGAAGGAGACCCAGACGGCGCTCAGGAGGTTGACGAACGTGACGGCGCGGAGGTACCAGACGGCGAACGCGGCACTCCGCCGCGAGCGGTCGGTGCCCCGGGGCGTTCCTTCGGCGGACAAACGGACCTCTCCCATGAAAAGCGATCATATGGGGCACCGCTTGTCATGCGGCGACGCCGGAGGCGGCCGTCCGCGCGTCGCGGACGGCCGCCTCCGGGCCTCACCGATTCCGGTGGTGCGCTCCCCGTCAGACCGCCCCGGCGGGGGCGGTCGCGCCCGTGGCGGTCGGCTCCGGGCGCTCGGGCAGCTCGGCGGCGAGCGCCGCCGCCGCCCGGACGAGGGGAAGCGCGAGCAGTGCCCCGGTTCCCTCACCCACCAGGACGCCCTGGTCGAGCAGGGGGTTGAGCGCCATCCGGTCCAGCGCCTTCGCCTGCGCCGGCTCCCCGGACACCTGGCCCGCCAGCCACCAGTCCGGCGCCCGGAACGCCGCCCGCTGCGCCACCAGCGCACAGGCCGCGCCCACCACGCCGTCCAGGATCACCGGCATCCGCCGCACCGCCGCCTGCAGCAGGAAGCCGGTCGTCGCCGCCAGGTCCGCCCCGCCGACCGTGCCGAGCAGTGCCAGCTGGTCGCCGAGCACCGGCCGGGCACGCCGCAGCGAGTCCCGGATCGCCGCGCACTTGCGCATCCACGCCAGGTCGTCGATCCCCGCGCCGCCGCGCCCCGTCACCACCGAGGCGTCCGTGCCGCACAGCGCCGCGATCAGCGTCGACGCCGGGGTCGTACCGCCCACGCTCAGATCGCCGAGCACCACCAGGTCGGTGCCCGAGTCGGCCTCCTCGTCGGCGATGGCCATCCCGAGCCGCACCGCCGCCTCGGTCTCCTCCGGCGTCAGCGCGTCCTCGACGTCGATCCGGCCGCTGCCGCGCCGCACCCGGTGCCGGGTCACCGACTCCGGCAGCAGCTCCGGGTCGCAGTCCAGGCCCGCGTCCACGACCCGCACCGGCACGTCCATCGAGCGGGCCAGCACCGCCAGCGGGCTCTCCCCGTCGAGCAGCTCCCTGACCAGGACGTGCGCGGTCCCGGCAGGACGGCCCGACACCTCCTGGGCGGCGATGCCGTGGTCACCGGCGAAGACGACCACCTTCGGCTGCGCGATCGCCCGCACCCGCACCGCCGACTGGGCGGCCGACAGCCACTCGCCCAGCTCGTCGAGGCGGCCGAGCGCGCCCGCGCGGACGGCGAGCCGCTCCCGGCGCTCCTCGGCGTCACGCCGGATGCCGCCGTCGGGGCGCTCGATCAGATCGGAGAAGTCGTCGAGGTTCAGGGGGTGCAGGGGCTGCAGGGGTTCCATCGGGGTTCCGCCTTGTGGCATCAGCGAGGTTCGGCACGGGCTGGTCGCCTCGGGGCCCCGGGGGTTCCCGAGGCCCCTCGGGCGCCTCGGGCGCCTTCGGGGCCCCAAGGATCAGCACCCTACCCGCGCAGCACCAGGGCCTGACCGGCGACCACGAGGACCACCTGCTCGCACTCGTCCCCGAAGGCCGCGTTGAGCCGCCCCAGCTCGTCCCGGAAGCGCCGCCCCGCCGCCGTCGCCGGCACCACGCCCGAGCCGACCTCGTTCGTCACGGCCACCACCGTCCTGCGGGTCGCCCGCACCGCCGCCACCAGCTCCGCCGTCCGCTCCCGCAGCGCCGCCTGCCCGCCGTCGGCCCAGACGTCGTCGTCCCAGGCGCCCACCCGGTCCATGGCGTCCGTCAGCCACAGCGACAGACAGTCGATCAGCAGCGCGGGCCCCTCCTCCGCGAGCAGCGGTACGAGATCGGTGGTCTCGGAGGTGCGCCACGAGCCCGGCCGGCGCTCCCGGTGCAGGCTGACCCGCTCCGCCCACTCCGGGTCGCCCTCGCGGGTCCCGCCGGTCGCCACGTACACGACCTCGGGGAAGGTCTCCAGGCGCCGCTCGGCCTCCACCGACTTCCCCGACCGGGCCCCGCCCGTCACCAGCGTCCGGCGCGGCACCTCCGGCAGCTCGTGGTACTCGCCCAGGTACAGCACCGTCCCGTCCGGCACCGCCCGCGCCCCGGCCGCCGCGAGCCGCCGGTCCAGCTCGCCGCCGGCCGGCGCGTCATGGTCCAGGTGGACGGCGATCACCTCCGTGCCGGGCCCCACCGCACCGCTCGCCCGCAGCCGGGCCAACGCGTCGGGACGGCCCGTCACATCCGCCGCCACCAGGTCGTACGGCTCCTGGTGGTTCTCCGCGAGCCCGGCCGGCGCCGCGCCGCGCGGCAGGTAGAGCAGCCGCTCGCCCTCGGCCGACACCACCTCGTAGCCGGTCCCCGGCGAGTCCATCGGCACCGCCCGCACCCGGTGCCCGCTGATCAGCGTCAGCTCCCGCCCGTCGGGCACCCGCCCGGCTGTCGGCAGCCCCGCCGGCAGCTCCACCGGCGGACCGTCGTGCGGATACGTCAGGAGCACCTGCCGCACCCCCACCAGCGAACGCCCCGCACGGGCCGCGGCGAGCGCCGCCCCCGGGGTGAGGTCGAGGAGCAGCGCCCCGTCCACGAGGAGCGCGGTCGCGGCACGCGCGCGTGCGCCGCGGGAGGACGCGCACACCGCGCAGGGGCAGTCGGGGCGGGGCAGGCCGAGCGGGGAGCCGGTGCCGAGCAGAGTCAGTTCCACGCTCTGAATCCTCCCGCGCCCCCGCGCGCGGTGCTCGCCCGGCTACGCTGCGGGCAGGAAACCGATCATCCGGTGAGCCCCAGGAGGCGGACATGGCATGGACGTGGCGGTTCGAGAAGTCCGACGGCACGGAGGTCACCCCGGTGGTGACCCCGGAGGACTTCACCACGCAGGGCGACGCCGAGAGCTGGCTGGGCGAGCACTGGCGCGACCTGCTCGCCGGCGGCGCCGACCAGGCGACCCTCTCCGAGGACACCGTCAGGATCTACGGCCCGATGCCCCTGGACGCGGGGGAGTAGCGGCACCGCGCACGCGGCCCGCGGGCCGGGGTCCGCTCACATCTCGCCGAGCGTGACCTCCGCCTTGCGGGTCGCCGAGCCCCGCACGTACATGACGTCCACCTCGTCTCCCGGCTTGCGGTCCGCCAGGGACTCCGCGAGCGAGACGATCGTCGTGATGTCGGCGGCGGCGAGCCGGGTGATCACGTCGCCCGCCCGCAGCCCTCTGCGGGTCGCTCGGGCGCGTCGGCCGCGCCGGAACCGGAGCCGGACGAGCACCCGACGGCCGGCGCGACGGCGCAGACCCCCGCGACGACGGGCAGGACCGGACGTCGGGAGCGGATACGGGAGCGGGCACGGGAGGCATCCATGTCCGGAGTATCCGTTCCGTCCCCTTCGCCCGTCCCGGTGGACGCCGCCGATCAGGCGTACGTCCCGGAAGACCGATCAGGCGTACGTCCCGGCAGACCGGGCAGGGGTACGGACCGGGAGCAGGCGATACGGAGAAGGGCCGGTGCGCCGCGTCGGCGCACCGGCCCTCGGACCGCGGGGGGACGGGCTCAGCCCCGCACCCCGCACAGGTGCAGCAGCGCCGCCACCCGCCGGTACGGATCCGTCCGGCCCGCCCGCTCCTCGGCGGCGAGCAGCCGGTCCAGCTCCTCGGCGGCCGGCAGACCGGCCTCCGGCGGGACGCCGTCGGTGAAGACCCGCACCCCGTACCAGGCGTGCAGCGGCGCCGCGATCCCCGCGAGCGTCGCCGTGAGCCCGTCGAGGCGGTCGGCCCGCACCTTCACACCGTCGTCGTCCTGGTAGACGTCCGTGTCGAAGCCGGCCAGCGCACCCGCCCAGTCCCCGGCGAGCCCCGGCCGCATGGCGAGGGCGTCCGCGTTCCGTACCACCAGGGAGAGCAGACCGCCGGGCGCCAGCATCCGGGCCAGGCCCGCGAGCAGCGCGTCCGGCGCGTCGGCGTACATGAGCACGCCGTGGCACAGCACCACGTCGAAACTGCCGGGCAGGAAGTGGACGCCGGTCTCGCGGCCGTCGCCCTCGATGAGCCGGACCCGCTCGCGGATCCCGGCCGGCTCGGTCGCCAGCGACTCCCGGGCCGCCTTCAGCAGCTCGGGGTCGGACTCCAGGCCCGTGACCGTGTGCCCGGCCCGGGCCAGCCGCAGCGCCTGCGTGCCGGCCCCCATGCCCGCGTCGAGGATCCTCAGCCGCTGTCCCACCGGGTAGCGGCCGGTTATCTGCTCGTCGACCTGCCGGGCGACGATCTCCTGCCGGATGGTGTCCCGAAGCCCGCCGTGACCGGCGGGCCAGTGGACGACCGCGGGCAGCACGGGAGCGCCCGCCCCGGTGGCGGCCACGCCGAACGCGTGGCCGCCGGAGACCGAGCCGTCCGCGCTCAGGGCCGCTCTCCGCGCTTGACCTGCGGCTTCGGAAGCCGCAGACGGCGCATCTGGAGCGTGCGCATCAGGCCGTAGGCGATCGCGCCGCGCTTCGGCTCGTTCGGGAAGCGCTCGCTCAGCTGCTTCCGCAGACGGATCCAGATGCCGATGGAGTCGATGATGATCAGGACGATCACACCGAGCCACAGCAGCAGCGAGATGTTCTGCAGCGAACGGTTGGTGTTGCCGAAGAGCGAGAGCACGAGGATGACCACGGCCATCGGCAGGAAGAACTCGGCGATCGCGAACCGCGAGTCGACGAAATCGCGCACGAACCGGCGCACCGGGCCCTTGTCACGGGCCGGCAGATAACGCTCGTCACCGCTGTTCAGCGCCTCGCGCTGACGCGTGAGGTCGGCTCGCCGCGCCTCACGCTGGCGCTTGGCGGCCTCCTTGCGGTCGAGCGGGGCGCTCTGCGCACGACGGCGCTGGGTCTGGGCCTCACTCCGCTTCGGGGTCGGGCGGCCCTTGGGGGCCTCGGGGTCGCGGGGCTGCTTGGAGAGGTCCGCCGTCACCTTCTCGGTGGGGGCCTTCTCATCCTTCGAACGGCTACGGAACACAAAACCCAAGGGTACGGGGTGGCGGGCATGGAACCCCAGTCCGGGAGGGAACGATCCGCTCACAGCCGGCGTCGTAACCGGTACGCACACGAGGACGCAGGGCATGCCAGGGGTCTCCCCGAGATCCTTCTACTCCTCCCGCCGGAGACGGGAGGTGCCGCAGTCGTCCTTGGGGAGGAGCGCATCCCGCTCCGAACAGTGCGGTAATGGAGGCAGGGACCGTACTGTGGATCCTGACGAAGAGCTGGTGCCGAGTCCGTCAGAAGGGGGCGCGCGAAGCCCATGAGCGGTGTCATGAAGCGTATGGGGATGATCTTCCGCGCGAAGGCGAACAAGGCCCTTGACCGGGCCGAGGACCCGCGCGAGACGCTCGACTACTCCTACCAGAAGCAGCTGGAGCTGCTGCAGAAGGTGCGCCGCGGTGTCGCCGACGTCGCCACCTCCCGCAAGCGGCTCGAACTCCAGCTGAACCAGCTGCAGGGCCAGTCCGCCAAGCTGGAGGACCAGGGCCGCAAGGCACTGGCCCTCGGCCGCGAGGACCTCGCCCGCGAGGCGCTGTCCCGCCGGGCCGCGCTCCAGCAGCAGGTCAGCGACCTCGAAGTGCAGCACCAGACGCTCCAGGGCGAGGAGGAGAAGCTCACCCTCGCCGCGCAGCGCCTCCAGGCCAAGGTCGACGCCTTCCGCACCCGGAAGGAGACCATCAAGGCCACCTACACGGCAGCCCAGGCGCAGACCAGGATCGCCGAGTCCTTCTCCGGCATCTCGGAGGAGATGAGCGACGTCGGCCTCGCCATCCAGCGGGCCGAGGACAAGACGGCCCAGCTCCAGGCACGGGCCGGCGCCATCGACGAGCTGCTCGCCTCCGGCGCCCTCGACGACCAGTCGGGGCTCGCCAAGGACGACATCCAGGCCGAGCTGGACCGCCTCTCCGGCGGTACGGACGTCGAGCTGGAGCTCCAGCGCATGAAGGCGGAGCTGGCCGGGGGCCCCTCCGACCGGCAGCAGGCCATCGAGGGCGGCGCCACGGGCACCCCGCAGCAGAACCAGCAGCAGAACCACCCCCGCTTCGACAAGCAGTAGAAGCAGCAGCCGACCGGCAGAGGACGCGTCATGATCGTACGGATCATGGGGGAGGGCCAGCGCGAGCTGGCCGACAGCCACTTCGCCGAGCTGAACAAGCTCGACGACGAGTTGCTGCGCGAGATGCAATCGGGCGACGAGGAGGGCTTCCGCCGCACCCTGGCGGCCCTCCTCGACGCGGTCCGCACCGTGGGCACCCCCCTCCCGGACGACGCCCTGGAACCCTCGGAACTCATCCTCCCGTCCCCGGACGCGACCCTGGACGAGGTCCGGGACATGCTCAGCGACGACGGCCTGATCCCCGGCTAGGCGGGGGCCCTCGCCCCGCCGGGGCGAGGGGGGCGCACAGGACGGCGCACCGAGCGGCGCCGGAGCCGCCGGACCCGCCCCCCCCGGACCCTCACCCGTTCCCCGCGCCCGGCCCACCCCGTACCGTTCCCCAGTGACCCGCACCCACCTGGCCACCCACCTGAGGGACCGCCTCCGCGACCACCCCCTGGCCTTCGACGCCGCCCTGGCCGGAGGCGTCCTGGTCGCGATGATCGCCGCCTCCTTCACCGACCCCCACGGCAGCGCCACCGGCCCCACCTTCGGCGACCGCGTCCCCACCCTCCTCGGCGTCGGGATGATGCTCGTCACCGCCGTCGCCCTCGTCTTCCGCCGCCGCAGACCCTTCGCGGTCCTCGCCTTCACCTCCGCGCTCGCCCTCGTCGAGCTGCTCGGCGAGACCCGCCCGGCCCCGGTCACCATCGGCGTCGTCGTCGCGCTGTACACCGTCGCCTCCCGCACCGACCGCCCCACCACCTGGCGCGTCGGCCTCGCCACCATGACCGCGCTGGCCGCCGCCGCCATGGCCTTCGGCCCGACCCCCTGGTACGCCCAGGAGAACCTCGGGGTCTTCGCCTGGACCGGCATGGCCGCGGCCGCCGGCGACGCCGTCCGCAGCCGCCGCGCCTTCGTCGACGCGATACGGGAGCGCGCCGAGCGCGCCGAGCGGACCCGCGAGGAGGAGGCCCGCCGCCGCGTCGCCGAGGAACGGCTCCGCATCGCCCGCGACCTCCACGACGTCGTCGCCCACCACATCGCCCTGGTCAACGTGCAGGCGGGGGTCGCCGCGCACGTCATGGACAAGCGGCCCGACCAGGCCAAGGAGGCCCTCGCCCACGTCCGCGAGGCCAGCCGCTCCGCCCTCGACGAGCTCCGCGTCACCGTCGGCCTGCTCCGCCAGTCCGGCGATCCCGAGGCCCCCACCGAGCCCGCCCCCGGCCTCGCCCTCCTCGACGGGCTCCTCGCCGGCTTCCGCAAGGCCGGGCTGCCGGTCTCGCTGGCCCGCACCGACGCCGACCGCCAGCTCCCCTCGGCCGTCGACCTCGCCGCGTACCGGATCGTCCAGGAGGCGCTCACCAACGTCCGCAAGCACGCCGGTCCCGACGCCCGCGCCGAGGTGAGCGTCGTCCTCGTGGGCCGTACGGTCGAGATCACCGTCCTCGACGACGGCACCCCGCAGCCCGGACCCGCCCCGGAGCCCTCCGGCGGCCACGGACTGCTCGGCATGCGCGAGCGGGTCACCGCGCTCGGCGGCGTCCTCACCGCGGCACCCCGCTACGGCGGCGGCTTCCGCGTCCAGGCGATACTGCCGCTGACGCCCGGGACGGCCCGGGAGCCGGGGGAGGACGCACGATGACCATCCGGGTACTGCTCGCCGACGACCAGGCCCTGCTGCGCAGCGCCTTCCGGGTGCTCGTGGACTCCGAGCCCGACATGGAGGTCGTCGGGGAGGCCGCCGACGGTGCCCAGGCCGCCGCCCTCGCCCGCAGCGAACGGCCCGACGTCGTCCTCATGGACATCCGGATGCCCGGCACCGACGGCCTCGCCGCCACCCGCGCGATCACCGCCGACCCCGAACTCGCCGACGTCCGCATCGTCATGCTCACCACCTTCGAGATCGACGAGTACGTCGTGGAGTCGCTGCGCGCCGGCGCCTCCGGCTTCCTCGGCAAGGGCGCCGAACCGGAGGAGCTGCTCGGCGCCATCCGGATCGCGCACGCCGGCGAGGCGCTGCTCTCCCCGGCCGCCACCAAGGGCCTGATCGCCACCTTCCTCGCCCAGAGCGCCGCCGCCGACCCGGTCGGCGCCCGGGTGGACGCGGGCCGGCTCGCCGCGCTCACCGCCCGGGAGCGCGAGGTCCTCGTCCTGGTCGGCGGCGGTCTCTCCAACGACGAGATCGCCGAGCGGCTCGACGTCAGCCCGCTCACCGTGAAGACGCACGTCAACCGCGCCATGGCCAAGCTCGGCGCCCGCGACCGCGCCCAGCTGGTGGTCACCGCGTACGAGACGGGACTGGTACGCCCGAGGGTTGACTGACCCCACCGGGCGGCGTACTCCATACGCGGTACGCGCCGGCCCGGAAACGGGCCCGGGGGGCGAGGAATCCGTCCCCCGGATGGCCGATCCTGGGCGCTGGGGGGCGCTCCTGGCTGCCCGCCGCCTGCCGACGAGTACGCCACGGAAGAGAGACCCCATGTCCTGGCTGTCCAGATTCAGCCTCGCGCAACGGGCCCTGATCGGGCTGATGTCCATCGTCGCGATCGTCTTCGGACTGATCGCGATACCCCAGCTGAAGCAGCAGCTGTTCCCGTCGATCGAGCTCCCGATGGTCTCGATCATCGCCCCCTACCAGGGCGCCTCTCCCGACGTGGTCGAGAAGCAGGTCGTCGAGCCGCTGGAGAACAACCTCAAGGCCGTCGACGGCATCAAGGGCATCACGTCCACCGCCTCCGAGGGCAGCGCCGTCATCATGGCCTCCTTCGACTACGGGGACGAGTCGACCAAGCAGCTCGTCGCCGACGTCCAGCAGGCCGTCAACCGCGCCCGGGCCCTGCTGCCCGACACGGTCGACCCGCAGGTCGTGGCCGGCTCCACCGACGACATCCCGACCGTCGTCCTCGCCGCCACCTCCGGGAAGGACCAGCAGGCACTCGCCGACCAGCTGGAGCGGACCGTCGTGCCCGCCCTGGAGGACATCGACGGCGTCGGCCAGGTCAGCATCGACGGTGTGCAGGACCTCCAGGTCTCCGTCACCCCCGACGAGCGCAAGCTCGCCGCGGCCGGCCTGACCTCCATGAACCTCGCCGAGGCCCTGCGCAACGGCGGCGGCACCATGCCCGCCGGCTCCTTCTCCGAGGCGGGCAAGAGCCGCACCGTCCAGGTCGGCGGCGGCTACACCTCGCTCCGGCAGATCCAGGACCTCCGCATCAAGCCCGCCCAGGGCAAGGCCGTCCGGCTCGCCGACGTCGCCACCGTCGAGCAGGAGGAGTCCGCCCGGGTCTCGCTGACCCGCACCAACGGCAAGCCCAGCCTCGCCGTCATGGCCACCATGGACAAGGACGGCAGCGCCGTCGCCATCTCCGAGGCCGTCGAGGAGAAGCTGCCCGGGCTGCGCGAGCAGCTGGGCGCGGGCGCCGAGCTGACCGTCGTCTCCGACCAGGGCCCGGCCGTCGCCAAGTCGATCTCCGGCCTCACCACCGAGGGCGCCCTCGGCCTCGTCATGGCCGTCCTGGTGATCCTGGTCTTCCTCGCCTCGATCCGGTCGACGCTGGTCACCGCGGTCTCCATCCCGCTCTCGGTCGTCCTCGCGCTGATCGTGCTGTGGACCCGCGACCTCTCCCTCAACGTGCTGACGCTCGGCGCGCTCACCATCGCCATCGGCCGGGTCGTCGACGACTCGATCGTGGTCCTGGAGAACATCAAGCGCCACCTCGGCTACGGCGAGGACCGCCAGTCCGCGATCGTCACGGCCGTGAAGGAGGTGGCCGGCGCGGTCACCTCCTCGACCCTGACGACGGTCGCCGTCTTCCTGCCGATCGGCCTGGTCGGCGGCCTGGTCGGCGAACTGTTCGGCTCCTTCAGCCTCACCGTGACGGCCGCCCTGCTGGCCTCGCTGCTCGTCTCCCTGACGGTCGTGCCGGTGCTCTCGTACTGGTTCCTGCGCGCCCCCAAGGGCACCTCCGAGGACCCGGACGAGGCCCGCAGGCTCGCCGAGGAGAAGGAGGCGAAGAGCCGCCTCCAGCGCGCGTACGTGCCGGTCCTCCGCTTCGCCACCCGCCGCCGCCTCACCAGCGTCGCCATCGCCCTCGTCGTCCTGGTCGTCACCTTCGGCATGGCGCCGCTGCTGAAGACCAACTTCTTCGACCAGGGCGACCAGCCGGTCCTGACGGTCAAGCAGAAGCTGGAGCCGGGGACGTCCCTGGACGCCTCCGACGAGGCCGCGAAGAAGATCGAGAAGGTCCTCGCGGACACCGAGGGCGTCAAGGACTACCAGGTCACCGTCGGCTCCTCCGGCTTCATGGCGGCCTTCGGCGGCGGCACCGGCGCCAACCAGGCCTCCTTCCAGGTGACCCTGGAGGAGTCCGCCTCGTACGAGAAGACCCGCGACGCCATCGAGTCGGCCCTCGGGAAGCTCGACGGCGTCGGCGACACCTCGATCTCGGCCGGCGACGGCTTCGCCGCCCAGGACCTGAGCGTCGTCGTGAAGGCCGGCGACCGGGAGCTGCTCCGGAAGGCGTCCGAGCAGGTCCAGAAGGCCGTCGCGGAGCTGAAGGACGTCACCGACGTCCAGAGCGACCTCTCCCAGTCGGTCCCGCGGATCTCGGTGCGGGCCAACGAGAAGGCGGCCGACGCCGGCTTCGACGACGCCACCCTCGGCATGATCGTCGCCCAGGCCGTCCGCGGCACCCCCGCCGCCAAGGCCACCCTGAACGACACCGAGCGGGACGTCCTCATCACCTCGGCCGCCCCGGCCACCACCCTCGACCAGCTGAAGGCGCTGCCCCTCGGCCCGGTGAAGCTCGGTGACATCGCCACCGTCGAGCTGGTCCCCGGCCCGGTCTCCATGACCCGGATCGACGGCGCCCGCGCGGCGACGATCACGGCCAAGCCGACCACGGACAACACCGGCGCCGTCGGCACCGCGCTCCAGTCGAAGATCGCCGAGCTCGACCTGCCGGAGGGCGCCTCGGCCTCCGTCGGCGGTGTCTCCGAGGACCAGAGCGAGGCCTTCCTCAACCTGTTCCTGGCGATGCTCGCGGCCGTCGCGATCGTCTTCATGCTGCTCGTGGCGACCTTCCGGTCGCTGATCCAGCCGCTGATCCTGCTGGTCTCCATCCCGTTCGCCGCCACCGGCGCCATCGGCCTCCTGGTCGCCACCGGCACCGCGATGGGCGTCCCGGCGATGATCGGCATGCTGATGCTCATCGGCATCGTCGTGACGAACGCGATCGTCCTGATCGACCTGATCAACCAGTACCGGGCCCAGGGGTACGGCGTCGTCGAGGCTGTCGTCGAGGGCGGCCGGCACCGGCTCCGCCCGATCCTGATGACGGCCCTGGCGACGATCTTCGCCCTGCTGCCGATGGCCCTCGGCATCACCGGCGAGGGCGGCTTCATCGCCCAGCCGCTCGCCGTGGTCGTCATCGGCGGTCTGATCAGCTCGACCCTGCTGACCCTCCTCCTCGTCCCGACCCTCTACGCGATGGTCGAGCTCCGCAAGGAGCGCCGTGCGAAGAAGAAGGCGGCGAGGAAGGGCGCGAAGAAGACCGTCAAGGGCAAGGACGGCGAGCAGACGACGATCCCGGAGCAGCCGGACGTCACCCCGTTCGACGCGAGCCTGCTCGACGCCCTGGACTGAGGTCCCGGGTGACGGACGGAAGGGGCGGCCCCACGGACTCGTGGGGCCGCCCCTTCCGGCGTACGTACGGGAGAACCGTTACGGCAGGGCCAGCATCCGCTCCAGCGCCAGCTTCGCGAACGACTCCGTCTCCCGGTCGACCTCGATCCGGTTGACCAGGTTCCCCGCGGCCAGCGACTCCAGCGTCCACACCAGGTGCGGGAGGTCGATCCGGTTCATGGTCGAGCAGAAGCAGACCGTCTTGTCGAGGAAGACGATCTCCTTGCCCTGGTCGGCGTAACGGTTCGCCAGGCGGCGGACCAGGTTCAGCTCCGTGCCGATGGCCCACTTCGAGCCGGCCGGGGCCGCCTCCAGGGTGTTGATGATGTACTCGGTCGAGCCCACGTAGTCCGCGGCGGCGACGACCTCGTGCTTGCACTCCGGGTGGACCAGCACGTTCACACCGGGGATCCGGGCGCGCACGTCCTCGACCGAGTCCAGCGAGAAGCGGCCGTGCACCGAGCAGTGACCCCGCCACAGGATCATCTTGGCGGCCCGCAGCTCCTCGGCGGTGAGCCCGCCGCCCGGCTTGTGCGGGTTGTAGACCACGCAGTCGTCCAGGGACATGCCCATGTCGCGGACGGCGGTGTTCCGGCCCAGGTGCTGGTCCGGCAGGAAGAGCACCTTCTCGCCCTGCTCGAAGGCCCAGTCCAGCGCCCGCTCGGCGTTGGAGGAGGTGCAGATGGTGCCCCCGTGCTTGCCGGTGAAGGCCTTGATGTCCGCCGAGGAGTTCATGTACGAGACGGGGACGGTGACGTCCGCGATCCCGGCCTCGGTGAGCACGTCCCAGCACTCGGCGACCTGCTCGGCGGTGGCCATGTCGGCCATCGAGCAGCCGGCCGCGAGGTCCGGCAGGACGACCTTCTGGTCGTCGCCGGTGAGGATGTCGGCCGACTCGGCCATGAAGTGCACGCCGCAGAAGACGATGTACTCGGCCTCCGGCTTGGCGGCGGCGTCACGGGCGAGCTTGAAGGAGTCGCCGGTGACGTCGGCGAACTGGATGACCTCGTCGCGCTGGTAGTGGTGGCCGAGCACGAAGACCTTGTCCCCGAGCTTCTCCTTCGCGGCGCGGGCCCGCTCCACCAGGTCCGGGTCGGAGGGAGACGGCAGGTCGCCCGGACACTCCACGCCGCGCTCGCTCTTCGGGTCGGCCTCGCGGCCGAGCAGCAGCAGGGCGAGCGGCGTCGGCTGGACGTCCAGGGCGGTGTTCTGGGCGGTGGTCACGTCACGCACCCTTTCTTCGGGGGGAGCTTCAAAAGCCTTTTCGTCTAAATGACGCTATCTATCATAACCCCTTCACGTCATTCTGACGATGGCCATAGTGTCGATGTGACGAATTCGCCTTCCGCGTCTCTGGACAGGGTGTGCGAGCATGAAGGAGGGAAATCCCACCCGACCCGGAATGAATCCGGGGCACCGCCGGTTGTCACCGTCGGCAAGCAGTCTCCGTACAACCCGGGAGAGATGTAGATGTCCGTATCGGACGAGACCAGCACCGTCACCGACGGCATCCTTCTGAGCGACGCCGCCGCGGCCAAGGTCAAGGCTCTGCTCGACCAGGAAGGCCGTGACGACCTCGCGCTGCGCGTCGCCGTCCAGCCCGGTGGCTGCTCCGGCCTCCGCTACCAGCTGTTCTTCGACGAGCGCACGCTCGACGGCGACGTCGTCAAGGACTTCGACGGCGTCAAGGTCGTCACCGACCGCATGAGCGCCCCGTACCTCGGCGGTGCCTCGATCGACTTCGTCGACACCATCGAGAAGCAGGGCTTCACGATCGACAACCCGAACGCCACCGGCTCCTGCGCCTGCGGCGACTCGTTCAGCTAAACCGTCGCGGAGCGCCGAAGAGGGCGGTGGCCCGGGAGACCGACCTCCCGGGCCACCGCCCTCTCCGCATGCCCGAAGGCCCGACGGCTACCTGCGCGGCACCGCCTCGTCGCTCGCCGCGTCCACCACCGGACGGTCGCCGAGCGGCGCCGCCAGGGTCACCTCCACGGTGATCTCCTTGGCGACCAGGATGCAGGCCCGGTCCGGATCCAGCGGCCTCTCCTCGATCCGCACCCGCACCTGCCGCGGGTCCTCCGAGGCGTGTGCCGTGTACGCGTGGCACACCCCGCCCCAGAAGGTCACCGCCAGCGTCCGCCCGTCACCGCCGACCGTGAAGGACTCGATCCGCCGCACCGGCGCCGTCCCGTCCGAGGGCTCCGGCGCGACCGGCTCGGGCGACGGCGTCGCCGGCGGCACCAGGAACTCCGCCGCCACCGCCGTCGAGGTCACCGTGTACGGCGCCGAGTCCGCCGGATCCGCGGTGAACAGCCACGTCGGCACCAGCAGCCGCCCGTCCGCCGTGTCCGTCGCCGCCAGGCCGAGCACCGCACCCGTCACCGGCACCTGGTGCGGCGGGGCCATGTCCACGATCGTCTGGCAGGGCGCGTCCTTCCCGGACCCGTCCGGTGCCTGCGGCTCCCCGGCCGGCGGATCCGTGGCGCAGCCGCCGATGCCGATCGGACCCGTGCCCTTCGAGGCCTCGTTCAGCCGCGCCAGCGCCCGCTCCGCCGACACCACCGGGTACGTCGCGCCCTCCACCGGCTCCTTCAGCGTCCCGCTGCCCGCGACCGGCCGCCCGTCGGGGCCGATGTGCAGCCCCGTCGACCAGCCGTAGGTGGGCAGCCCGCCGATCACCGGATCGGCGTTCACCACCCGCACCGAGCCGTTCATCACCTGCGTCGCCGACACCTTGGCGTCGTCCTGCCCCAGCGCCTTCAGCACCGGCGCGGCCGCCGCCCTCGCCGCGGCCTCGCTCACCGGGGAGCCGCCCGCCGGCGGCTTCACCTCGCCCGGCGGCGGACACGCCTTCCCCTTCAGGCAGGTGTCGCCGGCCGGACCGCCGTCGTACCAGGAGTACGTCCAGCTCCCCGGCGCCTGCCGTGCCACGTCCAGGCGCGGCCCCTGGCCGTCCTTCTCGGGCCGGATCGTCCACACGTCCCCGACGAGCGCCGGGCGCCCCTCGATGCCGAGGGCCCCGGCCAGCCTGGCCACCTCCTCGGAGGTGACCAGGCCCTTCGGCCGGTGGACCGCGGCCGACGAGGGCCCTTGGGGGAGTGGGCCCTCGGCTCTGTAGACCGTCCCGTTCGGGCCGCCGCCCGGGTCGGGCTCGCCCGGCGCGATCCCCGCGTCCGGGGCCGCACCGCCGCTCCCGCCCCCGAGCCGCAGGAGCGGCGGCGCGGTCGCCGCCGCCGCGCCCTTCGTCTCGGTCCCGGCTGCGCCCTCGTCGCCGGCGGCGGTCAGATACAGCCCACCGCCACCGGCCAGCAGCACACCCGCCGCCACCGAGGCGACGAGCGCGGTCCGCCGCCCGTGTCCGCTCTCCGTACCGCTCACCGCAACGCTCCCTCGTGTCGTTCGGACACCGTTGGGACGGGGCGGGGGCGCGGTCGGTTCCGTCCCGTCAGCCGCCGTACTCGGCGGTGGCGGCGATCAGCCGCGCCGACGCGTCCGGGACGACCACCCCGTGGATCGAGGCGGGGGAGACCGGGGCCGGCGCCGGATCGGCCGGCGTCACCCAGTGCGGGACCATCCGGGCACTGGCCCCGCGCAGCTCGGCGAGGCTCAGATCGGACTCGTGTCGCTCGCGCGGAGCGGGGTACGTGGTCATGGCCGCACCGTATGCACCACCCGGCTCCGGAGAAAAGGCCTACTCTGGGGTAGTTTCCACTGTTCGGCAGCGGCCCCCGCAGCGGCTACCGTGGATCGTCATCGCCCTTTACACCCGCAGGAGCGTCCCAGCCGTGCGTATCGCAGTCACCGGCTCCATCGCCACCGACCACCTCATGACCTTCCCCGGCCGGTTCGCCGACCAGCTCGTGGCCGACCAGCTCCACACGGTGTCCCTGTCCTTCCTCGTGGACAACCTCGACGTCCGCCGGGGCGGCGTCGGCCCCAACATCTGCTTCGGCATGGGCCAGCTCGGCGGCAACCCGGTCCTCGTCGGCGCGGCCGGCTACGACTTCGACGAGTACCGCGCCTGGCTCGACCGCCACGGCGTCGACACCGGCTCGGTCCGCATCTCCGAGGTCCTGCACACCGCGCGCTTCGTCTGCACCACGGACAAGGACCACAACCAGATCGGCTCCTTCTACACCGGCGCGATGAGCGAGGCCCGGCTCATCGAGCTCAAGGCCGTCGCGGACCGGGTGGGCGGGCTCGACCTCGTCCTCATCGGCGCGGACGACCCCGAGGCGATGCTCCGCCACACCGAGGAGTGCCGGACCCGGGACATCCCCTTCGCCGCGGACTTCTCGCAGCAGATCGCGCGCATGAACGGCGAGGAGATCCGCACGCTCCTCGAAGGGGCGACCTACCTCTTCTCCAACGAGTACGAGAAGGGCCTCATCGAGTCGAAGACCGGCTGGACCGACGAGGAGATCCTGTCCCGCGTCGGCCACCGCGTCACCACGCTCGGCTCGCGCGGCGTCCGCATCGAGCGGGTCGGCGAGCCCGTGATCGAGGTCGCCTGCCCGGAGGAGGAGGCGAAGGTCGACCCCACGGGCGTCGGCGACGCCTTCCGCGCGGGCTTCCTCACGGGTCTCTCGTGGGGCGTCGGCCTGGAGCGGGCGGCGCAGATCGGCTGCATGCTGGCGACGCTGGTCATCGAGACGCTCGGCACGCAGGAGTACACGCTGCGCCGCGCCAACTTCATCGAGCGCTTCACCAAGGCCTACGGCGAGGAGGCCACCGCCGAACTCCAGGCCCACCTCTCCTGACCCGACGCCCCGCGAGGGCGGCGCCCCTTTCCGGGCCCGGGCTCCCGCACCCGAACCCGCACCCCGAGGTACGACTCCGTACCGGTGCGGGTTCGGGCGCGTCTGCGGAGTCACCGGCGGAGGGCGCCGCACCGGGCAGGCGGTGGCGGCGTCCGCGGTGTCAGGTGGTGCGGCGGACCGTGTAGGCGCGGGCGCCCCGGGGGGCGGGGGACTCGCCCACGTACTCCTGGCCCCGCATCTCGCACCACGCCGGGATGTCGAGCCGCGCCGCCTCGTCGTCGGCGAGCACCACCACCGTCCCCCCCACCCGCACCGCCCCGATCACCTTCGCCAGCTCGATCACCGGGATCGGGCACCGCTTCCCGACCGCGTCGACGACCAGCTCCTGCGCGAGCGCGGGCTCGGCCGCCGCCGGCACCGCGCCCAGCCGCTCCCGTACGGACGCCACGACCCCCGGCAGCACCGCCAGGAAGCGGTCGACGTCCGCCTCCTCCGTGCCGGCCGGCAGGGAGACCCGTACGTTCCCCTCGCTCAGGACGCCCATCGCGCGCAGCACATGGCTGGGCGTCAGCGTCGAGCTCGTACACGATGAACCGGACGAAACGGAGAAACCCTCCCGGTCCAGCTCCGCGAGGAGCGTCTCCCCGTCGACGTACAGACAGGAGAAGGTGACGAGGTGGGGCAGGCACCGCACCGGGTCGCCGACGACCTCCACGTCCGGCACCAGCTCCGGCACCCGCGCCCGGATCCGGTCCACCAGGGCCCGCAGCCGCGCGCCCTCCGCCTCCGCCTCGGCCCGCACCGCCCGCAGGGAGGCCGCCGCCGCGACGATGGCCGGCAGGTTCTCGAAGCCGGGCGCGCGCCCCGACTCCCTTTCGTCGGAGGGCCCTTGGGGGGCGAAGCGGACGCCCTTGCGGACCGCGAGCAGCCCCACGCCCGCCGGCCCGCCCCACTTGTGCGCGCTCGCGGAGAGCAGCGACCACCCCTCCGGCACCGGCCCCCAGCCCAGCGACTGCGCCGCGTCCACCAGGAGCGGCACCCCGGCCGCCCGGCAGGCCTCGGCGACCTCGGCCACCGGCTGCTCGGTGCCGACCTCGTGGTTGGCCGACTGGAGGCAGGCCAGTGCGGTCCCCTCGCCCAGCGCCGCCGCGAAGGCCGCCGGGTCCACCGCCCCCGTCCGCCCGACCGGCACCTCCGTCACCTCGCCGCCGGCCGCCGCGTGCGCCTCGCCGGCGTGCAGGACGGAGGAGTGTTCGACGGCCGACACCACGAGCCGCCGGCCCACCCGCCGGCGCCCGGCGAGCGCGCCCGACACGCCCGAGTGGACCGCGCGCGTTCCCGAAGGAGTGAAGACGAGTTCGTCGGGGCGACAGCCCACCGCCTCCGCCGCCGCCTCCCGCGCCGCGTCGAGCAGCAGCCGGGCCCGCCGCCCCTCCCGGTAGAGCCGGGCGGGGTCGGCCCACCCCTCGTCGAGGGAGGCGAGCAGCGCCTGACGGGCGACGGGGTGCAGGGGAGCGGCGGACGCGGCGTCGAAGTACGGCATCCGCCCACCGTAGGGCCTGCCCCGGCGCCGCCCGCCCGCGCCCCGCGGATCCCCGGGGGCGCCGCGGGTGAGGCCCCGTCAGGAGTGCGCCCCGGTGGGCCCTGAGACCCCCGAACGGGCGCTTCCGGTCCCTCTCCGGAACCTTCGCGTCCACCCCTTCGGGGACTCGGACGGCGCGTTGGGCACCCTCCCCGCGCGACCCCAAATAGCGTCCAGTAGGGTTTGGTCCGCATAAACATCCAAACCCCTGCCCGCGGCCGGGGCGGCGACCGACCAGCGAGACGGACGGCCGTGGCCGACCAACGCGGGCCGAGACTCTCGGGAAGGCGCTACGTGAGTCCCAACGGCTCCGACCGCTCGTCGCGGCGCCCGATGCGGCGGAAGCTGCCGCAGGTGCTGACTGCGGGCCTGATCCTGGCGACAGCCACCGGCTGCTCGTACAACTGGGAAGACTTCCCCCGCCTGGGCATGCCCACCCCCGTCACGGAAGAGGCGCCTCGGATCCTCTCCCTGTGGCAGGGTTCCTGGGCCGCCGCGCTCCTCACCGGCATCCTGGTGTGGGGCCTCATCCTGTGGTCGGTCATCTTCCACCGGCGCAGCCGGACCAAGGTCGAGGTACCTCCGCAGACCCGCTACAACATGCCCATCGAGGCGCTGTACACGGTCACCCCCCTCATCATCGTCTCGGTGCTCTTCTACTTCACCGCGCGCGACGAGTCGAAGCTCCTTGCCCTCTCGGACAAGCCGGCCCACACGATCAACGTGGTCGGCTACCAGTGGAGCTGGGGCTTCAACTACATCGAGGACGTGCCGGGCGTCGAGGGTGACGCGAAGACGGACGAGAACCTCGCGTCCATTCCGGACAAGTACATCAAGCAGTTCCCGGAGAACGCGGGCGGCGTCTACGCCGCCGGCATCCCCGGCGACCGCAACCCGCAGACCGGCAACCCGGGCCCGACCCTGTGGCTGCCGAAGGGCGAGAAGGTCCGCTTCGTCCTCACCTCGCGTGACGTCATCCACTCCTTCTGGGTGGTGCCGTTCCTCTTCAAGCAGGACGTCATCCCGGGCCACACCAACGTCTTCGAGGTGACCCCGACCCAGGAGGGCACCTTCCTCGGCAAGTGCGCCGAGCTGTGCGGTGTCGACCACTCCCGGATGCTCTTCAATGTCAAGGTCGTCTCCCCGGAGCGCTACCAGGCGCACCTGAAGGAGCTGGCCGAGAAGGGCCAGACCGGCTACATCCCGTCCGGCATCGAGCAGACGGACCCGGCCAGGAACGCGGAGAAGAACCAACTGTGAGCATCCCCAACGAAACCAAGGGTGCCGCGGCTGAGGACTCGTACGAGAACGAGCTGCCCGTCCGCCGCAAGCAGCCCGGCAATGTGGTGGTGAAGTGGCTGACCACCACCGACCACAAGACCATCGGTACGATGTACCTGGTCACCTCGTTCGTGTTCTTCATCATCGGCGGCCTGATGGCGCTCTTCATGCGCGCCGAGCTGGCCCGTCCGGGCACGCAGATCATGTCGAACGAGCAGTTCAACCAGGCGTTCACGATGCACGGCACGATCATGCTGCTGATGTTCGCGACGCCGCTGTTCGCCGGCTTCGCGAACTGGATCATGCCGCTGCAGATCGGCGCGCCCGACGTGGCGTTCCCGCGGCTGAACATGTTCGCCTACTGGCTGTACCTCTTCGGCTCGATCATGGCGGTGGCCGGCTTCCTCACCCCCCAGGGTGCGGCCGACTTCGGCTGGTTCGCCTACTCCCCGCTGTCGGACGCCGTCCGCTCGCCGGGCGTCGGCGCCGACATGTGGATCATGGGTCTGGCCTTCTCCGGCTTCGGCACGATCCTCGGCTCGGTCAACTTCATCACCACGATCATCTGCATGCGCGCTCCGGGCATGACGATGTTCCGCATGCCGATCTTCACCTGGAACGTGCTGCTGACCGGTGTCCTGGTCCTGCTCGCCTTCCCGGTCCTCGCGGCGGCGCTCTTCGCCCTGGAGGCGGACCGCAAGTTCGGTGCCCACGTCTTCGACGCGGCCAACGGCGGAGCCCTGCTCTGGCAGCACCTCTTCTGGTTCTTCGGACACCCAGAGGTGTACATCATCGCCCTGCCGTTCTTCGGCATCGTCTCCGAGGTCATCCCGGTCTTCAGCCGCAAGCCGATGTTCGGCTACATCGGTCTGGTGGCCGCGACCATCGCGATCGCCGGTCTGTCCGTGACCGTGTGGGCCCACCACATGTACGTCACCGGCGGCGTGCTCCTGCCGTTCTTCTCCTTCATGACGTTCCTCATCGCCGTACCGACCGGCGTGAAGTTCTTCAACTGGATCGGCACGATGTGGAAGGGCTCGTTGTCCTTCGAGACGCCGATGCTCTGGACGATCGGCTTCCTGATCACCTTCACCTTCGGTGGTCTGACCGGCGTCATCCTGGCCTCGCCGCCGATGGACTTCCACGTCTCGGACTCGTACTTCGTGGTGGCGCACTTCCACTACGTCGTCTTCGGCACCGTCGTCTTCGCGATGTTCGCCGGCTTCCACTTCTGGTGGCCGAAGTTCACCGGCAAGATGCTGGACGAGCGCCTGGGCAAGATGACCTTCTGGACGCTGTTCATCGGCTTCCACGGCACCTTCCTGGTGCAGCACTGGCTGGGCGCCGAGGGCATGCCGCGTCGTTACGCGGACTACCTGGACGCCGACGGCTTCACCGCGCTGAACACGATCTCGACGATCTCGTCGTTCCTGCTCGGCCTGTCGATGCTGCCGTTCTTCTACAACGTGTGGAAGACGTCCAAGTACGGCAAGAAGGTCGAGGTCGACGACCCGTGGGGCTACGGCCGTTCGCTCGAGTGGGCGACGTCCTGCCCGCCGCCGCGGCACAACTTCCTCACGCTGCCGCGGATCCGTTCGGAATCCCCGGCGTTCGACCTGCACCACCCTGAGATCGCGGCTGTCGACCAGCTGGAGAACAAGCCGCACGAGGCCGCGGCCCTCACGGGCAGCAAGGAGGCCGGCAAGTGAAGATCCAGGGCAAGATGTTCATCTGGCTGAGCGTCTTCATCCTTGCCATGGCGATCCTGTACGGCGTCTGGAGCAAGGAGCCGGTCGGCACGACGGCGCTCTTCCTGGCCTTCGGCCTCTCCATCATGATCGGCTACTACCTGGCCTTCACGGCCAAGCGTGTCGACGCGATGGCCCAGGACGACAAGGAGGCCGACGTCGCGGACGAGGCCGGCGAGGTGGGCTTCTTCGCCCCCCACAGCTGGCAGCCGCTGTCGCTGGCCCTCGGTGGAGCGCTCGCGTTCCTCTCGATCGCGATGGGCTGGTGGATCATGTACTTCTCCGCCCCGCTGATCCTGGTCGGCATCTGGGGCTGGGTCTTCGAGTTCTACCGCGGTGAGAACCAGAACCAGTAGCAGTACCCCGTAACACCCCGAGGGGCCCGGTCACTTCGCACGCGAAGCGGCCGGGCCCCTCTTTTGCCGCGCTCGGCGCGCCCGGGCGCGGAACAGTCCTTAGCGTGAGGTCATGAACGACACGCCGCGCATTCGGACTGTTCTGAGCTGCACACTCCTGGCCCTCACCGTGACCGCGGGCGCGACGGCGTGCGCGGGCTCCGAGGGGCATCCGCTGTCGGCGAGCCCGTACGACGCCGCCGACCAGGTCGCCTTCGCGGCGGCCGACGGCACCCGTCTCGACCCGGAGAAGCCGCTGGAGATCACCGCCACCGGCGACGACGGGCGGATCAGCGACGTCACCGTCACCGACGCGGCGGGCCGCCATCTGGCGGGTGAACTCACCGCGGACGGGCGTACGTGGCGCTCCACGGGGTCACTGGCCGCCGGGACCCGCTACACCGTCAGGGTGGCCACGGAGGACGAGGACGGGGCCCCAGGCGCCCGTACGTACGACTTCGAGACGGCTCCGGCCAAGAGGGCCCTGACCGTCACCTTCGGGCCGGAGGCGGGCACGTACGGCGTCGGACAGCCGATCACCGCCGACCTCAGCCTCGCCGTCAAGGACCGGGCCGCGCGCGCCGTCGTCGAACGGGCCCTCAAGGTCCGCTCCACGCCCGCCGTCGAGGGCTCCTGGTACTGGGTGGACGACAAGAAGCTGCACTTCCGGCCCAAGGAGTACTGGCCGGCCGGCACGCTCGTCTCGGTCACCGGCAACCTCGACGGGCTCCGTGTCGGCGACAAGCTCTACGGCGGCCCGTCCAAGCCGCTCCGGCTGAAGATCGGCGACCGGATCGAGGCCGTCGCGGACGCCGGGTCCCACTACATGACGGTGCGGCGCAACGGAGAAGTGATCAACACCATTCCGGTGACCACCGGAAAACCGGGCTTCTCCACCCGAAACGGGATCAAAGTGGTGCTCGGCAAGGAGTACTACGTCCGCATGCGCGGCACCAGCATCGGCATCTCCGAGGGCAGCTCGGAGTCGTACGACCTGCCGGTGTACTACGCCACCCGGGTCACCTGGAGCGGCGAGTACGTGCACGCCGCCCCCTGGTCCGTCGGCTCCCAGGGCGTCGCCAACGTCAGCCACGGCTGCGTCGGCATGTCCACCGGCAACGCCGCCTGGTTCTACGAGACCGTCCGCCCGGGCGACATCGTCAGGACCGTCAACAGCTACGGCGACATGATGGACCCCTTCGGCAACGGCTTCGGCGACTGGAACCTGTCCTGGGACAAGTGGCGCCGAGGCAGCGCCCTGGTCGCCGAGAAGGGTGATCCCACGGCCACCGAGGACGCCAAGGCCCGCCTCAGGCCCTCTCTTTGAGGGCTACGCCCCGATCGAGAGGCGGGTGCGCAGCAGGGCCGCCAGGGACGTCGCGAACTCGACCGGTTCCACCGGAAGGGTGACCGCGGCGTCCGCGCGGCTCCAGGTGGCCAGCCAGGCGTCCTGCGGGCGGCCGATGAGCAGCAGCACCGGCGGGCAGTGGAAGACCTCGTCCTTGATCTGCCGGCAGACGCCCATGCCGCCCGCCGGGACGGCCTCGCCGTCGAGGACGCAGACGTCGATCCCGCCCTCGTCGAGCCGCTTCAGCACGGCCGGGAGCGTGGCGCACTCCACGAACTCCACGGGCGGTACGTCGGCCGCGGGCCGCCGCCCGGCGGCGAGCCGGACCTGCTCCCGGGTGTTCGCGTCGTCGCTGTAGACCAGGACCGTGGCACTCGACTGCATCGTTCCTCCGTCCGGAAGGCGGGCCGGTCGTCCTCGACCGGTGCGCGGGATGCTACTCCGCTCCACACCCCGTCAACACCCGTTCAACACCTGTTCGAAGGGTGTCGGGAGGCCCTCGCGATGGGCCGTTCGGGCTGGACACACCCCCCTGACACTCCGAACGGCACCCCCCGGAGTGAGGGCGGGATAAGCGACCGACATAATGTCGGTCGTGGCGACAGTAACGACAGTAGAAACCGGGCACGCGCACCCGTCGGTCAATCGACCGAACCTCACCAGCGTCGGAACCATCATCTGGCTGAGTTCCGAGCTGATGTTCTTCGCGGCCCTCTTCGCGATGTACTTCACCCTGCGATCGGTGACCGGTCCCGAGTTCTGGGCGGAAAAGGCTGCGGCCTTGAACTTCCCCTTCTCGGCGACCAACACCACGATCCTGGTGCTCTCCTCCCTGACCTGCCAGCTCGGCGTCTTCGCCGCCGAGCGGGGCGACGTGAAGAAGCTCCGGACGTGGTTCATCATCACGTTCGTGATGGGTGCGATCTTCATCGGCGGCCAGGTCCTCGAGTACACCGAGCTGGTCAAGCACGAGGGCCTCTCGCTCTCGTCGGACCCGTACGGCACGGTGTTCTACCTGACCACCGGCTTCCACGGCCTGCACGTGACGGGCGGTCTCATCGCCTTCCTGCTGGTCCTCGGCCGGACGTACGCCGCCAAGAGGTTCACTCACGAGCAGGCAACCGCCGCCATCGTCGTGTCCTACTACTGGCACTTCGTCGATGTCGTCTGGATCGGCCTCTTCGCCACGATCTACATGATCAAGTAGTCGGTCACCGCCGGTCACGGCGGACCGACATCCAGCAAGCATCGACGCAGAAGATCCTGACACCGGGGTAATCCGTGAAAAAGCTCTCCGCACGACGACGCCATCCGCTGGCGGCGGTCGTCGTCCTACTTCTCGCGCTGGCGGCCACGGGGGGGCTGTACGCCGCGTTCGCGCCCGCGGGCACGGCGAAGGCCGATGAAACCGCCCAGTCCCTCGCCATCGAGGAGGGCAAGAAGCTCTACTCCGTCGGCTGCGCCAGCTGCCACGGAACCGGCGGTCAGGGCACCACTGACGGCCCGTCCCTGGTCGGCGTGGGCTCCGCCTCCGTGGACTTCCAGGTCGGCACCGGCCGTATGCCGGCGCAGCAGCCGGGTGCCCAGGTCCCGAAGAAGAAGGTCATCTACACGCAGGCCGAGATCGACCAGCTCGCGGCGTACGTGGCCTCCCTCGGCGCCGGCCCGGCCACGCCGAACGAAGGCCAGTACAGCCCCGAGGGCGCCGACATCGCGAAGGGTGGCGAGCTGTTCCGCACCAACTGCGCGCAGTGCCACAACTTCACCGGCGAGGGCGGCGCGCTGACGCACGGCAAGTACGCCCCGACCCTTGAGGGCGTCAGCCCGAAGCACCTCTACGAGGCCATGCAGACCGGCCCGCAGAACATGCCCTCCTTCCCGGACACCACCATGCCGGAGAAGGAGAAGAAGGACATCATCGCGTACGTGAAGGCCGTCAACGGCGACGAGACCGCGAGCCCGGGCGGCCTGTCGCTCGGTGGCCTCGGCCCCGTCTCCGAGGGCCTGTTCGCCTGGATCTTCGGTCTGGGTGCGCTGATCGCAGTTGCCATCTGGGTCGCGGCCCACACCGCTAAGGCCAAGAAGTCATGAGTACCCAAGAGATTCCAGAAGAGAACCTGCCGGCAGGGCAGGACACCGCGCACGGCGCGGTGAAGGTCGCGGACAAGCCGTTCGCCGACCCGGGCCTTCCGCCCCACAAGCCGCGTGTCCAGGACATCGACGAGAAGGCGGCCCGGCGCTCCGAGCGCGCCGTCGCCTTCATGTTCGTGCTGTCGATGCTGGCCACCGTCGGCTTCATCGCCTCGTACGTGATCTTCCCGGTCGACAAGATCGTGTACATCTGGCCCTTCGGCCACGTGTCCGCGCTCAACTTCGCACTCGGCTGGACCCTCGGCCTCGCGCTCTTCTTCATCGGCGCGGGTGCGGTCCACTGGGCCCGTACCCTCATGTCCGACGTCGAGATCGCCGACGAGCGTCACCCGATCGCGGCCACGCCCGAGGTCAAGGCGCAGGTCATGGCGGACTTCGCGGCCGGTGCCGCCGAGTCCGGCTTCGGCCGCCGCAAGCTCATCCGCAACACGCTCTTCGGCGCGCTGGCCCTGGTGCCGCTCTCCGGAGTCATGCTGCTGCGCGACATGGGCCCGCTGCCCGAGCGCAAGCTCCGCACCACGCTGTGGGCCAAGGGCAAGCTGCTCATCAACATGAACACGCACGAGCCGCTGCGTCCCGAGGACGTCGCCGTGGGTTCGCTGACCTTCGCGATGCCCGAGGGCCTCTCGGAGCACGACCACAACTTCCAGGTGGAGATCGCCAAGGCCGCCCTGATGATCGTCCGGATCCAGCCGGAGGACATCAAGGACAAGCGCGAGCTCGAGTGGTCGCACGAGGGCATCGTCGCCTTCTCGAAGATCTGCACCCACGTCGGCTGCCCGATCTCGCTGTACGAGCAGCAGACGCACCACGTGCTCTGCCCGTGCCACCAGTCCACCTTCGACCTGTCCGACGGCGCCCGAGTCATCTTCGGCCCGGCCGGTCACGCCCTCCCGCAGCTGCGGATCGGCGTGAACGACAAGGGCTTCCTCGAAGCGCACGGCGACTTCGACGAGCCCGTCGGTCCCGCATTCTGGGAGCGCGGATGAGCACTGTGACCAACACGCAGAAGAAGGCGCCCGCCGGTGAGCGGGTCGCCGACTGGGCCGACGGCCGCCTGGGGATCTACACGCTGGCCAAGGCCAACATGCGGAAGATCTTCCCGGACCACTGGTCCTTCATGCTGGGCGAGATCTGCCTCTACAGCTTCCTCATCATCATCCTGACGGGCGTCTATCTGACGATGTTCTTCCACCCGTCGATGAACGAGGTGGAGTACGCCGGCTCGTACGTCCCGCTCCAGGGACAGCTGATGTCCGAGGCGTTCAACTCGACCATGCACATCTCCTTCGAGGTGCGCGGTGGTCTGCTCATCCGGCAGATCCACCACTGGGCGGCGCTGATCTTCCTCGCCGGCATGTTCGTGCACATGATGCGCGTCTTCTTCACCGGCGCGTTCCGCAAGCCGCGTGAGATCAACTGGCTGTTCGGCTTCCTGCTGTTCTTCCTGGGCATGTTCACCGGCTTCACCGGTTACTCGCTCCCGGACGACCTGCTCTCCGGCACCGGTGTCCGCTTCATGCAGGGCGCGATCCTGTCCGTGCCGATCGTCGGCACGTACCTGTCGATGTTCCTCTTCGGCGGCGAGTTCCCCGGCGGCGACTTCGTCGCGCGGTTCTACTCGGCGCACGTGCTGCTGCTCCCCGGCATCATGCTGGGCCTGGTGGTCGCGCACCTGATCCTGGTGTTCGTCCACAAGCACACGCAGTTCGAGGGCCCCGGCCGGACGAACAAGAACGTCGTCGGCATGCCGCTGCTCCCCGTGTACATGGCGAAGGCCGGAGGCTTCTTCTTCCTGGTCTTCGGCGTCATCGCGGTGATCGCCGCGGTCGCCTCGATCAACCCGATCTGGGCGCTCGGCCCGTACCGCCCGGACCAGGTGTCCACCGGCGCCCAGCCCGACTGGTACATGGGCTTCGCCGAGGGTCTGATCCGTGTCATGCCGGGCTGGGAGATCAACCTGTGGGGCCACACGCTGGTCCTCGGTGTGATGATCCCGCTGGCGATCTTCCCGGCGGTCCTCGCGGCCATCGCGGTCTACCCGTTCATCGAGTCCTGGATCACGGGTGACAAGCGCGAGCACCACATCGCGCAGCGCCCGCGCAACGCTCCGACGCGCACCGCCTTCGGTGTCGCCTGGATCACCGCGTACATGATCATGCTCGTCGGTGGTGGAAACGACCTCTGGGCGACCCACTTCCACCTGTCGATCAACTCGATCACCTGGTTCGTGCGGATCTTCTTCTTCGTCGGCCCGGTCATCGCGTTCATCGTCACCAAGCGGATCTGCCTCGGCCTCCAGCGCCGGGACAAGGACAAGGTGCTGCACGGTCGCGAGTCCGGCATCATCAAGCGCCTGCCGCACGGTGAGTTCGTCGAGGTCCACGAGCCGCTCAGCCAGGGCGAGCTGTACAAGCTCACCGCGCACGAGCAGTACGAGCCCGCCGCGCTGCCGCCGGCCGTCGACGAGAACGGCGTCCAGCGGAAGATCGGCGCGATGGAGAAGCTCCGGGTCAAGCTGAACAAGGGCTACTACGGCGACGACAACCAGGTCGCCAAGCCCACCCTTGAGGAGTACAAGGAGATCCAGAGCGGCCACGGCCACCACTGAGACCCTCCTGACCTCCTGATGTAGGTCGCCACGGCGAGAGCCCCGTCCATTCGATGGACGGGGCTCTTTGCCGTTCCCGCGGATCGATAGGCTGGACCCCGTATCCGACGCACGATCATCAGGAGCTGCCATGAGCGCTGTGACCCCCGCTGGAGGACCTACCACGGCGGGCCGCTCCTGGCCCGTCCTCCTGAACGGCCTCCTGGAGGGGAAGAACCTCTCCGCCGACGACACCGCCTGGGCGATGGACCTGATCATGAGCGGCGAGGCGACCGACGCCCAGATCGCCGGCTTCATGGTGGCGCTGCGGGCCAAGGGCGAGACCGTCGAGGAGATCAGCGGGCTGGTCCGGACGATGTACGCGCACGCCAACACCATCGAGGTGCCCGGACCGGCCGTCGACATCGTCGGCACCGGCGGCGACGGCGCCAAGACCGTCAACATCTCCACGATGGCCTCGATCGTCGTCGCCGGCACCGGCACGAAGGTCGTCAAGCACGGCAACCGCGCCGCCTCCTCCGCCTCCGGCTCCTCCGACGTCCTGGAGAAGCTCGGCATCAACCTCGGCCTCACCCCGGCGCGGGTCGCCGAGGTCGCCGAGGAGGCCGGCATCACCATCTGCTTCGCGGTGAAGTTCCACCCCTCCCTCCGGCACGTCGCCGCCGCCCGCGGCCAGCTCGGCATCCGCACCACCTTCAACGTGCTCGGCCCGCTCACCAACCCGGCCCGGGTGCGCGCCCAGGCCGTCGGCGTCGCCGACCCGCGGATGGCGCCGATCGTCGCCGGGGTCTTCGCCGAGCGCGGCAACTCGGCCCTGGTGTTCCGCGGCGACGACGGCCTGGACGAGCTGACCATCACCGGCACCTCCCGGGTGTGGGTGGTCCGGGACGGCGCCGTCCGCGAGGAGGTCTTCGACCCGAAGGACGTCGGCATCGACTACGCGCCCCTGGAGGCGCTGCGCGGCGCCGACGCCTCCTTCAACGCCGATGTGGCCCGCCGCCTCCTGGCCGGCGAGACCGGACCCGTACGGGACGCGGTGCTGCTCAACGCGGCGGCGGCGCTCACCGCCCTGGAGCCCGGCGAGGGCACCCTCGCGGACCAGCTGCGGGCCGGGATGGCGCGGGCCGCCGAGTCGATCGACTCCGGGGCCGCCCGCGCGGCCCTGGACCGCTGGATCGCCGCCAGCAACGCCTGAGCCGCCCGCCGCGGTCCGCGCGACACCCGTTCCGGAATGCGGACGGGGTTGCGCGGACCGCGAGCGGTGGCATACGTTCGGCGACAGGTCATGAGTGACAGCCCTCAAGCCCCGGCTGGCTGTCCGGCAACCCTCCGTCCGTGGCGGGGTGCCCCGGGTGAAGACCAGGCCGTGGACAGCAAGGTCCTCGGCAAGCGCGGACCCCTGCGCCATCCCTGGGGTCCTGGTCCTCGAGGGAGCGGTCTCGTGAGCAAGCGAATGCGTTAGGGCCTCCGGCCCCTTCCTCCCACCTCCGTGCGGCCACCCGTTCTCTTCCCGTGCCGCGCGTCGAGGTCAACACCCGTACGCGGTACGCCCCTTGGCGTCGCCCTGCGGGTCCTTCACGCCACTCGCCTCGTCCCGCCGGGAGATTCCGCCATGTCCGCACGCCCGAACACCGCCGTCGAGACCGCCTCCGCCGCCGACGCCGACGCCTGCTGCACCGGGCCGCTGCCCGTGCTCGGCCGGGACGTCACCGTCCCGCTCGTCACCGGCGGCGAGGTGACCTACGCGGCCCTCGACTACGCGGCCAGCGCCCCCGCCCTCCAGCGCGTCTGGGACGACGTCGCCGCCTACGCCCCGTACTACGGCAGCGTGCACCGGGGCGCCGGCTACCTCTCCCAGCTCTCCACCGACCTCTTCGAGCAGAGCCGCGCCACCGTCGCCGCCTTCCTCGACTGCCGCGACGGCGACCAGGTCGTCTTCACCCGCTCCACCACCGACTCGCTCAACCTGCTCGCCCAGGTGGTCCCCGCCGACTGCCAGGTCTTCGTCTTCGAGACCGAGCACCACGCCTCCCTGCTGCCCTGGCGCGACGCCCAGGTGACGTACCTCAACGCCCCGCGCACCCCCGCCCAGGCCGTCGAGACGCTGGAGCGGGCCCTCGCCGACCGTGACCCCTACGGCCCGGCCCTGGTCTGCGTCACCGGCGCCTCCAACGTGACCGGCGAGCTGTGGCCGGTGCGCGAACTCGCCGCCGCCGCCCACGCGCACGGCGCCCGGATCGTCCTCGACGCCGCCCAGCTCGCCCCCCACCACCCGGTCTCCGTGAAGGACCTGGACGTCGACTGGGTCGCCTTCTCCGGACACAAGCTGTACGCGCCCTTCGGCTCCGGCGTCCTCGCGGGCCGCGCCGACTGGCTCCAGGCCGCCGAGCCGTACCTGGCCGGCGGCGGCGCCTCCCGCACGGTGGCCCGCCGGGCCGACGGCGGCGTGGACGTCGAGTGGCACACCACCGCCGCCCGCCACGAGGCCGGCTCCCCGAACGTCATCGGCGTCTACTCCATCGCCTCCGCCTGCAAGGCGCTCACCGAGGCCGGCTTCGACACCCTCGTCGCCCGCGAGCAGCACCTCATCGACACCGTCCGCGCCGGGCTCGCCGAGGTCCCCGAGGTCCGCGTCCTCTCCCTCTTCGGCGACGATGCCCCGCGCGTCGGCGTCATCTCCTTCGTGGTCGAGGGCTGGAACAGCTCCCACTTCGCCGCCGCCCTCTCCGCCGAGTACGGCATCGGCGTCCGCGACGGCCTGTTCTGCGCCCACCCGCTGGTCCGCACCCTCCTCGGCTCCGACCCGCAGGACGTCGGCGAGTGCGGCGCCCCCGAGCCGGCCGCCCCCGGCGAGCGGTCCCTCAACGCCATCCGCGTCAGCTTCGGCGCCGGTACGCCGGACGAGCACGTCGAGCGCTTCGTCGGCGCCGTGAAGGAGCTCGTCCGCGACGGCGCCCAGTGGAAGTACCGCACGGAGGACGGCCGCTGCGTGCCCGACCGCGGCTGACACCGGCCGCTCAGGCGGCCAGCCTCGTCCCCAACAGGACCATGCGCAGGGTGCGTTCGGCCGCGTCCGCCAGGAACTCGGCGCCCCGGTCGAGCGCCTCGGGCAGTGCCACGGGCGCGGGCAGGATCGAGCCGTAGGCGTCGACCCCCACCGCCCGCACCTCGTGGACGCCCCGGCCGAGCGTCCCGGCCAGCGCGAGCACCGGCACCCCGTGGGCCCTGGCCCGGCGGGCCACCTCCGCCGGGACCTTGCCCCGCACGGTCTGACCGTCCAGGGCGCCCTCCGCGGTGATCACCAGGTCGGCGCGGGCCAGCCGGGCGTCCAGGTCGACGTGGTCGAGCAGCACCTCGAAGCGGGGGAGCAGCCGGGCGCCGAGCGCGGCGAGTCCCGCGCCGAGCCCGCCGGAGGCACCGGACCCCGGAGCCGTCCCGATCCCGGCGGGCGCGCCCAGGTCCCGTACGAGCAGGGCGGCCCAGCGGTCCAGGGCCGCCGCCAGCTCCTCGACCCGCTCCGGGTCCGCGCCCTTCTGCGGGCCGAAGACCCGGGCCACGCCCCGCTCGCCGGTGAGCACGTTGTAGGGATTGCAGGCCACGAGCAGCTCGGTGGCCGCGAGCCGCGGATCGAGCCCGGCCGGGTCGATCCGGGCGAGACGTGTCAACGCGCCACCCCCCAGGGGGAGTTCGGCTCCCTCGGCGTCCAGGAGTCGGGCGCCGAGGGCCTGGAGCGCACCCGCTCCGCCGTCCGAGGTGCCGGAGTCGCCGCAGCCGACCAGGACGCGGCGGACCCCGGCGTCGAGCGCGGCCCGGATCAGCTCCCCCACCCCGTAGGTGGTGGTGGCGCCCGGGTCGCGCCGGTCGGCCGGCACCAGGGAGAGGCCCGCGACGGCCGCCATCTCGACCACCGCGGAGGAGTGGTCGAGGAGCGCGAAGTGGGTCCTCACCGGGTGGCCGAGGGGGCCCGTCGCGACCCGGGGCAGCAGCCTGCCCCCGGTCGCGGCGGCCAGCGCCCGGGCCGTCCCCTCCCCGCCGTCGACCAGCGGGATCAGGTCGACGACGGCGTCCGGGCGGACCCGGCGCAGCCCTTCGGCGATGGCCTCGGCGGCCTCGGGCGCGGACAGGGACTCCTTGAAACCGCTGGGGGCGACGGCGATGTGCAGGCTCACGGCTGGGACTCCAGGAGGACGGGCACGCCGAGCGGCGGCCAGACGACGAGGGCGAAGAACAGCACCAGGGCGGCGCTGAGCGGGGCGAGTACGGCGGAGAGCCGCAGCAGGTCGCGGGGGGTGAAGGTGGGGACGCCGTCCGGTGGTTCGGCGAAGAGGGCGACGGGTTTCGCGGAGGCGGGCAGCGTCTGGCAGAACCCGGCGGCGGCGGTGGAGGCGAGCGCGGCGGCCACCGGGTTGACCCCGGCGCCCACCGCCGCGGCCACCACCAGCGGCACCAGGACCGAGGAGCGGGCCGAGCGGGACTGGAGCACCAGATGGGCGGCGGTGCTCACGGCCACGACGGCGCCGAGGAAGGCCCACGGGGGCAGCCCGGCCGGCATCCCGCCGACCAACCACCCGGCCGCGCCGGAGTCGACGAGGGCCACGCCCATCGCGGTGGTCGCCGCCATGAAGAGCAGCATCGGCCAGGGCACCGCCTTCAGTCCGTCCTTCATCCGGACGGTGCCGAGCGCGGGGGTGGAGGCGACAATCGCGCCGATCAGCGCGACCACGGCCGGCGAGACCCCGTGCAGCGGCTCGGCGCACCACAGCGCCACCACGGTGCAGAGCAGCAGCAGACAGCGCTGCTCGGGCGCGGTGAGCGGCCCCGACACCGGGGTGGGGGAGTGCTCCTGGAGGGCGGCGACGGTGATCCGTACGGGCTCGCGCCGGTCCTCGCGGCGGGTGGTGGTGAGCAGCACCGCCTCGGCCGCCAGATGGGAGGCGACGACCGCGAGCGGCAGGCCGAGGACCAGCCAGCGGGCGAAGCCGATGCCCTCGCCGGTCCGCTCCAGGAGGACCCCGACGGTGATGAGGTGGGCGCCCGCGCCGATCAGGGTGGCGACGGCCGACAGCAGGATGACGGTGGGGAAGAGCAGCGCCAGCATCACCACCAGCCGGCGCCGGCCGGCCAGCGCCTTCGCCAGGGCGAGGAAGACCGGCAGGGCGAGCGCCGCGCGCCCGGAGGTGGCCGGGACGGCGAAGGAGGTGACGACCAGCGCGGCGGCGGTGAGGTGGACCAGCCGGCGTACGGAGCCGGCACCGGTGACGAGGAAGGCGGCCGCCCGGCCGGCGAGCCCGGTCCTGGTCACCGCGGCCGCGAGGACGAAGGCGCAGATCAGCAGCCAGACGGTGGCGTCGCCGAGGGTGGCGAAGAGCGCGTCGGCGCTGATCACCCCGGTGACGGTGAGGGCGAGCCCGGCGCCGAGCGCCACGTAGGTGTCGTCGACGGGGGCGGCGATCCAGGCGCAGGTGGCGAGCGCGAAGACGGCCAGGGTCAGCCGGGCCCCGCCGTCCAGGCCGGGGGCGGTGCCGGGGACGGCGAGCACCGCGCAGACACCGAGTGCGAGGCAGAGCCAGACCGTCCGGCGGAGGGAGAGGTTCACGGGAACCACCCTCCGGGCGGCCGGTGAGCCTGGGATGAGCCCTCCATGAAGGAAGGTTCACGCACCCCGGGCCGGGCGCGTCAGGGCATCCGGTACCCCATGCCGCGCACCGTCTCCAGGCGTTCGGCGCCCAGCTTCCTCCGCAGCGCCCGCACGTAGACGTCCACGATGTTGGAGCCGGGGTCGAAGTCGTACCCCCAGACGTGGGAGAGGATCTGCTCCCGTGAGAGCACCTGCCCCGGGTGGCGCAGGAAGAGCTCCAGGAGGACGAACTCACGGGCGGTCAGGTCCACCGTCCGCTCCCCGGCGCGGGCCCGCCGGGTGCGCAGGTCCAGGCCGAGGTCGCCGCTGCGGAGCACGGTGACCTCGGGGGCGCGGGCGGCGGTGCGCAGCCGCAGCCGGATCCGGGCGAGCAGCTCCTCGAAGCGGAAGGGCTTGGTCATCCAGTCGTCGGCGCCGCCCTCCAGGCCGGCCACGGTGTCCCGGACGGAGTCGCGGGCCGTCAGGACGAGGACGGGCAGGGTCACCCGGGCCTCGCGCAGCTCCCGCAGGACGGTGAAGCCGTCCCGGCCGGGCAGTCCGATGTCCAGGACCATCAGGTCGAAGCCGCCGGTGAGCGCCCAGGCGAGCGCGGTGTCGCCGTCGGCGGCGACGGAGGTGGTGAAGCCGTTGGCGCGGAGGCCCTTCTCGACGAAGGAGGCGATGCGCTCCTCGTCCTCGGCGATCAGCACGCGATTCATGGTCACTCCTCGAAGACAAGTACGAAAGTGGCCCCGCCGCCCTCGGTGGGGCGGAGCTCGACCCGCCCGCCCCGGTGCCCCTCGGCGATGGCCCGGACGATGGCGAGGCCGAGCCCCGCGCCGCTGGTGCGGGCCCCGCGGCGGGCGGTGCCCCGGCGGAAGCGTTCGAAGATCACGGCGGCGTCCCGCTCCTGGACGCCGGGGCCGCGGTCGGCGACGTACAGCTCGATCCGGCCGGCGGCGGCCCGCGAGCCGATCGCGATCCGCGCGCCCGGCACGGTGTGCTGGACGGCGTTCTGGGCGAGCTGCACCATCGCCTGGGTGATCCGCTGGGCGTCGAGCGCCGCCTCCCGGTCGGCCACCGCGTCGAGCATCCAGTCGCGTTCGCCGAGCGCCCGCGCCTTCACGAAGACGTCGGCGGTGAGCTCGCCGAGCTGCACCGGTGCGGTCCGCACGAAGTCGGGCCGTTCGGCCTTGGCGAGCAGGAGCAGGTCCTCGACGATCCGGCTCATCCGGTCCAGCTCGTCGGTGACGATCCGGACCGTCTCCGCCCGCTCGGCCGGATCGTCGCCCATCAGCTCCAGATGGCCGCGGACGATGGTGATGGGGGTGCGCAGCTCGTGCCCGGCGTCGTCGACGAACTGACGCTGACCCGCGAAGGCGCGTTCCAGCCGGTCGAGCATCGCGTTGAAGGTCTCGGCGAGCGCGGCGACGTCGTCCTTGCCCTGCACCGGGATCCGCTGGGTGAGGTCCCGTTCGGTCAGCTCGGCGGCGGTCGTCCGCACCAGCCGCACGGGGGCGAGGATGCGGCCCGCCACCACCCAGCCGATGCCGGTGGTCAGCAGCAGCGCCACCCCGGATATGGCGAGCAGGATGCGGAACGCCTCGTCGGCGATGGCCTGCTCCCGGTCGGCGTGGAAGGCGACGACGAAGGCGGACGGCGGACCGCCGGTCTCGATCGGCACCTTCGCCCACCGCACCTCGCCCCGGCCGCGGTCGATCCGGCCCCAGGGCTCCGGGTCGGCGGCGATGGCGTCGAGCGCGGGCCGGTCGCGGTGGAGCGGCAGGGCGCTCGGTATGTCACGGGACTGCCGGACGACCCGGGGGCCGGGCCCTCCGGTGCCGACCAGGCCGAGCAGCTCCTCGTCCGGGTCGGAGTACTGGCGCTGGAGGAAGACCCGCAGCAGCGCCTCGGGGTCGGTGAAGCGCCGTCCGGTGTCCGGGTCGACGCCCTGGGCCACGAAGTTGGCGAACTCCCCGGTCTCCTGGGTGAGCAACTGGTTGACGCGGTGGTCGGCGTCGCGCAGCAGCAGGGTGCGGGTCACCACGGCGACCGCGGCCAGCGCGACCGCCATGACGAGCAGCAGCCAGAGCAGGATGCGGACGCGGGCGGAGAGACGGTGTTCGGTGCGCTTCACTCGTGATCGTCGTCATCGTCGTCGCCGCCCGTGGCGGAGGGCCCGGGCACGACGGAGTCGGTGGGCGGCGGGGTCGACGGGGTCGGCGGGGCCGCGGGGGCGGTGGGCGCGGTCGGCGCGGTCGGCGCGCTCACGGTGGGTGCCGGCGCGCCGGGTGTCGGCGCGGTCGCCGTCGGCCGGGTGGAGAGGTGGACGGCGGGCGGGACCCGCGGGGCCGCCGGCTCGTCGGTCAGCGCGTAGCTGGTCGCGGCGATCCCGAGCGGGACGGCGACGACGGCGACGAGTCCGGCCATGCGGTGGGTGAAGGACATGCGGTCAGGGTCGGGCGCGCGGGCGCGGCCCGGGATGAAGCCCGGATGAGGATTCCTTCATCCGGGCGTCGTGCGCGGCGCCGGGTCCCGGCTCAGGACTCCCGGCTCAGGACTCCAGGCCGATGGCGAAGGCCGCCTCCAGGTCGTGCTGCGAGTACGTCCGGAAGGCGACGTGGGTGTCGGTGCCCTCGACGCCCGGGATCTTGCTGATCCGGCCGGGGATGACCTCGGCCAGGTCGTCGTGGCGCGGCACCCGGACCATCGCGATGAGGTCGTACGTACCGGTCACCGAGAAGACCTCGCTGACGTTGTCGAGCGCGGCGATCGACTCCGCGATCTCGGGGATGCGGTCCACGCTGGTCTTGATGAGGACGATCGCGGTGATCACGGCTGGCTGTCTCCCTCGGTCGCCGCTGCTGGGGTTTTCACTCTATCCCCACCCCGGAACCTCACCCAGGCGTAGAGGAAGCCGACCGAGAAGCCCACGACGTGGGCCAGATAGGCGACCCCGGGGCCCGCGCCCGCGGCCCGCGCGGCCAGCCACTGGAGCGTGAACCAGAAGACGAGCACCGCCCAGGCCGGGAAGCGCAGCGGCAGGAAGAAGAGGAAGGGGAAGAGGCTCGTCACCCGGGAGCGGGGGAAGAGGAAGAGGAAGGCCCCGAGCACCGCCGAGATCGCGCCGGAGGCCCCGACCAGGGTCTGCTCGCTGTCGGAGTGCGCCACCGCGTATCCGAGCAGGGCGAGGTAGCCGGTGCCGAGATAGAAGAGGGCGAACTCGACGTGCCCCATCCGCTCCTCGGCCATCGCCCCGAAGACCCACAGGAAGAGCATGTTGCCGAGCAGGTGGAGCCAGCCGCCGTGCACGAAGAGGGCGGTGAAGGGGGTGAGCAGGGAGCCCGGCTCGCCCCGGGTCAGTTCGGCCGGCACCACCCCCCACCGCAGGAAGTACGCGCTCTGCGCCGCCAGCACCTCGTCCCCGGTTCCGTACGACGGGTTCAGGCCGGAGACCGGGCTGACAATGAAGAGGAGACAGCAGGCGGCGATGAGCCCGTAGGTCACCGTGGGTCCGGTCCGG
>NZ_JBEZNU010000003.1:129399-299745 GCF_040653375.1 Streptomyces sp. NPDC047974
CAGTTCCGTACGACGGGTTCAGGCCGGAGACCGGGCTGACAATGAAGAGGAGACAGCAGGCGGCGATGAGCCCGTAGGTCACCGTGGGTCCGGTCCGGACGCCCCGGTAGGCGCCCAGGGCCGTGGCTCGCCAGTCGATCATGGACAGATCATGGCCCAAGAGGGACGAAGTGGACAGAGTGCCTCGCCGGGCCGGGCGCCGTCCGGTGAGGCCGTAGGGTTACGGGATCGAGCACCGCAGTCCGACGGCGCACCGCGGCTCCCGTACCTGGTACCACCACGACAGGAAGAAGGACGGCACCATGACGACGGTTCCCCTGCCGACCGAGGAGACCCGCTGGCGCTGCACCCTGTGCGGCAACCTGACCCGCTTCGACGTGACGCGCTCGTCCAAGGTCGTCGAGTACGTCCATCTGGACCTCGCCGGGGAGCCCAAGGTCGAGGAGCGCGAGGTGCTCAGTGAGACCATCGAGTCGGTCCGCTGCCGGTGGTGCAACGCGGTGGACCAGATCGAACTGGTGGACAAGCCGGGCGTCGAGTCCTGACGGACGGCGCCGACGACAGTAGGGGTGACGGATCGTGGAGCAGTCCGCGCACGGTGGCGAACCGGCCGGCGCGGCAGGTGACGCTGCCGAGACGCTCGACCATCCCCTGCCGGAGGGGGTACGGCGGCGGGTGATCGCGCTGGTCGCCGACGCCTTCGGCGGCCTCACCGTCGCCGAGCTGCCCGCCCCCCTCCGTCAGTACGCCCGTTTCACCGCCAGCCGGCGCGCCAAGTTCGCCGGCAACGCCATGGCCGCGGCCCTGGAGGGCGATCCGCTCTTCCGGCAGCGGATCGGCGAACGGTTCAAGCAGGCCCAGCCCGAGCTGGCCGAGGCCGTGGAGGGCGGCACCCCGCCCGCCGCCGCCGACCCCGTCGACGTGGCCGCGGCGGCGTACGTGCTCCGCCCGCCCGGCTGGGCCAAGCTGGTGGCCGCCGCCGGCGAGGAGGTCCAGCGCGCCGACGCCGAGCGGGCCGACGAGGCCGGCCGGCGCGAGCTGGAGCGGCTCCGCGAGGAGCTGGCCGCCGCCCGCGAGCGGACCCGCGACGAGACCGAACAGCTGCGGCACGACCTGGAGTCCGCCCGCAAGGAAGCCGAATCGCTTCACCGCAAGCTGCGCAGCGCCCAGAGCGACGTCAAGCGCGGCGAGGCGGCGCTGCGGCGCGCCCAGGGCGAGATCGAGTCGGCCCGCTCCGAGTCGGCCGCCCAGGTCTCCGCCGCCGAGAGCGAGTCGCGGCGGCTCAAGGCCCGGCTCGGCGAGGTCGAGGCGGCCCTGGAGGCGAGCCGCCGGGCCGCCCGCGAGGGGCGCTCGGTGGAGGACATGCGGCTGCGGCTGCTGCTCGACACCGTCCTCGACGCGGCCCAGGGGCTCCGGCGCGAACTGGCCCTGCCGCCGGTGTCGGTGCACCCGGCGGACACCGTGGACGCGGTGGAGCCGGGGCGGATGTCCCCGAAGGACATCGCGGCCCGCGCCCTGTCGGAGACGGATCCGGCCCTGCTCGACCAGCTGTTGGAGCTGCCGCAGACGCATCTCGTCGTCGACGGCTACAACGTCACCAAGACCGGCTACCCGACGATGCCGCTGGAGAAGCAGCGCCTGCGGCTGCTCGGCGGGCTCTCCGCCCTCGCGGCCCGCTCGGGCGCCGAGGTCACCTGTGTCTTCGACGGGGCCGAGCTGGCCGCGCCGGTGCTCCTCGCGCCGCCGCGCGGGGTGCGGGTGCTGTTCTCCAAGCCCGGGGTCACGGCCGACGAGTTGATCCGCCAGCTGGTGCGGGCGGAACCGCCGGGCCGGCCGGTCGTGGTGGTCTCCACCGACCGCGAGGTGGCGGACGGCGTCGCGAAGGCCGGTGCGCGGCCGGTGGCGTCGGCTCTGCTCCTCAAGCGGCTTTCGCGCCTCTCGTAACGACTCGCCCGGCTCGCAACTCTTGGGCTCTATGCCCGATTTCTGGACGGCAATCCGTCAAGTGCCCGTCACAGGCGGTGTGATGCGCGTAAATAAAGTGGTGCGTGGGCGAGTTTTTTGCCAGCGGGATTTGAACTGATCACAACTTGGTCACTAGGGTCGGGCCTCGAACCTTCGCGCGGTTGATCACCCATCAGGGCGGTCCGTGGAGGAACCGCCTGCCCCTGACCGGCCGGGCGGCTCGAGGAAGAAGGAGCTCGCCTTCGTGGCGTCCCACCGTCGACCCAAGCAGCCGAGCCGCACCCGTGTGACCGTGCTCACCGCGACCGCGGCCGCCGCCGTCGCGTTCTCCGCCCAGACCGGAGCCCAGGCGGCCCCCAAGCCGAAGATCGACGAGGTCAAGTCGAAGGTCGACGCGCTCTACCACGAGGCCGAGGAGGCCACGGAGCAGCACAGCCTGGCCGAGGAGCGCCGCGGCAAGCTGCAGAAGGAGATCGGCCAGATCCAGGACCGGGTGGCCCGTGGTCAGCAGGAGCTGAACACCCTCCGGGACCAGATCGGTTCGGTCGCCAGCGCCCAGTACCGCTCCGGCGGCATCGACCCGGCGATCCAGCTCTTCCTCTCCTCGAACCCGGACGACTACCTGGACAAGGCCTCCGCCATCGGCCGGGTGACCGACCAGCAGGCCGACGTCCTCGCCGCCATCCAGGACAAGCAGCGCACCCTCGCCCAGCAGCGCGCCGAGGCCACCGCCAAGCTCGGCGACCTCGAAGAGGTCCGCAAGACGCTCGGTGAGAAGAAGCGGAAGATCCAGAGCAAGCTCGCCGACGCCCGCGAGCTCCTCAACACCCTCACCGCCGAGGAGCGCGCCCGCATCCAGCAGCAGGAGCGGGCCGAGGCCGAGCGCGCCTCCCGCGCCGCCGCCCCCCGCCTCGACCTCGGCAACGAGGCCCCGGCCAGCGGTCTCGGCGCCGCCGCCCTCTCCGCCGCCGCCACCCAGCTCGGCAAGCCGTACGTCTCCGGCGCCGAGGGCCCCAACGCGTACGACTGCTCCGGGCTGACCCAGTGGGCCTACCGCCAGGCCGGCGCCGGTCTCACCCGCACCACCTACACCCAGCAGAACGACGGCGTGAAGATCGGCCGCAGCCAGCTCAAGCCCGGCGACCTGGTCTTCTTCAACAGCCTGTCGCACGTCGGCCTGTACGCGGGCAACAACACGATCCTGCACGCCCCCAAGCCGGGCGCCGTGGTCCGCTACGAGTCCATGAACTACATGGGCACCTTCCAGTTCGGTGTCCGCATCGGCGGCTGACCCGCCCGGCCATACCGCCCGAACGGGTGGTTCGCCGCACGCTCCGCTGACCTGACGCCCCGCCGGTGACCTTGTGATCTCCGGCGGGGCGTCATTTTGTGTGCCCGGCGCCTTCGTTGGACAGGGCGGGGGGACCGGCTACTGTCTGCCGCGCCAGTCCGCACGAGCCGAACGAAAGAGCGCGAGCCGTGGCCTCCCACCGCCGACCCGCCCGGGTCACCGTCCTGACCGCCGCCGCCGCGGCCACCGCGGCGGCCTCCCTCGGCGCCGTCCCCGCGAGCGCCGACCCGGGCGCCGGAACCGAGGCCACCCGCGCCAGGGTCGACCGCCTCTACGAGGAGGCCGAGCGCGCCACCGAGGGCTACAACCGGGCCGACGAGAAGGCCGACGCGCTGCGCCGCAAGGTCGGACAAGCCCAGGACAGCCTCGCCCGCGGCCAGGAGCGCATCAACCGGATGCGGGGCGCGCTCGGCGCCCTCGCCGGCGCCCAGTACCGCTCCGGCGGCCTCGACCCCACCCTCGACCTGCTGCTCTCCTCCGACCCGGACAGCTACCTCGACCGGGCCTCCGTCCTCGACCGGGTCACCGCCCGGCAGACCGCCGCCCTCACCGAGCTCCGGCAGGAGCGCCACCGCCTCGACCAGGAGCGCGCCGAGGGCCGGGCCGCCCTCGCCGAGCTGGAGCGCAGCCGCGCCGAGGTGGCCCGCCACAAGCGGTCCGTGGAGCGCAAGCTCGCCGAGGCCCGCCGGATCCTCGCCTCCCTGACCGCCGCCGAGCGCGCCGACTACGAGCGGGCCTCCCGCTCCGGCGGGCGGGCCGGCGGCCCCGGCGAGGAGCTGCCGCCGCCGGCCGACCTCGGCCCGGCCGACTCCCGGGCCGCCGCCGCGGTGCTCGCCGCCCGCAGCGCCGTCGGCAAGCCGTACGTCTGGGGCGCGACCGGCCCGACCGCCTTCGACTGCTCGGGGCTGATGGTCTGGTCGTACCGGCAGGCCGGGATCAGCCTGCCGCGCACCTCGGCCGCCCAGCGGCAGGCGGGTCGGCAGGTGCCGCTCTCGCAGGCGCAGCCCGGCGACCTCGTCACGTACCGCGGCGACGCCAGCCACGTCGCCATCTACGCCGGGAACGGGCAGGTCATCCACGCCCCCTACCCGGGCGCCCGGGTCCGCTACGACCCGGTGAACATGATGTCGAACGTGACGGTGACCCGGCCCTGACGCCGCCCGCCTCCCGGCTGGGGGAGGCGCGACCCCGTCGGCCTTCCGTACCATCTGATGCGTGGTGGAACAGAGGTGCGGGGCGCGACGGCCGGGAGCGGCGCTGCTCGCCCTCCTCCTCGCCCTCGCCGCGCTCGTCGGCTGCTCCACCGCCGCCCGGCCCGCCGACCCGGCCCTCCGCGAGGTGGAGGCCCTGCTCGACCGGCACGCCGAGGCCCTCCTCGGCCGGGACGAGACCGCCTGGCTGGCGGCGGTGGCCCCCTCGTACCGCGCCGCCGCCCGTACCGAGTTCCGCCGGCTCGCCGCCGTCCCGCTCGCCGACTGGTCCTACCGCGTCACCGGCGTCGACCGGACCGGCGAGGGCCGGCTCACCGCCCGCGTCGAGCGCGGCCACCGCGTCGCGGGGTACGACCCCGGGCCGCTCGCCGCCGACCGGCTCGTCGACCTCGCCGAGCGGGACGGGCGCTGGTACGTGACCGGGGAGCGGCCCGCCGAGGGCGCCCCGGTGCGGCTCTGGGAGCAGGGCGAGGTCACGGCGGTGCGCGGCGCCCGCTCCCTCGTCCTCGGCGTCGGCCAGGACCGGCGGCGGCTCGCCGAGATCGCCCGGCTCGCCGACCGCGCTGTGCCCGCCACCGACGCGGTCTGGAGCCCCGCCTGGGCCCGCCGGGTCCTCGTCCTCGTCCCCGCCTCGCTCGACGACATGGGCGGGCTGCTCGCGGTGGACGGCTCGCAGTACCGGGGGATAGCGGCCGTCACCACCGGCGAGACCGGTCACCGGCCGGACGCGCCCGCGGAACGGGTGATCGTCAACCCGGAGGCGTACGGGACGCTCGGCGACTTCGGCCGGCAGCTGATCCTCACCCACGAGACCGTCCACGTCGCCACCCGCGCCCACACCTCGCCGGCCACCCCGGTCTGGCTCTCCGAGGGCTTCGCCGACTGGGCCGCCTACCGGGGCACCGGCCGCACCCCCGCCGAGGCCGCCCCCGAGCTGCGCCGGGCGGTGCGGGCCGGGAACCTGCCCGCCGCGCTCCCCGAGGACCCCGACTTCGGCTTCGGGGGCGACGGCGAGTCCCTGGCCCGCGCCTACGAGAGCGGCTGGCTCGCCTGCGCGATGATCGCCGACCGCTGGGGCGAGGACCGCCTCACCGCCTTCTACCGGGAGGTGGGCGCCCACCCGGGGCGGGAGGGAGCGGTGGAGGACGCCCTGCACAAGGTCCTGGAGACGACGCCGGAACGATTCACCGCGCAGTGGCGGGAGTATCTGCGCGCTCAGCTCGGCTGAGCGCGCGCGTCGAGTTCGGCGAGGGCCTCGGCGAGCCAGGCCTTCTCCTCGGTGCCGGTCGCGCGGGCGACGCGGAGCATGCCGCGGCGGAAGAGGTCGGGCTCCGCCTCGACGGTGGCCGGGGCGCCGTCCTCGTAGAAGAAGCTGGCCGGGGTCAGCAGGAAGGCCTGCCGGCGGCGCAGGACGGCGGCCTGCTCGGCCGGGTCGGGCAGCAGGCCGAGGAAGGTCAGCAGGGTGAAGAAGCGCTGGCCGTCGGTGATCTCGACGTCCTTGGGGGAGCGCAGCCGGGCCAGCAGGGCGGCGCGGCCCCCGGGGGTCAGCGAGAGGGTGCGGCGGGGCGCGGCGCTGCTGCCGGGCTCGGTGCGGCTCTCGACCAGGCCCTTGTCGACCAGCCGGTTGATCGCCGGATAGAGGGCGCCGTCGCTCACCGGGCGGACGTGGCCGCTCAGCGCCCGGATGCGCTCCTTCAGCTCGTACCCGTGCAGCGGCCGTCCGTACAGGAAGCCCAGGATCGACAGCTCCAGCACCGGTCGCCCTCCCCTCGTGCTTGTCGTCTCCGGTCCCCGCATGCTACCTCTTTTCGAGGTGCCTCGAATCGAGGTACCTCGCTTCGAGGGGGTAGGGCGTGGAGACACAGCGGAGCCACCGCCGGACACTCGTCCGGCTCGGCGGACCGGTCTATCTGGAGCTGCTCGCCGGGGTCGCCGCCGGGATCGTCAACATGGTCTGGGTCGCCCGGCTCGGCGGGGACGCGGTCGCCGCCGTCGCCCTCGCCACCAACGTCGAGAACCTGCTCCTCGGCGTCGTCCTCGCGGCCGGCTCCGGCACCACCGTGCTCGTCGCCCGGGCCCGCGGCGCCGCCGACCCCGGAGCCGTCCGCGCCGCCGTCCGCGGCGGGGCCGTCCTGTGCGCGCTGCTCGTCCCGCCCGTCGCCGTCGGCGGCTTCCTCCTCCGCGAACCGCTCGCCGCGCTGCTCCTGGGCGGAGACCGGGGCGGCGCGTACGGCCTCACGGTCGCCTACCTCGCCGTCTCGCTCCCCGGCACCGCCGTCTTCTACGCCGGGCACGTCCTCGACGGCGTCCTCAAGGGCGCCGGCGACACCCGCACCCCGATGCGGCTCGCCTTCCTCGCCAACGGTCTGATCCTGGTCCTCGACCCGCTGCTCATCCACGCGTACGGGGTGGCGGGAGCCGCCCTCGCCACCGTCGCCGGCCGCACCGTGGCCCTCGCCGCCGGAGCGGTCGTCCTCCGCCGCAACCCGCTGCTCGGGGCCGCGCGGGCCACCGCGCCCGCGGGGACCACCGGCGCCGCCGTGCGCCGCACCGCGGCCACCGGGCTGCCGATGGCCGCCGACTTCACCGTGCGGATGGCCGGCGCGCTCGCCCTCGTCGCCGTCGTCGCCCGGCTCGGCGTCTCCGAGACCGCCGCCTACGGCATCGCCACGAAGGGCATGTACGTCGCCACGATGGCCTTCTACGCCGTGCGCCAGGCCGCCGCCATCCACACCGCCCACCTGCTCGGCGCCGGGACCGGCGGGCGCGCGGGCGTCGCCCGGACCGCGGCCCTGCTCGGGGCGGCGCTCGGGGCGGGCTTCGCCGCGCTCCTGTGGGCCGGCGCCGACGGGGTGATGCGGCTCTTCGGAGCCGGGCCCGAGGTCGCCCCGGCGGGCGCGCTCTTCCTGCGCTGCCTCGCCGGCTACCTGCCGCTCCTGGGCGCCTACATCGCCGCCGCCGGGGTTTTCGAGGGCGCGGGGGCGAGCCCGTACCTGGCCAGGATCACCGTGGCCGGCGTCCTGCTCCAGCTGCCGCTCGCCCTCGCCCTGTCAGGCCTGGGGCTCCCCGGTGTCTGCCTCGCCATGACGCTCGCCGCGGCCGCGCAGTGCGGCGCGCTGGCGGCACTGCACCGCCGCGCCGGGAGGGCGGCTCAGACCGAACCGGTCAGGACCTTCTCGCGCTCCGGCTGACCCTCCGGGGAGGGCTATCTGGTCAACCTTCGAAGGGGATTTCCCATGCGCGAGAGAAGGGGTGAATGGAATGAAATGGGGCATTGATGGATTTCTTCCGGCCGAATGTAAGAGGCTTTGGGTGATGGCTGCCCCGTTTCGGTTGCGGTGAGTGGGGGATTCCGTGGCGCGCGATCACCTCGGGTGAGGGGGTTATCACGGCGCGTCGATCCGGGGGGAGGAACGGAGGAATTGACCGATCGCCTATCGCAATGCGGTCGGGTGGCCGGGGGTGCCGTTGTGCCGGTGGATCTCGTCTGTATACGTTCAGTGGGCAATCGATCACCACCGAAAGGGATGAAATGTTCACGCGAAAGAGCCTGGCCTCCGCCGTCGCGTCCGTCGCCGTGGCCGGTGCCGGAGTTCTCGCCATGACCGCCCCGGCCCAGGCCGCGGTTCCGGGTACGGAGCAGTTCAAGAACGTGGCCACGAGCTACTGCCTGGACAGCAACGGCAACGGCGATGTGTACACGCTCGGCTGTAACACCGGGAACTACCAGAAGTGGACGGTCACGGCCGTCAGCGGTGGCTACCGTGTGCAGAACGTCGCGACCGGCAAGTGCCTCGACAGCAACGCGGCCGAGCAGGTCTACGCTCTCGCCTGCAACACCGGCAGCTACCAGAAGTGGGCCATCAGCAGCAACGGTACCGGCTACCTGCTGAAGAACGTCGCCACCGGCAAGGTGCTGGACAGCAACTCCGCCCAGGACGTCTACACCCGCGCCGCCAACGGTGGGAACTACCAGCGCTGGAGCTGACCTCCACGCAGTGGTCATGTGAAGAGACCGAGGCCCGCCCTGTCGCAGAGGGCGGGCCTCGGCCCGTTCGCGGTCACCAGAGCGAGGGTGTGGAACCCCCGGAACTCCGGTGAAGGAGGAGAATACCCTCCCGGTTCCCGATGAGGCGGTAGCCCGGGAGGCCGGGTGAGGAGGTCTCCAGTGCCCGGCCGGTGACGCAATCCGGATCGCTCACGTCGGTGGTGTCGTAGATGACCCACTCTGGTGCTTCCTTCGGCGGGAAGGCCCGGGGGAAGAGGCACACCTCGGTGACCGTGGTCCGGCTCGCGAGCTGGGCGGCCAGTCGGTTGGAGGAGGCCACGGTTGCCCCGTCGGGGATCTTCGCGAGCAGCTCGTCCGCCGCCCTGACATGGGAGGACTCGCTCCATGTGCGAGGCATGGCCAGCTCGTGCAGGGGATGGGTGAAGACGGTGACGGCGGTGACCGCAGCGCCGACGAGGCAGGCGGGCAGCAGCCTCCGGGAGGGAACCCTGCCCGTGGCCACCGCGTGGACGGCGGCGGCGAAGACGATCGGCATCAGGACGGCGCTGTAGTGGAACTCGGTGCCCCAGTAGTAGGGGTTGGCCGAGGCGAACCGCCACGCCAGGGTCGGCACCGCGATCAGTACGAGCGGTGAGCGCACCGCCAGGAAGCCGGTGGGAGCGACGACCAGCAGAGCCGTCAGCCACTTGACCGGAGGCCAGAACGCGCCGGCCGCCTGCGTGAGCAGTCCCGCCTCTTCGCCGGTCTGCGGCGGCCAGTAGGCGAACTGGCCGACAGGGTTGAAGTACGGCAGGACCACCAGCATCTCGACCGCTGTCGCCGCGACTCCGAAGACGGCAAGGAGGATTCCGGTGGTGCGGGGGCCCTTCCAGGCCACATAGGCGCCGATCGCGGCGACGGTGAGCCCCAGGTCCTCCTTGACCAGGGTCAGCGGAATCGCCCACACGACCGCTGCTCGCCATTTACCCCGCCCCGCCATGCACACCGACATCATCGTGAGGGGAACCGCGAACGCCACTTCGTGGAAATCGAAGAAGATGAGTTCTGCTATTCCCCAGGACGCCCCGTACGAGATTCCGGCCCAGAGGGCGAACTTCCGGCCACGAATTTCAGCAGCCCAGGACATCAGTGGAATCACGGAAACCGCAGCGAGGGCGGCCTGGCAGACCAAGAGCGTGTAACTGGAGGGGAAAATCCTGAAGACCGGAGCCAGGAAGGCGAGAATCGGGTGGAAGTGGTCCCCGAGCGTGTTGTAGAGCGGCCCCTTGAGCGAGGAGTACGGGGCGGTCAACTCGGAGTACGACTGGACGATCTGCGTGAAGATGCCGAGGTCGTACCCGGTCGTCAGATTGACCGCGTGGCGCCGCGTCGACAGGAGCAGGTAGGCGAGGAAGAAGCCGCTCGCCACCAGGAGGGCCGGCTTCGGGAACCGTCCCGCGGCCGACTTCGCCCCCTCGCGTCCGGCGCTCCCGGCGCCCCCTGCCCCCGTGCGTCGCTGGAGGGTGTCGACCGGCGGGTTCGGAGTATGCATGTGAGCTGGAGACCTAACAGGGGGTAGGGGGTGCACCAACGTAACACCCGGTTCATGCGGAGCCGGCAAGCACCTTGGGGCGCTTCTGGGGCCGGCTCGTGGGCAGCTCGGTGTGCTCCGGAGCCACTTCGGTCACCGTGTGCCGCCACAGGGTTCGGCAGGCCGACAGGGTCGCGGCCACCAGCAGTCCGTTGCGAAGGAACAGCACCGAGATGCCCAGCAGGTCGCTCTCGTTCACGTGCGAGAACCAGACCGGGAACTCGAACTGGGTCACCGCCGTCGCCCACAGCACCAGATGGGCCGGACGCCGCATGCGGCTCGACCGGTACGCGAGGCAGACCGCCGCCATGCCGACCAGCCAGACCATGTACTGGGGCGAGATCACCCGGCTCGTCGTGGTGAACAGCAGCACCGCCACGAAGGCGGCGTCCGCCGTCGTGGAGGAGGTGAAGCGGCGTGCCCTGAACCGCCACAGCAGCAGCCAGCCGAAGGCCAGCGCCGTCAGCACGAGCGCGCCGGTCGACACCCAGGAGACGTACGGGCCGAGGAACTCCATCGAGCCGTAGTTCATCCGGGCCGTGCCCTCCCAGCCGAAGTGCCGTGCGACATGGAAGACCATCGCCCCCAGCGACTCGATCTCCGTACCCCGCTCGCTCTGATAGGAGAGGAAGGCCAGTGAGCCCGGCATCCAGACCGCGCACAGCAGCAGCAACCCCACCGCAGCGCCCGCCGCGGTCGACCAAGAGACCCGGGTCCGCCGCCCCTTCGCCGCACCCACCAGCAGGAGCGCGGGCCACACCTTCATGACCGCGCCCATCGCGGCCAGCGCGCCGAGCAGCCGGGGGCTGCGGAGGCCGGTCAGCAGGGCCGCCACGGCGACGGCGGTGACCATGATGTCGAAGCGGGCGTACGCCGTCGGCCCCAGCAGCGCCAACGCCGCCAGCCACAACCATGCGCCCCGCATCGACCGGCCCCTGCGGCGGCCCGTGTGGACGAGGAGCCCGAACACCGACGCGTCGCACAGGAAGGCCAGGAGGAAGAAGGCGGTCGCGTAGTCGAGGAAGGGCAGCAGCGCGGGGGAGAGGACCGCGAAGGCCGCTCCCGGCGGGTACTGCCAGGTGACGTCCGAACTGGGGTACTCGCCCGTCCTCAGGACCTCGTACCAGCTCTGGTAGATGTGCCCGACCTCGAAGGTCACGTCCGGACCCGGGACGACGACGGCCTTGAAGGCGCACAGGAGGAGGATCAACCGGGTCAGGGCCCACAAGCCGAGGAGTAGTCGCAGATCCGTGCGAAAGCCGTTCCCCGCTGCGCCCGTCATACCCGCTTCATTCCTGTCCTGTCGGTCCGCTCGCGCGGAGAGGGGTGGTGCCGGGCGTGGGGTGCGGTCGCGAGCCATCACGTACTGTCTGTCACGATGCACAAGACCCTGATCGTAACCAACGACTTCCCGCCGCGTCCCGGCGGAATCCAGGCGTTCCTGCACAACATGGCGTTGCGACTGGACCCCGACCGGCTCGTGGTCTACGCCTCCACCTGGAAGCGAGGCCGCGAAGGTGCGGAGGCCACCGCTCTGTTCGACGCGGAACAGCCTTTCACGGTTGTCCGGGACCGCACCACCATGCTGTTGCCCACACCACGTGTGACCGCCCGGGCGACCGCGCTGCTGCGCGAGCACGGCTGCGAGTCGGTCTGGTTCGGCGCCGCCGCCCCGCTCGGCCTGATGGCGCCCGCGCTGCGCCGGGCCGGCGCGAAGCGGCTGGTCGCCACCACCCACGGGCACGAGGCCGGCTGGGCCCAGCTGCCCGCCGCCCGGCAGCTGCTGCGCCGGATCGGCGAGGGCACGGACACGATCACCTACCTCGGCGAGTACACCCGGTCCCGCATCGCGTCCGCCCTCACCCCGGCGGCCGCGGCCCGCATGGTGCAGCTGCCGCCCGGCGTGGACGAGAAGACCTTCCACCCCGGCTCCGGCGGCGACGAGGTCCGGGCCCGCCTCGGCCTCACCGACCGCCCCGTCGTGGTCTGCGTCTCCCGTCTCGTCCCGCGCAAGGGCCAGGACACCCTGATCCGCGCCCTGCCCCGGATCCTGCGGCAGGTGCCCGACGCCGTCCTGCTGATCGTCGGCGGCGGCCCGTACGAGAAGGAGCTGCGCCGGCTCGCCGACGGGACCGGTGTCGCGGGCTCCGTCCGCTTCACCGGCGCCGTGCCCTGGTCGGAGCTGCCCGCCCACTACGGCGCCGGCGACGTCTTCGCGATGCCGTGCCGCACCCGCCGGGGCGGCCTCGACGTCGAGGGGCTCGGCATCGTCTACCTGGAGGCCTCCGCGACCGGTCTGCCGGTCGTCGCCGGCGACTCCGGCGGCGCCCCCGACGCCGTCCTCGACGGCGAGACCGGCTGGGTCGTCCGCGGCGAGTCCGCCGAGGACACCGCCGACCGCGTCACCACCCTCCTGCTCGACCCGGAGCTCCGCGCCCGCATGGGCGAGCGGGGCCGTGCCTGGGTGGAGGAGAAGTGGCGCTGGGACCTGCTGGCGGAACGGCTCAGGGAGCTGCTCTGAGGCACGGGGAAGGGCCCGGCGCACCGGCGCCGGGCCCTTCGCCATGTCTCACTTGGTGTAGAGCGCCTCGATCTCGTCCGCGAAGTCCTTCGCGACCACGTTCCGCTTCAGCTTCAGCGACGGGGTGATGTGGCCCGCCTCCTCGGTGAACTGGGAGGCCAGGACGCGGAACTTGCGGACCGACTCCGCCTTGGAGACCGCGGCGTTGCCGTCGTCGACCGCCCGCTGGACCTCGGCGATCAGGTCGGGGTCGTCGCGGAGGGCGGCGGCGGTGACGCCGGCCGGCTTGCCGTGCTCGCTCGCCCAGCGGCCCAGGAACTCCTCGTCGAGGGTGACCAGGGCGCCGACGAACGGGCGGCCGTCGCCGACCACCATGCACTCCGCGACCAGGGCGTGGGCGCGGATCCGGTCCTCGATGACCGCCGGGGCGACGTTCTTGCCGCCCGCCGTCACCAGGATCTCCTTCTTGCGGCCGGTGATCGCGAGGTAGCCGTCCTCGTCGAGGGTGCCGATGTCACCGGTGTGGAACCAGCCGTCGGCCAGCGCCTCGGCGGTCGCCGCCTCGTTGTTCCAGTACTTCGTGAAGATGTGCTCGCCGTGCAGCAGGACCTCGCCGTCGTCCGCGATCCGCACCACCGAGCCCGGCAGCGGCTGGCCGACCGTGCCGATCTTCGGGCGGTCCCACGGGTTGAAGGCGGTGGCCGCGCACGACTCCGTCAGGCCGTAGCCCTCCAGGACGGTGAAGCCGATGCCGCGGAAGAAGTGGCCGAGCCGCTCGCCGAGCGGCGCGCCGCCGGAGATCGCGTACTCGCCCCGGCCGCCGAGCACCGCCCGCAGCTTCGAGAAGACCAGCTTGTCGAAGAGCTTGTGCTTGAGCCGCAGCCCCAGGGACGGGCCCTGCGGGGTGGCGAGCGCGCGGCTGTAGGCGATGGCCGTGTGCGCGGCCTTGTCGAAGATCTTGCCCTTGCCGTCGGCCTGCGCCTTGGCCCGCGCCGAGTTGTACACCTTCTCGAAGACGCGCGGCACGCCGAGGATCAGCGTCGGCTTGAAGGAGGCCAGCTCGTCCGTGAGCGTCTTGATGTCCGGGAGGCAGCCCAGCTTGATCGGCGCCATCACGCAGCCGACCTCGATCAGCCGGCCGAAGACGTGCGCGGCCGGCAGGAACAGCAGCGCCGAGGACTCTCCCGTACGGAAGAGCGGCTTCAGGCGCTCCACCACGTTGCCGCACTCGGCGAAGAACGCCCGGTGGGTCAGCACACAGCCCTTGGGGCGGCCCGTGGTTCCCGAGGTGTAGACGATGGTCGCCGGGTCGTCCGCGTTCGCCGCCGACATCCGGGCGTCCAGGGCCTCGTCCGAGACCTCCGCGCCGGAGGCCGTCAGCCGCTCGACCGCGCCGTCCTCGATCTGCCACAGGCCCGTCAGCGCCGGCAGCTCGCCGCGCACGGACTCCACCGACGCGTGGTGCGCGGCGGACTCCACGATCGCCAGGGAGGCGCCCGAGTCGCCGAGGATCCACTGGATCTGCTCCGGCGAGCTGGTCTCGTACACCGGCACGGTCACCGCGCCCGCGCTCCAGATCGCGAAGTCGAGCAGCACCCACTCGTAGCGGGTGCGGGAGAGCAGCGCGACGCGGTCGCCCACGCCGACCCCGGCGGCGATGAGGCCCTTGGCGGCCCCGCGGACCTCGGCGAGGAACTCCTTGGCGGTCACGTCCGCCCACCCGCCGTCGGGGGCCTTGCGGGCCATCACGGCGACGTCTGGGTGCTGGGAGGCGTTGCGGCGGATGAGATCCGTCAGGTTGCCGTCCGAAGGGACCTCGTACAGGGCCGGAAGGCTGAACTCGCGCAAGACTGCTGCTCCTCATCGGGCTCCGGTGCCACGGCTCTGTGTGCTTGCACCGGTGCGGTCCATGATCGGGCAGGTGCTCGGTGGGGGCGAGCACGACTGTGGACTGCCCGGACGTTACCCACGAGTACGTGGTTCCCGATAGGGGGTTCCGGCCAGATGTTCTCTGCGTCACACCAGCATGACGGCCCTCCGCGCACAGTAATCCACAGCTTTCCGGACTCCCAAGTAACCGCAGGTCCGACGCCCTAAGGTGGACCCCATGCGAGTCCACGTGGTCAGCGACGTGCACGGCAACACCGACGCCCTCGCCCGGGCGGGGGACGGTGCCGACGCCCTCATATGCCTCGGCGATCTGGTCCTCTTCCTCGACTACGCCGACCACAGCCGGGGCATCTTCCCCGACCTCTTCGGCGAGGCCAACGCCGACCGGCTCGTCGAGCTGCGCACCGCCCGCCGCTTCGACGAGGCCCGCGACCTGGGCCGCAGCCTCTGGGCCGGGCTCGACGTCGACCGCGACACCGCCATCGAGGCCGCCGTCCGCCGCCAGTACGCCGAACTCTTCGCCGCCTTCCCCACCCCCACGTACGCCACCTACGGCAACGTCGACATCCCCACCCTCTGGCCCGAGTACGCCCGCCCCGGCACCACCGTCCTCGACGGCCGGCGCGTCGAGCTCGGCGGCCTCGTCTTCGGCTTCGTCGGCGGCGGCCTGCGCACCCCGATGCGCACCCCGTACGAGATCTCCGACGAGGAGTACGCCGCCAAGGTCGAGGCCCTCGGCGAGGTCGACGTCCTCTGCTCCCACATCCCGCCGGAGGTCCCCGACCTCACCTACGACACCGTCGCCCGCCGCTTCGAGCGGGGCAGCCGCGCCCTCCTCGACGCCATCCGCCGCACCCGGCCCCGCTACGCCCTCTTCGGCCACGTCCACCAGCCGCTCGCCCGCCGCATGCGGATCGGCGCCACCGAGTGCGTGAACGTCGGGCACTTCGCCGCGACCGGCCGCCCCTTCGCCCTGGAGTGGTGACGGGGCCGGCACGGGGGCGCGATAGCCTTCCCCCGGCACGTGTCCGTGCCCCTTGACTTCCGCCGGACCGCACAGTGGAGGAGCCACCGCGATGGCCGAACACACCAGCTCGAGCATCACCATCGAGGCGGCGCCGGCCGACGTCATGGGTGTGATCGCCGACTTCGCCCGCTACCCCGACTGGACCGGCGAGGTCACCCAGGCCGAGGTCCTCTCCACCGACGAGGCCGGCCGCGCCGAGAAGGTCCGGCTCGTGCTCGACGCCGGAGCGATCAAGGACGACCACACCCTCGCGTACACCTGGACCGGCTCCCACGAGGTCAGCTGGACCCTGGTCAAGTCCCAGATGCTCCGCTCCCTCGACGGCTCCTACCGCCTCACCCCGCTCGCCGGCGACCGCACCGAGGTCACCTACCAGCTGACCGTCGACGTCAAGATCCCCATGCTCGGCATGATCAAGCGCAAGGCCGAGAAGGTCATCATCGACCGCGCCCTCGCCGGCCTGAAGAAGCGCGTCGAGTCCAAGGCCTGAGCCACGTCGGCCCGAGGCCGGGCCGCGTCCGGGCCCGAGGCCTGAGCCGTGGCCGGGGCGGAGCCCGCGTGCCCGGCTCCGGGGTGTCCGGCGCCGGAGCCCGGGCCCCGGCGCGGGCGCGGTAGCGTCACCCGTATGCGGATCATCCTCGTCACCGGAACCGGCGGCGCAGGGCGGAGCACGGTCGCCGTCGCGACCGCGCTCGCCGAAGCCCACGCCGGCCGCCGGGTGCTGCTCGTCCCCGGCGACACGGACCCCGGGCCGGTCGTGGACGGCGCGGGTCCCGGCACGCTCACCGTGCTGCGGACCGACCCCGCCGGGGACTTCCGGCGGGAGTTCCTCGCCCTCCAGGCGCGCTCCGGGACCGTGCTCGACCTCCTCGGGGCGGCGCCGTTCGAGGACGCCGAGCTGACCGAACTGCCCGGCAGCCGCCAGTTCGCCCTGCTGCGGGCGCTGCGCGAGGCGGCCGCCGGCGACCACGACGTCGCCGTCGTCGACCTGCCGCCGCTGCGCGAGGCGCTGACCGTCCTCGCCCTCCCCGAACAGCTGCGCCGCTACCTCCGCCGACTGCTGCCGCCCGAGCGGCAGGCCGCCCGCGCGCTGCGCCCGATGCTCGCCCAGCTCGCCGGCGTCCCCATGCCCGCCCAGTGGCTGTACGAGACCACCGCCCGCTGGGAGCGGGAACTCGCCGCCGTCCAGGCCGTCGTCGAAGCCCCCGGCACCACCGTCCGGCTCGTCCTCGAACCCGGACCGGCCGCCATCGCCACCCTCCGCGAGGCCCGCCTCGGCCTCGCCCTGCACGGCCTCGCCCTCGACGCCGTGATCGCCAACCGGCTCCTCCCCGCCGCCTCCGACGACCCCTGGCTCGCCGCCCTCACCGCCGAGCAGCACCGCCGGCTCGCCGCCCTCCGCGCCGACGCCGGCGAGCTGCTGCACGAGCTGCCGCACCTCGGCCGCGAGCCGCGCGGCCCCGAGGACCTCGCCCTGCTCGCCGGCGCCCGCCCCGGCCCGCCGCCGGTCCCGGCGCCCGCCCCGGCCGTCGAGGACCGGCGCGACCAGGACGGCGTCCTCGTCTGGCACCTGCCGCTGCCCGGCGCCGTCAAGCAGGAACTCTCCCTCGTCCGCAGGGGCGACGAACTGCTCCTCGGCGCGGGCCCCTTCCGCCGCACCCTGCCCCTCCCCGCCGCCCTGCGCCGCTGCACCGTCACCGGCGCGGGTCTCGTCGACGGGGACCTCGCGATCCGCTTCGCCCCCGACCCCGGACTGTGGCCCGAGCCCTCCTGACCGCCGCCCCCGGGCGTGTACCGTCGAAGGAAGGGAAGCGACGGAGGAGTACGCCATGAGCAGCGATCCGGACGCCTGGGCCGACGCGTGTGCCGAGGACCTGGAGGCGGAGAAGGCCCGCCGCCGTGCGCGGCACGGGGAGGAACCCGGCTCGCCCGCCGAGGAGTTCCGCAAGCTCTTCGAGGCCGTCGCCGAGAAGCTCACCGACGGGCTCGGCGCCGCCGCCCCGCTCTTCGGCGGCCAGGCCGCGGGCGCCGCCGCGCAGGCGGCCGAGACCGTCAAGGGCCTCGTCAACCATGCGAAGGCCGCCGTCGAGCCGGTCATCGAGCGCAATCCGCTGGTCTTCGACCACCTCGCCGCCGCCGGCAGCGAACTCCTCGCCGCCTACCGCTCGGCCGTCGAGGGCCACGAGACCCGCTGGACCCGCGGCCCCGGCCTCGACGAGGACGACCCCCGCCGCACGCCCGACGGCGAGGACCGGGACGACCACGAGGACGGCGGAGACGGCCCGGCCACCGGCCGCCCCATCGACCTGGACTGATCAGTACGGCGCTTCCCCTCGGGTACGGTGGGCCCTAGCGGGGCTCGACCGAAAACTGAGGGACACATGGGACTCACCATCGGCGTCGACATCGGCGGCACGAAGATCGCGGCCGGCGTGGTCGACGAGGAGGGCAGCATCCTCGACACGCACACGGTGCCCACCCCGCCGACCTCCGAAGGCATCGTCGACGCCATCTGCGCCGCCGTCTCCGAGGCGGGCAAGGGCCACCCGATCGAGGCCGTCGGCATCGGCGCGGCCGGTTACGTCGACGACAAGCGCGCCACCGTCCTCTTCGCCCCGAACATCGACTGGCGGCACGAGCCGCTGAAGGACAAGGTCGAACAGCGCGTCGGCCTCCCCGTCGTGGTGGAGAACGACGCCAACGCCGCGGCCTGGGGCGAGTACCGCTTCGGCGCCGGCCAGGGCCACGAGGACGTCATCTGCATCACCCTCGGCACCGGCCTCGGCGGCGGCATCATCATCGGCAACAAGCTGCGCCGCGGACGCTTCGGCGTCGCCGCCGAGTTCGGCCACATCCGGGTCGTCCCGGACGGCCTGCTCTGCGGCTGCGGCAGCCAGGGCTGCTGGGAGCAGTACGCCTCCGGCCGCGCCCTCGTCCGGTACGCCCGGCAGCGCGCCGCCGCGACCCCGGAGAACGCGAAGGTCCTGCTCTCGCTCGGCGACGGCACCCCCGAGGGCGTCCAGGGCAAGCACGTCAGCGAGGCCGCCCGCGCCGGCGACCTCGTCGCCGTCGACTCCTTCCGCGAGCTGGCCCGCTGGGCCGGCGCCGGTCTCGCCGACCTCGCCTCGCTCTTCGACCCGTCCGCGTTCATCGTCGGCGGCGGCGTCTCCGACGAGGGCGAGCTCGTGCTCGACCCGATCCGGAAGTCCTTCCGGCGCTGGCTGATCGGCGGCAGCTACCGCCCGCACGCGCAGGTCCTCGCCGCACAGCTGGGCAACAAGGCCGGTCTCGTCGGCGCCGCGGACCTGGCCCGACAGGGCTGAGCCCGCCGGGTTCCCACGGGTCGATGCCCGTCGCGCCCTCTGGGGCGGGGCGGGCATCCGGCCTATGTTGGGGCCATGGCCCTCGACGCGACCGGCGCGCTGCCGGCCTCCCGTACCGAGCCGGACGGCTCCGCCGTGGTCCGGATCCTCAGCTACAACATCCGCTCGATGCGCGACGACGAGGACGCCCTCGCCCGGGTGATCCGGGCCTGCGCCCCCGACGTCGTCCTCGTCCAGGAGGCGCCGCGCTTCTTCCGCTGGCGCAAGCACGCGGCCCGGCTCGCCGCCAAGAGCGAACTGGTCGTCCTCTCCGGCGGGGCGACCGCCGCGGGACCGCTGCTGCTCTGCTCGCTGCGCGCCACCGTGGAACGCACCGAGGACGTGCTGCTGCCGCTCACCCCCGGCCTGCACCGGCGCGGCCTGGCCACCGCCGTCGTCCGCTTCGGGGCCGCCCGGCTCGGCCTCGTCAGCTGCCACCTGAGCCTGCGGAAGGACGAGCGGTACGCCCAGGCCGGCCTGGTCCTCGACCGGGTCGCCGCGCTCGGCACCCCGTACACGATCGTCGCGGGCGACCTCAACGAACGCCCCGGCGGCCCCGCCCACACCCGGCTCACCGCCACGCTCCGGGACGGCTGGACGACGGCCCCGCGGGGCACCGGACACACCCACCCCGCCGGGAACCCGCACCAGCGCATCGACGCGATCCTCGCGACCCCCGCCGTGGAGTTCCTCGGCTGCGGCGTCCCCACCGACCTGCCCCCCACCGACCTGACCGCCGCCACCGACCACCTTCCGGTGCTGGCGGCGGTCAGGCTCCGGGCGGAGGGCTGACGGCCGGGGCGCTCGCGCGGAGGTCAGACCACCGCGCCGCGGCCCGGGTCGTCGTAGCCGTCGCCGTCCTCGTCGTCGCCCTTCATGCGGGCCACCAGGGTCACGAAGCCGCCCAGGAAGCCGCCGACGCACAGGGTGGTGAGCCACCAGGTCATGTCCCAGCGGAAGAGGACCGCGAGGAGCATCAGGACCGGGCCGCCGACCACGGCGAGCCAGGCGAACTTGGTGGTGGTGTCGGCCTCGGGGAGCGGCGGCGGCTCCGGCGGCACGAAGTGGCCCTCGTCCGAGCTCCCGGAGCCCTCCTCGGGCTCTGCCGGGCTGTAGTCGCGCGGTCCGCCCATCGGGCGCACCCCGGGCGCGAAGGTGACCGAGCTGCCGAGGGCCGGCTTCCCGGCGCCGGGGCCGTCTCCGTCCCCGTCTCCGTCCCCGGCACTGTGCCCGTCGTCCTCGGGCTCCGCCGCGGGCGGCTCACGCCGCGTCTTGTCCGGCTTCGGCACGTCCGCGCCCGAGGCCGAGGCCGCGCGGGCCTCGCGGGCGTCGAGCTCCTCCGGCTCCGGGAGCCGCAGGTTCTCGATCGGCCGGTAGGGCCGGGTCCCGGGCGGGTCCGCGGGCTCCTCGCCGTACCCCGCGACGATCGCGGCCCACGCCGCCTCCTCGTCGATGGGCTGCGGCTCCCGCTCGCCACCGTCCTGCTGGTCAGCCACCGCTCCTGCTCCCCTTCCCGCCCACGAGTCCCGGGGCGAGACGCTCGACGAACGCCAGACTCTCCTCGAAGATCCTCTCCGCGTCATGGTCCAACGTCGCGACGTGGTAACTCTGTTCCAGCAGGATCTCCGTCACGTCGGCGGAGGAGACCCGGCCGAGGATCCGGGCCGAGTCGGCCGGCGGCACCACGTGGTCCTGCGGGCTGTGCAGCAGCAGGAGCGGCTGCGTGACCTGGGGCAGCTCGCCGTCGACGAGCCGGAAGAACCGCCGCAGCGAGTGCGCCGCGTGCAGCGGCACCCGCGTGTAGCCGATCTCGGTCACGCCCTCCTTCGCGATGTCGCTGGCGATGCCCTTCGTCGTGGGCACGAGGTGCCGCACCACCGGCAGGGCGTGGGCGGCGAGGCCGTGCACCTTGTTGCCCGGGTTGACGAGCACGATGCCGCGGACCGCGTCTCCGTGCCGCGCGGCGAGCCGCAGGGTCAGCGCCCCGCCCATGGAGAGGCCGAAGACGAAGACGGTGGAGCAGCGGGCGGTCAGCTCGCGCAGCGCCCGGTCCACCTCCGCGTACCAGTCGTGCCAGGTGGTGAGCTGCATGTCCTGCCAGCGCGTGCCGTGCCCGGGCAGCAGCGGTACGGACACCGTCAGGCCGCGGTCCGCGAGGTACTCGGCCCACGGACGCATCGACTGCGGGGAACCGGTGAATCCGTGACAGAGAAGGACGCCGACCTCTCCGCCCTCATGGCGGTACGGCTCGGCTCCGGGAAGGACCGGCACCGGGGTCTCCTGTTCGGTCTGCGGCTCCGGTGCGCCGGGGCGCCGGAACCGGTGCGGAGATGGGGGAAGGGACCTTCACGGTACGCGACCGGACCGACACCGACCAGGGCCGCAGCCGGGGCGGCCGGTCGGTACGGGATAAAGTCGTCACGACGGCACACGGAAGGCATGGCGAGTTGATCTACGGCGCAATGAAGTTCTCCATCGGCGGCTCCCTGAAGCTGGCCTTCCGGCCCTGGGTGGAGGGCTTGGAGAACATTCCCGCCGAGGGCCCCGCGATCCTCGCCAGCAACCACCTGTCCTTCTCGGACTCGTTCTTCCTGCCGGCCGTCCTGGACCGGAAGGTCACCTTCATCGCGAAGGCGGAGTACTTCACCACGCCCGGTGTGAAGGGCCGGCTGACGGCCGCCTTCTTCAAGGGCGTCGGCCAGCTCCCGGTGGACCGCTCGGGAGCCCGCGGCGCCGGCGAGGCCGCCATCAAGGCCGGCATCGAGGTCATCGAGGGCGGCGGCCTCTTCGGCATCTACCCCGAGGGCACCCGCTCGCCCGACGGCCGGCTCTACCGCGGCAAGCCCGGCGGCCTGGCCCGGGTGGCGCTGGCCACCGGCGCCCCGGTGATCCCGGTCGCCATGATCGACACCGAGAAGATCCAGCCGCCCGGCAAGGTCGTCCCGAAGCTGATGCGCCCCGGGATCAAGATCGGCAAGCCGCTGGACTTCTCCCGCTACCAGGGCATGGACGGCGACCGCTTCATCCTGCGCTCGGTGACCGACGAGGTCATGTACGAGATCATGAAGCTCTCCGGGCAGGAGTACGTCGACATCTACGCGACGGCCGCGAAGCGCCAGCTCGCGGAGGCCGAGAAGGCCGCCAAGGCGGCCGTGAAGGCGGAGATCGCCGCACGGGAAGAGTCCGGCGCCTGACCCTCCCGTCAGGGAGCGTCGGCGGGGGGTGGGGGAGATGGCCAAGCGCGAGCGTGTCGTGCGCATGTCGGTGGAGCAGCCGCTGTGGCGTGCGCTGACCGGCTACCGGGTCCTGACGATGGTCTACGCGGTGCTGATCTTCGTCACCGGCCGGGACCGCTACGAGCGGCCCTGGATCGCCGTCGCCTACCTCGCGGTGCTCTGCGTCTGGACCCTCGCCACCCTCCCCAAGGTGGCGAACGCGGCCAGCTGCACCAAGCGCTTCCTCGTCGCCGACCTCACCGTCGCCCTCACCGGCATCCTCCTCACCCCGCTCGCCGACGCCCACGCCCAGTCCGTGGACGGCCCCACCCTGCCGACCATATGGACGGCCGGCTCGGTCCTCGCCTACGCCATCAAGGGCGGCTGGCGCTGGGCGGGCCTCGCCTCCTCCCTGGTCGCCGTCGCCAACATCATCGAGCGGGCCCACCCCAGCCGGGACACCGTCCACAACGTGATCCTGGTCTGGGTGGCCTCCATCGCCATCGGCTACGTCGTCGAGGTCGCCCGCGCCTCCGAGCGCACCCTCGCCCGCGCCCTGGAGATCGAGGCCGCCACCCGGGAGCGGGAGCGGCTCGCCCGCGACATCCACGACAGCGTCCTCCAGGTCCTCGCGATGGTGCAGCGGCGCGGCACCGCCCTCGGCGGCGAGGCCGCCGAGCTGGGCCGGATGGCCGGCGAGCAGGAGGTCGCCCTGCGGACCCTGGTGGCCGGCGGTCTCACCCGTACCAGCCACGTCTCCGAGGACGAGTCCGAGGGGGCGGTCGTCCGGGTCGTCGAGGTCGACGACGAGCCCGCCGACGACACCCCGGTCGACCTGCGCACCCTGCTCGCCCCGAGGGCCGGCGCCCGGGTCACCCTCTCCGACCCCGGGGTGCCCGTGCCGCTGCCCGCCGGGGCCGCCCGCGAACTGGCCGCCGCCGTCGGAGCCGCCCTGGACAATGTCCGGGTGCACGCGGGCGCGGACGCGCGCGCGTGGATCCTGGTCGAGGACTGGGACGACGAGGTCATCGTCACCGTCAGGGACGACGGCCCCGGCATCCCGGAGGGCCGGCTCGCCCAGGCGGAGGGCGAGGGCCGGATGGGCGTCGCGCTCTCCATCCGGGGGCGTCTGCGCGACCTGGGCGGCACGGCCGAGCTGATCTCGGTCCCCGGCCAGGGCACCGAAGTCGAACTGAAGGTCCCGCGACCCGCGCGGGGCGCACGGGGGAAGGCAGGAGAGCAGTGAACGAGGCGCAGAGCCCGGCGGAGCAGGACCGGACCATCAAGGTGATGGTCGTCGACGACCACCCCATGTGGCGGGACGCGGTCGCCCGCGACCTGGCCGAGGCGGGCTTCGACGTGGTCGCCACCGCCGGCGACGGCGAGCAGGCCGTCCGCCGCGCCCCGGCGGTCGCCCCCGACGTCCTCGTCCTGGACCTGAACCTGCCGGCCAAGCCGGGCGTCCAGGTCTGCAAGGAGCTCGTCGGCTCGCTGCCCGGCCTGCGGGTCCTGGTCCTCTCGGCGAGCGGCGAGCACGCCGACGTCCTGGAGGCCGTGAAGTCCGGCGCCACCGGCTACCTGCTGAAGTCGGCGGGCGCCGAGGAGCTGATCGACGCGGTCCGCCGCACCGCCGTCGGCGACCCCGTCTTCACCCCGGGCCTCGCCGGTCTGGTCCTCGGCGAGTACCGCCGCCTCGCCTCCGAGCCCGCGCCCGCAGCGGGCGCCGGGGAGCCCGAGGCGCCGCGCCTCACCGACCGCGAGACCGAGGTCCTCCGGCTCGTCGCCAAGGGCCTCAGCTACAAGCAGATCGCCGAGCGGCTCGTCATCTCGCACCGCACCGTGCAGAACCACGTCCAGAACACCCTCGGCAAGCTCCAGCTGCACAACCGCGTCGAGCTGGTCCGGTACGCGATCGAGCGCGGCCTCGACGAGGGCTGACCGGCCGGGCGCCGGGCGGGACGGGGGACAGGGCCGTATATTCGGCCGCATATGCGGCCTTGCGGCTTTTCGGCGAGAGGACTGTCGTGGAGATCCTGGCATTCGGCGTGCAGGCGGACGAGAAGCCGATGATCGAGAAGGCGTTCGCGGGCCACCACGACGTCCGCTGCCTCGACGTCTTCCTCACCGAGGACACCGCCCCCATCGCGGCCGGCTACGAGGTGATCTCCACCAGCGTCAACGCGATCCTCGACCACCGGGTCCTGCAGACCCTGGCGGCCGGCGGGACCCAGATGATCGCCCAGCGCTCCACCGGCTTCAACAACATCGACCTGGAGGTCGCCGAGCGCCTCGGCCTCACCGTCGCCCGGGTCTCGTACTACTCGCCGTACTCCGTCGCCGAGTTCGCCTGGACCCTCGCCATGGCCGTCAACCGGCGGATCGTCCGCGCCTCCAACCGCACCCGCGACTTCGACTTCCGCCTCGACGGACTGATGGGCCGCGACATGCGGGGCCGTACCGCCGGCGTCCTCGGCACCGGCAAGATCGGCGAGGCCTTCGCCCGGATCGCCCACGGCTTCGGCATGCGGCTCCTCGGCTGGGACGTCGCCGAGAACCCCGCCTGCGTCGCACTCGGCATGGAGTACGTCGAGAAGGACCGGCTCCTCGCCGAGGCCGACCTCGTCAGCCTCCACGTGCCGCTGCTGCCGGCCACCCACCACCTCATCGACGCCGCCGCCCTCGAGGCCATGAAGGACGACGCGATCCTGGTCAACTCCAGCCGGGGCGGCCTCGTCGACACCGACGCCCTCGTCACCGAACTCCGCGCCGGCCGCTTCACCGGCGTCGGCCTCGACGTCTACGAGGCCGAGGCCGGCCTCTTCTTCCTCGACAAGTCCCTCGCGGGCGTCGAGGACGACACCCTCGCCCGCCTCGTCACCTTCCCGAACGTGGTGGTGACGAGCCACCAGGCGTACTACACCGTCGACGCGGTCGGCCAGATCATCGACACCACGGTCCGGAACGTCCTCGACTACACCCAGGGCAGGCGCGGCGAGAACGTCCTGGTCCCGCGGGCCGCCTCCTAGACCAGCACCCCGGCGAGCAGCGAGGCCGTCACCGAGGCGCCCTCCAGCGTCAGCACCGACTCCGGGTGGAACTGCACGCCGGCGAAACCGGGGCCGCGCAGCGCGTGGACCTCGTCCGTCGCCGCGTCCCGGCTCACCTCGATCCGGTGCAGCGCCAGCTCCGTCGCCTCCCGCTCGTCGCAGCGCGCCGTGAAGCTGTTGTAGAAGCCGACCGTCCGCTCCTGCCCGAAGAGGCCGATCCGCACCTGCGCGCCCTGGAACGGGGTCCGCTTGCGCACGATGTCCAGGCCCAGCTCCGCCGCGATCAGCTCGTGCCCCAGGCACACGCCGAGGAGGCCGTGCCGGTGGCCGCGCAGCAGCTCGGCGGTGAGCCCGCGCAGGAACCGCATCTTCGGGTCGGCCGCGTCCGTCGGATCGCCCGGGCCGGGCCCGAGCACCACCGGCCCCTCGTGCGCGAGCGCCAGCTCCCGCAGCCCCGGCTCGTCGTACCGCAGCACCGACACCTCAAGGCCCGAGGAGCGCAGCAGATGCGCCAGCATCGCGGTGAAGGTGTCCTCCGCGTCGACCACCAGCGCGTGCCCCGTCAGCTCCGCCGACCGGGTCTGCATCCGCAGCCAGAACGGCGCCAGGTCCGCCCGCCGGGCGTCGAGCGCGGCCCGCACCCGCGGATCGTCCGCCAGCCGCGGCCGGGACGGGGAGTCCGCCGCCGGGCGCCCCTCCCGCACCCCGAGGGCCGCCAGGACCGCCGCCGCCTTCGCGTGGGTCTCCGCGACCTCGCCCGCCGGGTCCGAGTGCCGCACCAGGGTCGCCCCCACCGGCACCCGGAGCCGCCCGTCGGGCGCGATGTCGGCGGTGCGGATCAGGATGGGGGAGTCCAGGGTCTGCGCCCCGTTCGCGTCCGTGCCGAGCAGCGCGAGCGCCCCCGCGTAGTAGCCGCGCCCGCCGGCTTCATGGCGCTCGATCACCCGGCAGGCGTTCTGCACCGGGGAGCCCGTCACGGTCGCCGCGAACATCGTCTCCCGCAGCACCTCCCGCACGTCGAGCGAGGACCGGCCGCGCAGCTCGTACTCGGTGTGCGCGAGGTGGGCCATCTCCTTCAGCCGGGGCCCGATCACCACCCCGCCCATGTCCCCGACCGTGCACATCATCTTCAGCTCCTCGTCGACCACCATGGAGAGCTCCTCGGTCTCCTTGCGGTCGGCCAGGAAGCCGAGCAGCCCCTCGGCGGTCGGCGCGCCCCCGTCCGGGTAGCGGTACGTGCCGCTGATCGGGTTCATGACCACGGTCCCTCCCGCCATCCGCACGTGCACCTCGGGGCTGGCCCCGACCAGGCACCGCTCCCCGGTGTGCACGACGAAGGTCCAGTACGCGCCCCGCTCGCCCGCGAGCAGCCGCCGGAAGAGCGCCAGCGCGTCGGCCCGCCCGAAGCCCTCGATCTCCCCGGTGTACGTCCGCCGGATGACGAAGTTCGCGCCCTCGCCGCCGCCGATCTCCTCCTCGATCACCCGCCGCACGATCCCCGCGTACTCCTCGTCGGAGACGTCGAAGGCCCCGCCGGAGACCTCGACCCGGTGCGCGGGCAGCGCGTCGAGCACCCCGGCGAGCGGCAGCTCGTACGTCTCCTCGGCGACCAGCACCGACAGCGGCGTCCCGTCGTCCCGCACGTCGAAGCCGCGCTCCCGGATCTGCCGGAACGGCACCAGCGCGAGCGCCGGCCGCTCGCCCACCGGCAGGTCGGCGAGCCGCTCGGCCTCGTGGACGGCGCCGATCAGCACCTCGACGGTGTCGTGGTCACGCCCCGGGGTGCGGCGGCGCAGCAGCGCGAACGGCGGTGCGGAGTCGTCGAGGAGACGGGAGAGGTCGAAGTCCATGGCAGTGGGTTCCTTCCGGTCGGAGTACGGAGAGGAACGGCCTCGCGGGTACGAGAAAGGCCGCCCCTCGGGCGGCCTTCGCGTGGTCTTCGGATACGCGCAGTCAGTGGGCCGCCGGAGGGACGGTCCACCACCAGTTCTGGTGCGAAGGCGCGTACATGCGAGCACTGTAACCCAGGCGGACACGGGAACGGGGCCCGTCCCACACCTCGGGAGGCGTGGCACGGGCCCCGTCCGCGGGGCTCGACCGGATCAGACGATCAGGTTGAACGCCTGCCAGCCGCCGCCGACCTGCGCCTTGGGGGCGTAGGGGTTGGGGTAGCCGCCGGTGTTCTTGTAGAACCACAGCACGCCGGAGGCGTCACGGGCGATCAGGTCGGCCTTGCCGTCCTTGTTCAGGTCGCCGGGGCCGACCATCAGGTTGTACGCCTGCCAGCCGCCGCCGACCTGGACGCGCTGCGCGTAGGGCTTCAGCGGGTCGCCGGTGCCCTTGTAGAACCACAGCACGCCGGTCTTGTCCCGGCCGATCAGGTCGGGCTTGCCGTCGCCGGTGACGTCACCGGTGCTGACGATCTCGTTGTACGTCTGCCAGCCGCCGCCGACCGAGGACTTGGGCGCGAAGGGCTTCAGCGGGTCGCCGGAGCCCTTGTAGAACCACAGCATGCCGGCCGCGTCGCGGGCGATCAGGTCGGCCTTGCCGTCGGCGTTCATGTCCCCGATGCCGAGGATCTTGTTGTAGACCTGCCACCCGCCACCGGTGCGGAGCCGGGTCTTGAACAGCGCGTTCGGGTTGCCGGAGCCCTGGTAGTACCAGAGCACGCCGTCCTTGTCCCGCGCGACCGCGTCCCCGGTCCCGTCGGCCCGCAGCGTCGTCATCGGCGTGATGGCGTTGTACACCTGCCACCCGGCCCCGACCCGGTACTTGGTCAGGAACGGCGCGGTCGCGCTGCCGGAGCCCTGGTACTGCCAGAGGACACCGGCGGCGTCACGGGCGATGACGTTGTGGCGGTTGGTGGTGGAGACGGCCGGAGCGGCGTTGACCACCTGGACGTCCTTGGACTGCACCCACGCGATGCGGTGGTTGTAGTGGATGGGGATGAACCTGGTGGTCCCGTGGACGCGGATGCCGTCCTGGTTGTACACGCTGTAGTAGTAGTCGCCGGCGACCTCGGCGCCCGCGGCGACGTACGCCTGGCCCGCCGGGATCGTGTACTTGGTCAGCGGGTCCTCGTTCTTGAACCGGCCGTACTGGTCGTCCTGGATGGGGACGCCCGTACCCGTGTAGTCCTCACGAGCGGGGTAGGCGCGACCGTAGACCTTGACCGCCGTCGTGCCGGCCGGCTTCACCACCGTCTTGGCCGTGCTCACCAGCGACGTGTACTGGCCGCCGGGGTTGTAGAACCAGGCCTTCTGGCCGCCGTACCAGATGGCGGTCCAGTTGGTGGCGGTGGCGGCGACGACGTACTGACCGCCCGCGACGACCTTGTTGCCCCAGTTGTCGCCGCTGTTCCACACGGCCCCGGAGATGTACGGGTCCTTGATCGTTTCGGACGACGCGTTCGGCTGGGTGTAGAGGTAGCCGAAGTTCGCGGGCTGCGCGGGCGCGGTCTTCCGCGTCACGTTGCCGCTGCTGTCCTCCTCCGTGTACGTCAGCGGGGGCTGGTTCGCCGAGGTGAACGGCGGGACCACCCGGACCGTCTGACCGGCCTGGAGCAGACCGCCCGCGCCGCCCGCGCCGATCGGGGCGCCGAGCTTGGTCATGAAGTGGTTCCAGTCCCAGAACGGACCCGGATCCCAGTGCACGCCCCCGGCGAGGGGATCGGCCACGCCGGGCACCTCGTCGTGACCGATGATGTGCTCGCGGGTCAGCGGCACCTTGTACTTGGTCGCCAGGTACTTCACCAGCTCCGCGGTGGTGTCGTACTGCGACTCCTTGTACCAGTTGCTGCCGCCCTTGATGGCGTAGCCCTCGTGCTCGACGCCGACCGAGTGCATGTTGACGGTCTTGTTGCCGGCGTGGAACGCCTCGTTCTTGGTCTCGACCATCTGGGTGACCTTGCCGGTCGCGTCCACGATGTAGTGGGCACTGGCCCAACGCTTCGGGTCCTTGAAGGTGCTCACGGCACCGGCGAGGGTTCCCTCGACGTCGTGGATCACGATCTGGCGGATGTCGAAGGGGCCTTCACCGTACGGGACACGGGTCGCGATGTTGTAGTTGCCCAGGTCCTCGACGTACGCGGCCGAGTCGTAGGTGCAGACCAGGCCGGACGGGCACTCGGGGGTGACCGCCGCCGTCGCGGCGAACGACGCCGCCAGCGGCACGTTCGAAGGCTTGACGGGCTGGACGGTCGGGTCGGCCGCGAGGACGACCTGCTCCCCGTCGGTGGTGGTCTCCCTCTCGCCCGTCTTGATCGACTCGAAGACACGCTTCGCGAACTGGTCCGCGCCCTTGCGGTCGGAGGACTGGCTGTAGCGGGCCACGGCGGGGTACCAGTCGCCCGGCTCCTCCGACAGCTCGGCGCCCGCCTGCTTCTGGTACTCGGCGAGCAGCGCCGCTCCCGCCCGGATGGAGGCGCCCGGGTCGTTCTCGACGGTCTCCGTCGAGGTGTCGATCAGCTCGGCGGCCTTGTCCAGGGTGTGCAGCTTCGGGTCGTCGGTGTCGACGTCCTGCTTCGGCAGCGGCGCGAGCAGCGCCTTCTTGTCGATCTTCTTGTCGAGCGACGGGTCGCCGGTGCCGTTGACGAGGTGCTCGATGTGCTCGTCCGAGTCCTCCAGGTCCTCGGGGTCGACCTTCGTCAGGCCCATGACGTTGTAGTCGCCGGTGACGCTCGGCTGCCCGTCGTGGGACTCCCACCGCGTCTGGCGGTACGACACCGCCATCAGCACGCTCTGCGGTACGTCGAACTCCTCCGCCGCCGCGGCGAACTGCTCCTGGAGGGAGGGGGTGCCGCCGGGCTTCGCGTCGTCGGTCGCGCCGAGGAGGCTCGGCGAGGCGACCGCGAGGGTGCCGATCGTGGCGGTCGCGACGACCGCCGCCGCCGCTCCGTACAAGAGTCGTTTCTTCTTGCGATCCCTGCGATGCCTCTGGGTCACGCCCACCCCTGTGTGTCAGCTATGTACTTGGCGAACAGGTTTGCTCGTTTGCTAAACGCGGGTGAGGGTAACACCACTCGATGGCGTGAAGATCGCGTCCGGACATCCGGGGCGCGCGTCTCAGCCACTGGGCAGGGGACAGGACAGGACGAAGAACCCCGTACTGTGGTCCGTGTGACCGTGAACGCTGAATCCCACGCCGTCGCCAAGGCGACCTGGCGAGACCTGCCCGCGGCGCAGCAGCCCGAGTACCCCGATGCCGAGGCTCTGCGCGATGTGATCGCGGACCTCGAGTCGTATCCTCCGCTCGTCTTCGCCGGCGAGTGCGACCAGCTGCGCGCCCGGATGGGAGCCGTCGCCCGTGGCGAGGCGTTCCTCCTCCAGGGCGGCGACTGCGCCGAGGCGTTCGACGCGGTGTCGGCCGACCACATCCGGGCCAAGCTGAAGACCCTGCTCCAGATGAGCGCCGTCCTGACGTACGCGGCCTCCGTGCCCGTCGTGAAGGTGGGCCGCATCGCCGGGCAGTACTCCAAGCCCCGCTCCAAGGGCACCGAGACCCGCGACGGCGTGACGCTCCCCACCTACCGGGGCGACTCCGTCAACGGCTTCGACTTCAACGAGCAGGCCCGCGTCCCGGACCCCGAGCGCCTCAAGCGGATGTACAACGCCTCCGCCTCCACGCTCAACCTGGTCCGCGCCTTCACCACCGGCGGCTACGCCGACCTGCGCCAGGTGCACGCCTGGAACCAGGACTTCGTGAAGTCGTCCCCCTCCGGCCAGCGCTACGAGCAGCTGGCGCGCGAGATCGACAACGCGCTGAACTTCATGAAGGCCTGCGGCACCGACCCGGCCGAGTTCAAGGCGGTGGAGTTCTACGCCTCGCACGAGGCGCTGCTCCTCGACTACGAGGGCGCCCTCACGCGCACCGACTCCCGCACCGGCAAGCTGTACGACACCTCCGGCCACATGGTCTGGATCGGTGAGCGCACCCGCCAGCTGGACCACGCCCACATCGAGTTCGCCGCGCAGATCGCGAACCCGATCGGCATCAAGCTGGGCCCGACGACCTCCCCGGAGGAGGCGCTGACGTACATCGAGCGCCTCGACCCGGACCGCGAGCCGGGCCGGCTGACCTTCATCGTCCGCATGGGCGCCGACAAGGTCCGGGACAAGCTCCCCGAGCTGGTCGAGAAGGTCACCGCCTCGGGCGCCACCGTCGCCTGGGTGACCGACCCGATGCACGGCAACACCTTCGAGGCGGCCTCGGGCCACAAGACCCGCCGCTTCGACGACGTGCTCGACGAGGTCAAGGGCTTCTTCGAGGTCCACAAGGCGCTGGGCACCCACCCGGGCGGCATCCACGTCGAGCTCACCGGTGACGACGTCACCGAGTGCGTGGGCGGCGGCGACGAGATCTTCGTCGACGACCTGCATCAGCGCTACGAGACGGCCTGCGACCCGCGCCTCAACCGGAGCCAGTCGCTCGACCTCGCGTTCCTCGTGGCCGAGATGTACCGCGATCAGTAAGTAGCTTCGTACGACGATGGGGCGCGGATCCTTGTGATCCGCGCCCCATCGTCGTCACCAGGGCTTTTGGGCTCCCCGCTCGCCGGGTAAGGTTAGGTTAGCCTAATCGATCTCGGCGGGAGGTGATCCGCGTGTACGTCTGCTCATGCTTCGGTGTCACGGAGAAGCAGGTCAAGGAGCACGCGGAGGCCGGCGCCTGCACGCCCCGCCAGATCGCCTCCGCCTGCAAGGCCGGCACGGACTGCGGTTCGTGCGTCCGGCGCATCCAGGCCATCCTCGGGCGGGGGAACTGCCCGCGCCGTGAGCTCCTCGACCAGGGCCGGCCGGCCCTCGCGCCGGAGGCCTCCGACCTGTCCGAGGCCGCCTAGCCGGATCGGCTAGCTCGGCTGCTCGATGAGCGTCGAGAGGTAGAGCGCCTCGCCCAGCGACTCGATCAGCTCCAGCTGGGTGTCCAGGTAGTCGATGTGGTGCTCCTCGTCCGCGAGGATCTCCTCGAAGAGGTTGGCCGAGGTGATGTCGCCCTTGGCGCGCATGACCTCGATGCCCCGCTTGAGGCGGTCGATCGCCTCCACCTCGACCTGGCGGTCCGCCTGGAACATCTCGGTGACGGTCTGGCCGACGCGTACGTGGAAGAGCCGCTGGTAGTTGGGCAGGCCGTCGAGCATCAGGATGCGCTCGGTCAGCTTGTCCGCGTGCTTCATCTCGTCGATGGACTCCTCGCGGGTGTACTTCGCGAGTTTCGTCCAGCCCTTGTTGTCCTGGATGCGGTAGTGCAGCCAGTACTGGTTGATCGCCGTGAGCTCGCCGGTGAGCTGCTCGTTCAGAAATTCCAGGACCTCGGGGTCGCCCTGCATCGCTCCAGGTTCCTTCCATCACGGAATGTGGCCGGCCCCTCACAGGGCAGGATGGCCGCATCCTCGCACTCCGAATGGGGGTCGTCCAGTAAGTGCAGGCTTAGTAGGACTTGCCCGAATGGATGCGTCCGGGTGGGTGGCTGGTCATGACCACCCCTCGCCGTCTGTCACCATGGAGGACATGGTTCAGCCGGAGAGCGGGGTACACCGGGACGTGGGGATGCCGGAGATGTCGCCCGAGCTTCCGCCGGGGCAGCGGCTCCAGCGCGGCTGGCCGGTCACCCATTACGGGCCCGTGCCCAAGTTCAAGCCGGAGCGCTGGGAGTTCCGCGTCTTCGGCGCGACCGCCGACGGCGACAAGCGCTGCTGGAACCACGAGGAGTTCTCGGCCCTGCCGTTCTCCACGGTCGTCGCCGATCTGCACTGCGTCACCAAGTTCAGCATGCTCGGCGCGGAATGGGGCGGGGTCGCCGCCCGTACGGTCCTGGAGCTGGCGCCGCCCGCGCCGCACGTCACCCATGTGATGGTCTGGGCCGAGTACGGCTACAGCGCCAACATGCGGCTCGCCGACTTCGCCGCCGAGGGCACCATCTTCGCCACCCACAAGGACGGCGAGCTGCTCACCGCCGAGCACGGCTTCCCGCTGCGGCTCGTCGTGCCGCACCTGTACGCGTGGAAGGGCCCCAAGTGGGTCCGGGGCGTGGAGTACATGACGGCCGACCGCCGGGGCTTCTGGGAGGAGCGCGGCTACCACAACATCGGCGACCCGTGGACCGAGCAGCGCTACTCGTACCAGGAGGAACCGGGCGACGGTCCGGAGCTGTAGCGGCCCCGGGCCGTCGCGGACGGCTCCGTCAGTGGTGGTACTGGTGGACCACCGCGTGGCCCTTGCCGCGTCCGATCAGCCACTTGTTCACCGGCGTGGTGACCAGGAAGGCGACGAGGAAGGCGAAGGCGAGCGCGCCCCAGAAGAGGGCGTCGTCCAGGTGGGCGTCCATGGCGCCCGGGACCAGCAGCAGCACGCCGTTGTCGACGATCTCCATCACGAGGATGGAGAGTGTATCGGCGGCGAGCGCGACCTTGAAGGCGGACGCGAAGTCCAGGCCGGCGGCGAGGACGCCGCGCAGCGTGAGCGCGTAGCCGAAGAAGAACGCGAGGGCGATCGCGAGGACCATGGTCGGTGCGTTGCCCCAGCCGAGCGCGGTGCCGATGATCATGCCGAGGACCTCGCCGATGGCGCAGCCGGTGAGGCAGTGGAGGGTGGCCTTCGCCGCCATCCCCCAGGACGCCGTCCCCCCGCCGCCGTGACCGGAGTGGTGGTCATGGCCGGAGTGGTGGTCGTGCCCGGAGTGGTGGTCATGGCCACCGTGGTGGTCGTGCCCGGCGTGGTGGTCGTGCGTTTCGTGCTCCATGAGGGTCCCCCCACCTCGGGTAGCGGCTCCTGCTTCCTCCAGGAACCGTATACCCCCTTGGGGTATTGCTCAATCGAAAACGATCAGAAGTCGATCATCCTCGGAGCTTCTTCAGCAGCTCGATGTCGGCGACGTGGCCTTCCTTGCCGCCCGGGGTCTCGATGATCAGCGGCACGCCGTCGGTGGCCGGGTGCCGCAGCAGCTGCCGGAACGCCTCCTCGCCGATGTGGCCGACGCCGATGTTGGCGTGCCGGTCCTTGTGGGCGCCGACGACGTCCTTGGAGTCGTTGGCGTGGATCAGCCGGAGCCGGCCCTCGCCGACCGTGGCGACCAGCTCGTCCAGGGTGTCCACGGCCCCGCCCGGCGCGGTCAGGTCGTGGCCGGCCGCGAAGATGTGACAGGTGTCGAGGCAGATCCCGAGCCGGGGGTGGTGGTCGAGGGCGTCGAAGTACGGGCCGAAGTCCTCCGCCTTGGAGCAGAGCGAGAAGCCCTGGCCGGCCGTGGACTCCAGGAGGAGGTACGGGTCGTCCTCGTGGGTCAGCTCGTCGAGCAGCGGCAGCATCCGCTCCCGCACCTGCGCCAGCGCCTCCGCCCGCGGGCGGCCTCCGGTCGCCGAGCCGGTGTGCACGACCACGCCCTTCGCGCCGATCTCCCGGCCGCGCCGCAGCGAGTGCCGCAGCGACTCCGCGGACTTCTCGACGGTGGCCTCGGTGTGGGAGCCGAAGTTGATCAGATAGGGGGCGTGCACCCAGGCCGAGATCGACTCCTCGGCGCACTCCTCCCGGAACCGCTCGTCCTGGGCGGGGTTTCCGGCCGGGGTGGCCCAGCCGCGCGGGTTGGCGACGAAGACCTGGACGGTCTCGGCGCCCAGCTCGCGGGCGTAGCCGAGGCCGGTCGTGGCGAGACCGCCGGCCACGGGGACGTGGCCGCCGACGGGGTTGCGCATGGTTCTCTCAGATTCCCTTGATCGTGATGGCGACGGTGGAGCCCTCCGGGGCGGTCAGCCCGCCCTCGACGGACTGGCCCGTGACCTCGTCGCCGAGGAAGGGGAAGCTCTTCTCCACCTTCACCTCGAAGCCCGCTGTCTCCAGCTTCTCGCGGGCCTCGTCGGTCGACAGGCCGACGACGTCCGGCACCTCGACCGGGCGCGGCCCCTTGGAGACGGTCAGGGTGACCGCGTCGCCCTTCGCGGCCCGGCTGCCCTCGGCGAGGGACTGGGCGGCGACCGATCCGGCGTCCTCGGGGGAGTGGACGCGCTCCGGCGCGACGGAGACCTTGAGGCCGGCCTCCTGGAGGGTGGCGGTGGCGTCGGCGACGGTCTCGCCGGTCACGTCCGGGACGTCGATCGGGGCGCCCTTGCTGACCACCAGCGCCACGGCCGAGTCCGGGGCCCGCTCGGTGCCCGGCTCCGGGTCGGAGGCGATCACCGCGCCCTGGGCGACGGTCGTGCTGAAGGCGGAGGTGACCACGCCGGGCGCGAGGCCCTGCTCGGTGAGGATCCGCCTGGCCTCGTCGAGCGGCTTGTTCTTGAGGTTGGGGACCTTCACGATCTCCGGGCCCCGGGAGAGGGTGAGCGTGACGGTGGCGTGGCTGCGGACCCGCTCGCCGGGCGCCGGGTCGACGGCCATGACGGTGCCGCGCTCGTACACGTCGCTGAAGGCGCGCCTCGTCGTGCCCAGCTCCAGGCCGGCGTCGGCGAGACGCTCGCCCGCCGCCTGCTCGGTCTGGCCGAGGACGGCGGGGACGCGGGTGAACTGGCCGGCGTTGATGTACCAGACGCCACCGCCGATGCCCAGGGCGAGCAGCACGCCGAGGACGATCAGGAGCGGGCCGCGCGGCGCCGGGAGGCGGGGAGCGCGGCGGCGCCCGGCCGCCGGGGGCTCGGGCGTGGCGAGGCGGCTGGTGTGCTGCACGGCGTGCGGGTCGGTGGCCTCCGGCGCGGGCACCGGGCGGGCGATCACGCTGGTGCGGTCCTCGCCGGTGTCCCGCTGCTCGGTCCTGGCCTGCGGCGGCAGCGCGTCCAGCTGCTCGTCGGTGAGCGCGGCCCGCGCCTCCCGGAGCAGGGCGAGCAGCGCCACGGCGTCGGGCGGCCGGACCTCGGGGTTGCGGGCGGTCGCGGCGGCGACCAGCTCGTCGAGTTCGAGGGGCAGTCCGGGGACGGCGGCGGACGGGGCCGGCACGTCGGTGTTCAGATGCCGGTACAGGACCTGGGCGGGGGTGTCGCCGGAGTGCGGCTTGCCGCCCGTCAGCATCTCGTACAGGACGACGCCGCAGGCGTACACGTCGGCACGGGTGTCGGCGGTGCCGTGCTCGATCTGCTCGGGGGCGAGGTACGAGACGGTGCCGAGGACCGCGCCGGTGGTGGCGGTCGCCGAGCCGACCGAGCGGACGAGCCCGAAGTCGGCGACCTTGACCCGGCCGTCGTCCCCTATCAGGACGTTCTCCGGCTTCATGTCCCGGTGCACGAACCCGGCCCGGTGCGCGGCGCCCAGCGCGGCGAGGACCGGCTCCAGGATGTCCAGGGCGGCGCGGGGCTGGAGGGCGCCGCGCTCGCGGAGCACGTCCCGGAGGGTGCAGCCGGAGACGTACTCCATCGCCAGGTAGACGTACGCGCCCTCGGCGCCCTGGTCGAAGACGGCGACCACGTTCGGGTGCGCGAGGCGGGCGACGGACTTCGCCTCGCGGATGAACCGTTCGACGAAGGCCGCGTCGGCGGCCAGGGAGGGGTGCATCACCTTGAGCGCGAGGACGCGGTCGAGGCGGGTGTCGAGGGCCCGGTAGACCGTGGCCATCCCGCCGACGGCGATGCGCGCGTCGACGCGGTAGCGGCCGTCGAGCAGCCGCCCGACGAGGGGGTCCTGAAGGGTCGTGTCCACGGCGTCGAGTCTACGAGCCGGTACGGACCCGCCCCGCCCCCCGGCCCCGACCGCAGCACGCTTGTGACGTACCCCGCTCCGGGCCGGGGTCCGGGGGCGGGCTCAGAAGGCGGGGCGCTCCGGGTCCAGCCGGGCCAGGCCCTCCGTCGGCGAGGAGGCCTCCGCGAAGTGGCGGCGGGGGATGCGGCCCGCGCGGTGCGCGAGGCGGCCCGCCTCGACCGCGTGGCGCATCGCCGAGGCCATCAGGACCGGCTCCTGGGCCCGGGTCACGGCCGAGGCGAGCATCACCGCCGCGCACCCCAGCTCCATCGCGAGCGCCGCGTCCGAGGCGGTGCCCGCGCCGGCGTCGAGGATCACCGGCACCCCGGCCCGCTCCACGATCAGCTCGAAGTTGTGCGGGTTGCGGATGCCGAGGCCGGAGCCGATGGGGGAGCCGAGCGGCATGATCGCCGCGCAGCCCACGTCCTCCAGCTTCCGGGCCAGGACCGGGTCGTCGTTGGTGTAGGGGAGGACGGTGAAGCCGTCGTCCACCAGGGTCTCGGCGGCGTCGAGGAGCTCCACCCCGTCGGGGAGGAGGGTCCGCTCGTCGGCGACCACCTCCAGCTTGATCCAGTCCGTGCCGAGGGCCTCCCGGGCCAGCCGGGCCGTGAGGACGGCCTCGCCGGCCGTGTAGCAGCCCGCCGTGTTCGGCAGGACGCGGATGCCGAGCCGGTCGAGGACGGAGAGGACCGAGCCCTGCACGGTGGGGTCGAGGCGGCGCATGGCGACCGTGGTGAGCTCGGTGCCGCTCGCCACCAGGGAGCGTTCGAGGACGTCCAGGCTGGGGGCGCCGCCGGTGCCCATGATGAGCCGGGAGGAGAACTCCGTACCGCCGAGGGCGAACACGTCGTCGGACATCGCGCTCAGCCCCCCTGCACCGCGGTGAGGACCTCGACCCGGTCGCCGTCGGCGAGCAGCGTCGCCGCCCACTCGCCGCGCGGCACCACCGTCTCGTTGACGGCGGCGGCGACCCCGGACGGGGCGGCGGTGAGGCCGGTGACCAGGGCCTCCAGGGAGACGGGGGCGGCGAGCACGCGGGGCTCGCCGTTCACGGACACGTTCATGCGGGCTGCTCCTGACGTGCGGAGAGAGCGGTGGGGAAGCGGCGGGGGGAGAAGGGGCGCGCCTCGTCGGGCAGGGCGCCGGTGGTGAGCACCTCCGCCATGACGTCGCCGGTGACGGGGGTGAGGAGGATCCCGTTGCGGTAGTGGCCGGTGGCCAGGTCGAGGCCGGGCAGGGCGGTCGGGCCGAGCATCGGGGCGTTGTCGGGGGAGCCGGGGCGCAGTCCGGCGAGGGTCTCGGTGAGCGGCAGCTCGGTGAGGCCGGGGACCAGCTCGTGGGCGTCGCGGAGCAGCTCGTACACCCCGCCGGCGGTCACCGTGGTGTCCCAGCCCAGCTCCTCGCTGGTGGCGCCGACGACCAGCTCGCCGTTCTCGCGCGGGACCAGGTAGACGTGGCTGCCGCGGACCACCGCCCGCACGGTGCGGGAGAGGAAGGGGGCGTACGGGGCGGGGATCCGCAGCCGCAGGACCTGGCCCTTCACCGGGCGGACCGGCGGCAGCACCGACGGCGGCACGCCCGCGAGCCGGCCGCTGAGGCTGCCGGCGGCGAGGACGGTCCGGTCGGCGGAGAGCGCCGTGCCGTCGCGCAGGACGGCTCCGGTCGCCCGGTCGCCCGCCACCGTGAGCCGCTCGGCGAGCGCCCGGTGGAAGACCACTCCCGCCCGCTCGCAGGCGGTGAGCAGTGCGGCGGCCAGCCGGCGCGGGTCGACCTGGTGGTCGCCGTCCACCCGGAGCCCGCCGCGCACCCCGGGCGCCAGCATGGGTTCGAGGCGGCGGCACTCGCGGCCGCTGAGCCACTCGGAGTCGAGTCCGCAGCGGGTCTGGAGGGCGTGCAGTTCGCGCAGGTGGGCGCGGTCGTCGGCGTCGAGGGCCACGGCGAGGGTGCCGCAGGCGCGGTAGCCGACGTCGAGGCCGGTGGCCTCCTCCAGCTCGGCCGTGAAGGCCGGGTAGCGTGCGGCGGAGGCGAGGTTGAGCCCGAGGAGGGTCTCCTCGCCGTAGTGCAGTTCGGTGACGGCGGCGAGCATGCCGGCCGCGACCCGGGCGGCGCCGCCGCCCGGGTCGGGGTCGACCACCGCGACGGTCAGTCCGCGCTGGGCCGCCCGCCAGGCCGTGACGAGTCCGATGACGCCACCGCCGATCACGAGGACGTCGGTGACCTGACGGTCTTCTGTTCCTTCGGAAGAACGCATGGGCGTTCCCGCCCCTCCCTTCGCCGGCATGACCCGGATCAGGTTCGTACGGTCGGAGGCCGGTCAGCCTCCCTCTCAGCCCGGTGCGTCCGGGCTCCCGCGAGTGGTGTGTGCCCGCCACCCTAGCCCCCGTCGGCGGAGCTCCACAGGGGGCCTCCTGTCTGACGATCCGTCAGATGCGTATGGTGGACGGGTGAGCGAGCAGAAGCAGACCCAGCGGCACGTGGTGATCGTCGGCGCGGGCATGGCGGGCGTACAGACCGCCGTCGCCCTGCGAGAGCAGGGCTTCGAGGGCCCCGTCACCCTCATCGGCGCCGAACCCCACCAGCCCTACGACCGGCCCCCGCTCTCCAAGGCGGTCCTCCTCGGAAAGGCCGAGCACTCGGCCTTCGACGTCGACTTCGAGTCGCTCGGCGTCGACCTCCGCCTCGGCCTCGACGTCACCGGACTGCGCCCCGCCGACCGCGAACTCGACACCGAGGCGGGCCCCGTCCCGTACGACGCCCTCGTCCTCGCCACCGGCGCCCACCCGCTCACCCTCCCGGGCACCGAGGGCGTCCCCGGCGTCCACCTGCTGCGCACCCTCGACGACGCCGTCCGCCTCGGCCCCGTCCTGGCCGGCGGCGGCTCCGTCGTCGTGGTCGGCGCCGGCTGGATCGGCGCCGAGTTCGCCACCGCCGCCCGCGAGGCCGGCTGCACCGTCACCGTCGTCGAGGCCGCCCCCCTCCCGCTCGCCGGCGCCCTGCCCGACGAGGTCACCACCGCCATGGCCGGCTGGTACGCCGAGAGCGGCGCCGAACTCCTCACCCACGCGCGCGTGGCCACCGTCCGCCCCGGCGCCGTCGTCCTCGCCGACGGCCGCGAACTCCCCGCCGACGCCGTCGTCGTCGGCATCGGCGCCCGCCCCGCCACCGACTGGCTCGCGGGCTCCGGCATCGCCCTCGACGCCGGCGGCGCCGTCACCGCCGACGAGCGGCTGCGCACCTCCCTGCCCGACGTGTACGCGGTCGGCGACTGCGCCTCCTTCCCCTCCGCCCGCTACGGGGAGCGGCTCCTCGTCCACCACTGGGACAACGCCCTCCAGGGCCCCCGCACGGTCGCCGCCGACCTCACCGGAGCCGACGGCGCCGCCCCGGAGCCGTACGACCCCGTCCCGTACTTCTGGTCCGAGCAGTTCGGCCGCTTCGTCCAGTACGCCGGCCACCACACCGGCGCCGACACTCTCGTGCGGCGCGGGGACGCGTCCGGCGCCTCCTGGGCGGTGCTCTGGCTGCGCGAAGGGGTCCCGGTCGCCCTCCTCGCCGTCGGCCGCCCCCGCGACCTCGCCCAGGGCCGCAAGCTCATCGAGTCCGGCACCCCCGTCGACCCCGAGCGGGCCGCCGACCCGGCCGTGCCGCTCAAGTCCGCCGTCCGCTGACAACCCGGACGGCGGCGGCCGGGGCGGGCCCGACTACCGACTGTCGGTCCCGGATGGCAGGCTTGTCCCGTGACCGAGATTGACGCAAACATCGATGCTCTCGTCCCCGCCTGGCTCTACCTCCCCGACATCGCGGAGATGCTCGACGTCGAGGTGACGCGGGTGCGGCAGCTGGTGAAGGAGGGCCAGCTGATCGCCGTGCGCCGCGGGGAGAACAACGCGCTCCAGGTGCCCGCCGCCTTCATCCAGGGCGACAAGGTCGTCAAGGGCCTCGCCGGCACCCTGACGCTCCTGAGGGACGACGGCTTCTCCGACGAGGAGATGCTGGAGTGGCTCTTCACCGAGGACCCGAGCCTGCCCGGCACGCCCGCGCAGGCCCTCGGCGAGAATCGCGGTACGGAGGTGAAGCGCCGCGCCCAGGCGCTCGCCGTCTGACCCACCGAAGCCCGAGGCGCCCGAGTCCGTGACTCCGGAGCCCGGGGACCCGGCGTCGGGACGCCGGGTCCGAGACACCCCGGAGCCCGGGACACCGGCTTCCGGACACCGAACCACCACCGCCGGTGCCGCAGCCCCCGCGCCGCGGCACCGGCGCCACCCGACGGGGGGAACCACCATGCCCACACCTCGTGAGCAGCTCGCCGACGCCCGGCTCTACCTGTGCACCGACGCCCGGAAGCGCCAGGGCGACCTGCCCGCCTTCCTCGACGCCGTGCTCTCCTCCGGCGTCGACATCGTGCAGCTCCGCGACAAGGGCATGGAGGCCGGCGAGGAGCTGGAGCACCTCGCCGTCCTCGCCGAGGCCTGCCGCCGCCACGGCAAGCTCCTCGCCGTGAACGACCGGGCCGACGTCGCCCACGCCATCGGCGCCGACGTCCTCCACCTCGGCCAGGGCGACCTGCCCGTCCCCGCCGCCCGCGCCATCCTCGGCGACCGGGTGCTGATCGGCCGCTCCTGCCACGCCGAGTCCGAGGTCGCCGCGGCCGCCGCCGAACCCGGCGTCGACTACTTCTGCACCGGCCCCTGCTGGCCCACCCCCACCAAGCCCGGGCGGTACGCCCCCGGCCTCGACCTGGTGCGGTACGCGGCGGGCCTCGCCCAGGACCGCCCCTGGTTCGCCATCGGCGGCATCGACGAGACCAACCTCGACCAGGTCCTCGACGCCGGCGCCCGCCGCATCGTCGTGGTCCGCGCGCTCACCGAGGCCGACGACCCGGCCGCGGCCGCCGCCTCCCTCGCCAAGCGCGTCCGGGAGCGGGCCGGCGCCTGACGCCGACGGTCCGCCCCGGCGGGATCCGCCCGGCGGGCCGCCGCGGCGGGCCTCGTACCGCTGTCCGAAAAGGTGTCCACTCCTCGGACGCGGATACCGCGGCTCGCCGACCCCCGTCTAACCTGCCCATATGGCCCTTGGAACCGCTTCCGTCCGTACGGACCGCGCCCGCACGGTCCGCGAGATCCTCTCCGCCGGGACGTCGTACTCCTTCGAGTTCTACGCGCCCCGGACGGCCAAGGGCGAGCAGGTCCTCTGGAACGCCATGCGCCGCGTCGAGGCCGTCGGCCCCAGCTTCGTCTCCGTGACCTACGGCGCCGGCGGCTCCACCCGCGGCGGCACCGTCAAGGCCACCCAGAAGATCGCCTCGGACACCACCCTCACCCCGGTCGCCCACCTCACCGCCGTCGACCACTCCGTCGCCGAGCTGCGCAACGTCCTCGGGCAGTACGCCGACGCCGGCATCCGCAACATGCTGGCGCTCCGCGGCGACCCGCCGGGCGACCCGCTGGGCGACTGGGTCGAGCACCCCGAGGGCGTGCGGTACGCCGCCGACCTGGTCCGGCTCATCAAGGAGTCCGGCGACTTCTGCGTCGGCGTCGCCGCCTTCCCCGAGATGCACCCCCGGTCCGCGGACTGGGACACCGACGTCCGCCACTTCGTCGACAAGTGCCGGGCCGGCGCCGACTACGCGGTCACCCAGATGTTCTTCGACCCCGAGAACTACCTGCGGCTGCGCGACAGCGTCGAGAAGGCCGGCTGCGAGACCCCGATCATCCCCGAGGTCATGCCCGTCGTGAACGTGAAGACGCTCGACCGGCTGCCCCAGCTCAGCAACGCCGCCTTCCCCCCGGATGTGAAAGAACGCATCCTCGCGGTCAAGGACGACCCCGCCGCTGTACGCTCCATCGGTATCGAGTTCGCGACGGAGTTCTGCGCGCGCCTGCTGGCCGAGGGTGTCCCCGGACTGCACTTCATCACGCTCAACAGCTCCACCGCGACGCTCGAGATCTACGAGAATCTCGGACTGCACCAGCAGTCCTGACCGGTCGTACCCGCCCCGACCCGCGGCGGAGGCCGTAGAGAGGGGCGGCGGGGCATGGGGTGGACGGTCCTCTACATCGCGTTCGGCCTGGTGGCGCTCTGGCTGCTCGGCGAGGTGCTCCTCCAGTACAAGGCACGGCTGCGCTGGCGGATCCTCGCCTTCTGCGGCTTCCTCGGCGTGGTCGCCGGCGTGCTGCTGCCCTCCGTGGCGGTCATCATCGCCGGCGCGGTCGCCTTCGCCGTCGGCCAGACCTTCGTGACCCTCTCCTTCCGCCGCGGCTTCTCCACCGGCTGGGCGATCGGCGGCACCCCCGGCGCCAGCCGCCGCCGCAAGGCGGGCCCGGCCCCCGAGGCCGGCCCCACCCTGGAGGTCTCCGGCCTCTCCTACGACGACTCCGCCGCGGCCCACACCCCCGGCCCCGACGCCGAGGGACAGCCCGCCGGCGACGCCCCCGCCTACGTCCACGAACCGCAGCCCCTGCCCGAGGACACCGGCCAGTACGGCGTCTACGACCCGCAGCCGTCCGGCTACGAGCAGCAGCCCGGCTACGACACCACCGGCTACGCCTACGACACCTACGCCGCAGGCTACGAGCAGCAGCAGCCCGCCTACGACTACGGCACCGCCGGCGCCCCGCAGCAGTACGCCGCCTACTCCGACCCGTACATCGGCCCCGGCACCGACGGCCAGCAGTACACCCAGTACTACGGCGACCCCTACGCCCCCTCGTACGCGTACGACACGCCGCCCGGCGGCGTCTGGGTCCCGCAGCAGCGCGACACGGACCAGCCGCCGCAGGCCTATGCGCCGGGGCAGTACGGCTACGAGCAGCAGCAGCCGCAGGACGAGCAGTCCCCGTACCGCTACTGAGCCGACGGGGAGGGGCCGCGGCTCACTGCGAGCCGCGGAACTCCGCGCCCTCCACGATCAGACCGGCCACCAGCGCGCCCGACATGCCCGCGTGGGCGAGCCCGCCGCCCGGATGCGACCAGCCGCCCGCGAAGTACAGACCGGGCACGGGGGAGACGTTGGCGGCGGGCAGCCACCGGCCCCGGGCGTCCGCCAGCGCCGGACCCGGCACCTCGGCCGTCCCCGTCGCCTCCCGTACGTCCTCCGGGGTGCGGACCTCCTGCCAGAGCAGCCGCTCCGCCAGGCCCGGCACGGCACGCCCCGCGGCCTCCACCAGCCGCCCCGCGAGCTCCGACCAATCCTGTCCGCGCGCCAGGTCCACGCGCGCCGAGACCGTCACCGACTCGTGGTCCGCGTCGGGCCGCAGCGCCGGGTCGTCCGGCCGCAGCACGGTCGCCGTCGGCCGGCTCCCGTCCCCGTGGACGACCGTCCGGTGGGCGGCGCCCTCCTCGCGGCCGCCGCGCAGCGCCAGCAGGACCGTCAGCCGGCCCGTGCCGTGCCCCTGGAAGGCGGGCCACTCGTCGGCACGCTCCCAGGGCACCACCTGCTCGCGGTAGAGCGCGGGCACCGGCGCGCCCGCGACCACGTGGTCCGCCGCCACGGTCTCGCCCGACTCCAGCCGGACCCCGGCCGCCCGGCCGCCCTCGGTCACCACCTCGTCCACGCGCGCGTCGAAGACGAACTCCACCCGCCGCTCCCGGCAGCGCTCGTACACCGCCTCCGCGAGCGCCCGGATCCCGCCCGCCACGTACCAGCTGCCGAAGCTCTGCTCCATGTACGGCAGGACGGCGGCGGACGCCGGGGCGTCGGCCGCCGGGAAGCCGTACGCCTCCGCGTACGAGTCCAGGAGCGCGATCAGCCGGGGATCGCGCAGCTCCCGCTCGCCGACCTGGGCCAGCGTCCGCGTCGGACGGCGCAGCAGCCCCGCCTTCGGCGCCGGGTACGGCTCCCGGGCGAGCGCCTTCGGGTCGGCGGGCCGCGGCTCCTCCAGGAGCGGGCGACGGGTCCGGTCCCACGCCTCACGGGCCCGCACCAGGAAGTCCCCCCAGCGCTCGCCCGCGCCCGCGCCGAGCGCCGCGTCCAGGGCGGCGACCGTGCCGGCCCGCGAGGCGTTCGGCAGGTCCACGCGCGTGCCGTCGGCGAAGACGTGCCGGGCGGCCGGATCGACCTGGCTCAGCCCGACGCACTCCTCCAGCGGCCGCTTCCCCGTCTTCACGAACAGGTCGCGGTAGACCGCCGGCAGGTGCAGCAGCCCGGGGCCGGTGTCGAAGGCGAAGCCCTCGCGCTCGAAACGGCCCACCGCCCCGCCGTACGTCGACGTCCGCTCGTACACCGTCACCGTGTGTCCGGCGACCGCGAGCCTGGCCGCCGCCGCCATGGCGCCGAGACCCGCGCCGATCACCACAATCCGTCCCATGTCAGGGACCCTATCGGCCCCCGCCGACAGACCGGTCCGCAGGTGGACCGCCCTCCGCCGCCGCCGGCCTGCGCTCCTCGCGGCGCTGCGCCCGGCGGCGCAGGAACCGCCGGATCCGGGACGCCAGGAAGACCAGCAGCCAGATGCCGAGCGCCAGCAGCACGGCGGCGATCACCGCCGCCGCCACCGGATGGAATATGGCGAACGTGATGACACCGGCGACCGCGAGATCCTCGCCCGTGCTGATCGCGATGTTGGAGAACGGCTCCGGCGAGGTGTTCACCGCCATCCGCGTCCCGGCCTTGACCAGATGGCTCATCAGCGCCGTCGACCCGCCGATCGCCCCCGCCGCCAGCTCCGGCAGCGAACCGCTCTCGCCGGCCAGCAGCGCGGCCACCACGGCACCCGCGACCGGCCGGATCACCGTGTGGACCGAGTCCCACACGTTGTCCACGTACGGCACCTTGTCCGCGACCGCCTCGATGAGGAAGAGCACGCCGGCCGCGATCAGGACGTCCGTGCGCTGGAGCGCCTCGGGCACCTCGTCGGTGAGCCCGGTCGCACCGAAGACACCGAGGAGCAGGACCACCGCGTAGGCGTTGATCCCGCTCGCCCAGCCGCTCGTGAAGACCAGGGGGAGTACGGACACGCTCGTGATCGTAACGAGGCCGCGCCCGTCCGTCACGGGCGTCGACTGAGTATCCGTACCTAGGCGCCGAGATGAGTACGCGCGCGGATGGGGCGGAACCCGCCGGGAGGAGAGAGTGGAGCCCACGGAAGGGGCGCGGCTCCCGAACCGCCGACACGGGGCGGCGGAGCGGGGCCGCGCGCCTGCCGGCACGGGGGACGTGCACGGGGGTGTACGAAAGGAAGCGCCGGTCCGGCGTGGCTCGGGGGGATCGAGCCTCGCGGGGACCGGCGCTTTCGTTGCGTGGATCCCATTTCTGGGATCCGAGTTTCTGGATCGCATCGCCCGGATATTGGATCCGGGATCCAACATCCGGGATCCAACATCCGGGTTTCAGCATCCGGGTTTCAGCATCCTGGATCCGGTATCCAATGTCCCGGATTTCGGATCCAACCTCCTGGGTCCTGGATATCGGATCCAGGATCCAGGACCCGAATCAGCAGCCTCCGCCCACGCGCCCGTGCAGCAGCAGGGACAGCGCCGCGTGGACGTCGTCCAGGGAGCGCTCGCTCTGGAAGGCCTTCCAGTCCAGGGCGGCGACGAGGACCATGCCGACCAGGGCCGCCGCCGTGAGCTGGACGTCGATCTCGTCGCTGAGTTCGCCCGCCTCGACGCCCTCGCGCAGGACGCCCTCGACGACGGCGACGGCCTCCTGGCGGACCACCAGGAGCGTGGAGTTCCAGGCGCGGTTGGTGCGCCAGAGCTCGGCCACGTACAGCTGGGTGAAGGCGGGGTAGCGGTCGATGAAGACGAGGCCGGCGCGGATCATCGCGTCCAGCGCGGCGACCCGGCTGCCGCCGCCCGCCGCCGTCTCCTCGGCCGCCGTCCGCAGGGAGGCGGTGAGGAGGGAGACGCCGTGGCGCAGCAGCTCCTCGAAGAGCTCGGTCTTGCTCTTGAAGTTGTAGTAGACCGTGCCCTTGGCCACCCCGGCCCGCTCGGCGATCTCGTCGACCGTCGTGGCGGAGAAGCCCTGCTCGGCGATGAGGGTGACGGCCGCCTCGTAGAGCTTGGCGCGGGTGGCCTGGCGGCGGGTGCTGCTGCTGTCCATGGGGTCGATTCTCACAGAGGCCGGCCCGGTCACAGCGACAGCTCGGGGTGGAGCCGGTCCAGTGTCCACACCTGCTTGCGGCGCGCGGTGACCGCGGTCAGGGCGAGCGCGCCCAGGGTGAAGGCGGCGAGGACGGCGACCGCCTCCCAGACCGGGGCGAGGCCGCCGCCGGAGATGAGCCGGCGCAGCGCCTCGACCACGTGGGTCATCGGCAGGAAGGGGTGGACGGCGTTGAAGAAGCCCGGGCTGGTCTGCACCGGGTAGGTGCCGCCCGCCGAGGTCAGCTGGACCATGAGGAGGGCCAGGACCAGGATCCTTCCGGCCGCGCCGAAGCGGGCGTTGAGCCACTGGATGATCGCGGCGAAGCAGCAGGTCACGAGGGCGAGGAAGCCGACCGTGCCGGCCGCCCTGGCCATCTCCAGGCCGAGGCCCCAGTGCAGGACGGAGAGCAGCGCGCCGACCTGGAGGACGCCGATCGCCGCCACCGGGAACCAGCCGGCCAGCGCGATCCGCCAGGCGGAGGCGCCCGCGGCGAGGGCCCGCCGGTTCATCGGCTGGATGATCATGTACGCGACCATCGCGCCGACCCAGAGGGAGAGCGGGATGAAGTACGGGGCGAAGCCCGTGCCGTAGTTCGGCGCCTTGTGGAGCGACTGGGCGGCCAGCTGCACCGGGTCGGCCATGACCTCCGTACGCCGGTCGCGCTCCTCCTTGTCGTAGTCCGGGATCTGGTCGACGCCGTCCTTGAGGCCGGTGGCGAGCGAGCCGGAGCCGTCGGCGAGCTTGAACAGGCCGCCGTCGAGGTCGCCGGCGCCCTTCTTGAGCTTGCCGACGCCGGTGTCCAGGCTGACCGAGCCCGCGCGGGCGCCGGTGACGCCGGTGTGCAGCTGCGCGGCGCCGTCGGCGACCTTCTTCGCGCCCCTGTTGAGCTCGTTGATCTTGCGGATGGCGCCCTCGACGTCCTCGTCCAGGTGCGGGGCGCGGGCGGCCAGCTCGTCGGCCTGCTTCTTCAGCTTCTTCAGCCGCTCGTCGAGCGTCTTCAGGTCGCCGTCGCTGCCCTTGGCCAGCCGGTGCACGTCGTCCGCGACGGTCGCGACGTCCCCGGCGTTGGTCGACGCCTCCTTCAGGGCGGCGCAGAACTCCTTGTTGTCGGGGAGGGCGAACCCCTCGGGCAGGGTCACGCCCTCGGGCAGCTCGATCGGCGGGGTGGTGCCGGGCTTCGCGCAGGACTCGCGGTGCAGCCGGGAGAGCGTGTCGTCGGCCTTGTGGGCGGCGGTGCGCAGCAGCGGGGCGCGGCGGACCAGGTCCTCCAGGTCGTTGCGGGCCGCGGTGGCCGAGTCGGAGACCAGCTTGGCGGTGTCGCGGATGGAGGTGCCGTTGTTCGCGAGGTACGGGCGGACCTTGTCGGCGGTGCCGTTCACCTTGTCGGCGAGCGCCTGGGTGCCGTCCGCGACCTTCCGCGTACCGGTCTGGACGTCCTTGGATCCCTTGTCCAGTTTCTTCAGGCCGGCGGCGAGGTCGCTGCTGCCGGTCTTGGCGTCGGTGAGGCCGTCGGTGAGGTCCTTGGATCCCTTCTTGGCCTTGTCCACGCCCTTCTTCAGGTCGGCGGCGCCCTTGGCGGCCTCGGCGGTGGCCTCGTGGATGTCGGAGAAGGAGATGAAGATCTTGTCGAGGAAGGTCCGCGAGGACTTGGTGGAGGCGGCGGTGCGCACCTCGGAGAAGACCGTCCGCGAGATCTGGCCGACGATGTAGTTGTTGGAGTCGTTCGTCCGGACCTTCAGGGCGCCGGTCTCGGGGGAGTCCCCGGAGCTCGACGCGATCCGCTCGCTGAAGTCGCCGGGCACGGTCAGGGACAGGTAGTACCGGCCGTCCTCGACGCCCTCGCGCGCCTCGGCGTCGCTGACCTGGTGCCACTCGAAGGTCCTGCTGTCGAGCAGCCCCTCGGTGATGTCCTCGCCGGCGGTGATCCGCTTGCCGTCGGCGGTGGCGCCGCGGTCCTCGTTGACCAGGGCGACGGGCAGCCGGTCGAGCCTGCTGTACGGGTCCCAGAACGAGTACAGGTACAGGGCGCCGTACAGCAGCGGCAGCAGCAGGACCGCGACGAGTGCGGCGCGCGGCAGCTTCCCCCTGCCGAAGCGCCTCAGCTCAAGCGCGGCCAGTTTCGGCGAGCGCATCGTCCGCCCCCTCCTCGGTGGTGTCGTCGTCTTCGGCGGTGTCCTCGGCGCTGTCCTCGGCGGACTTCCCGACGGTGTCCTCGGTGTCCTCGGCGGCCTCGGTGTCGTCCCCGGCCGTGTTCTTCGCGTCCGGGTCCGCCGCCGCGGGCGCCGTGACCGTGGTGATCCGCAGGACGTCGGCCGGGGCCTCGCTGCAGACGGCGAGGACGGTGGTGCCGGCGTCGGCCACCGCGCGCAGCAGCGCCCAGGCCTCGGCCCGGTCGGCGTCCGACAGCTTCAGGTCCGTGTCGTCCACGCCGAGCAGCCGGGGCCGGCCGATCAGGGCCAGCGCGATGGACAGCCGCAGCGCCTCCAGGCGCTCCAGGTCCCGTACGGAGGTCCTGTCGCCCTTCGGCAGGGCGGCGAGGTCGAGCCCGGCGGCCGCGACGGCCTCGTCGATCCGGGCCCGGGTCTCGGCGGCCCGGGTGCCCGGGCGGCGGAGAAGGGCGCGGACCGAGCCGTCGAACCGGTGCTGGAGCAGCGCCCGCTCGCGCAGGTGCTCGGCGACGGTCAGGGACGGATCGAGCTCGCTCACGCCGGGGACCTGGCCGAGCGCGGCGATCCGGCGCACGGCGGCCATCCGGCGCGGCAGCGGCAGCCCGCCGATCTCGGCGGTGCCCTCCTTGGTCCTCATCCGGCCCGTGAGCGCGAGCAGCAGACAGGTGCGGCCGGTGCCGGACGGGCCTTCGAGCGCCACCAGGGACCCGGCCCCGGCGTGGAAGGACACGTCCCGGAAGGCCCAGCCGCGGGGGCCCTTGAGCCCGAGCCCCTCGACGACGAGGCCGGCCCCCTCCGGAGACGGTCGTGTGGTCAGGTCGTCGGATCCCATGGATCCACCCCCCGCTTCCCACTTTTGAACTGACTGGTCAGTCCAAAAGTTACCCGTGAGTTGCTCTACTGGCAAAACCCCAGGTCAGAGTGATTGTCAGTGGGTGCCTGCACGATGGACACAGACGGCGACAAGGCCGTCACCCGACGACAGGAGGCTCGTCATGGTCAGCCCTTTCGCAGCAGCCGACGTCCACCCCGTGTCCCGCAGGACCGGAGCCCCGCCCGCCGCCCTCGACCTGCTCGCCAAGGCCCGCGCCGGGATCGACGAGGCCGCGGCCCTCGACCGCCCCCACGAGAGGTACGCCACCGCGCACCTCGCCGCCCTGCGCGCCGCGGCCGCCGTCCTCGCCGCCCGTGCCCGCCCCGTGCCCCGCACCCGCCGGCGCCAGGCCATAAGGAGCGCCTGGGAGCTGCTGCCGCAGCTCGCCCCCGAGCTCACCGAATGGAGCGCCCTCTTCGCCGCGGGCGCCCCGCGCCGCGCCCTCGCCGAGGCGGGCGTCGCCGCCGCCGCGAGCGCGCGCGAGGCCGACGACCTCGTCAGGGACGCCGCCCACTTCCTGCGCCTGGTCGAGCGGCTGCTCGTGCTCCAGCCGGTGCTGCCCCGGCAGCCCCCGGCGGACGACGCCGCCGGTTGATCCGCACGGCATCGCCGAGGCCATAGGGTGGGGAGGTCCGACCCCGTCACCGAGGAGTCAAGAGCCGTGCCGGACCCTTCCGCTGTCTTCGGCCGTGAGGCGTCGTCGCGCCCGTCGCGCGCCTCCCTGCGCACCGCCGTCGTCTGGGACGTCCTCAAGGACGCCCTCGACCGCCGGGTCGCCGGCACCGGGCGGGCCGTCCTGGACGTCCTGGACACCGGTGGCGGCTCCGGTAACTTCGCGGTGCCGGTCGCCCGCCTGGGCCACCGCGTCACCGTCGTCGACCCCAGCCCCAACGCGCTCTTCGCGCTGGAGCGCCGCGCCGCCGAGGCCGGGGTCGCCGAGCTGGTGACCGGCGTCCAGGGCGACGTCCGCGGGCTCTTCGACGTGGTCGAGCGCGACGCCTACGACGCGGTGCTCTGCCACGGCGTCCTGGAGTACGTGGACGACCCGGCCGAGGGCGTGCGGAACACGGTGGCGGCGCTCCGTTCCGGCGGGGCGCTCAGCGTCCTCGGCGCCGGGCTCGGCGGCGCGGTCCTCGCCCGCGCGCTCGCCGGGCACTTCACCGAGGCCCGGACCGCGCTCGGCGACCCCGACGGGCGCTGGGGCGCCGGCGACCCCGTGCCCCGGCGGTTCACCGCCGAGCAGCTGACCGGCCTCGCCGAGGAGGCCGGGCTCTCCGTGAGCGCCGTCCACGGCGTACGGATCTTCGCGGACCTGGTCCCCGGCGTCCTCGTCGACACCGAGCCCGGTGCCGCCGAGGCGCTGCTGAAGCTGGAGGCCGCGGCGGCCGAACTGGCCGCTTTCCACGCCGTCGCCACCCAGCTCCACGTGCTCGCCGAGAAGCCCGCCTGATCGGGTGGAACCCAGGGGCCCCGCCACCCGTTCGGAGGTGTGGGCCCCGCTCGGCGACAGGCCGCCCCATATGCGGCTTCGCGCCGTATGATCGAGGGAAACCATCCGGCATGACGGGCGGGCGGCTGGGGAATCAACGCCTCACCAACCGAACCGCGTGGCGGCCCGGATGGGCTGATCGGCATTGAGGGCGGGTTTCACGGGGGCGATTCCCTGCCTATCCTGAAAGGGCCGCAACCGGTCGCCCCCGCGACCGACGACTAGGAGGACTCCGTGCCGCTCTCGGAGCACGAGCAGCGAATGCTCGAGCAGATGGAGCGAGCGCTGTACGCCGAAGACCCCAAGTTCGCGACAGCGCTCGAGGGAAGCGGGCTGCGCACGTACACCCGGCGACGGGTGTATCAGGCAGTCGTCGGCTTCCTGGTGGGTATCGCGCTCCTCATGGCCGGACTGGTCTTCTACGAGGACGGCCTGATCTGGATCAGCGTGGTGGGATTCCTCGTCATGCTGGGCTGCGCGGTTCTGGCGGTCACCGGATGGCGCAAGGCGCCGAAGCCGGGTGAGCAGGCGCAGCAGACGGGTCGGGGCCGACAGGCCCAGGCGCGACGCTCGATGATGGACCGGATCGAGGCGCGGTGGCAGCGACGCCGCGACGAGCAGCAGGGCGGCGGCCACTGACGCGCCCCTGAGCGGAGACCCCGCACCCCCGAACCCGCGCCCCGCCGGCCCCGAGCCTCGGCGGGGCGCAGTGTTTTCCACCCGCCGGGGCGGTGCCCACGCCGCGTTCCTCCGTCCACGGGGACGACGGCTGCGCCGGAGGGAGGGCACCGCCCTTGCGGGCGGCGCCCTCGGGCCGTCACAGGTTGCCGCGGAGCCCCGGGGTCCGGGACTTGAGGGTGGTCCACTTCGTGGAGGCGGACCAGTGGAGGCGGACGGCCGAGCGGGGGGCCAGGAGAGCTCGGAGGCGTACCCCGCGGGTGGCGTTCGCGTGGAAGGCGGTGCGGACGCGGGTCGCGTCCTCGGCCAGGCCCGCCACCGGGCGGGGAGACGGGGCGTAGAGGGTCTCCTCGACCGCTCCGGCCACGCGGTGGACCGACTCCGCCGCCGCACCCGTCAGCTCACCCGCCCGGACGATCCGCTCCGCCGTCCGCCGCGGCGTCTGCGCGTCGTCCGGTTCGAGCCCGTAGTCCCAGGCCGTGTCGCCGATCTCCCGCCACACCGTCAGCGGTCCCCCCGAGGGGCCGAGCCGGCGGGCCCGTACCCGCGTCCGCCAGAAGAGCGGGGTGAGCGGGAGGGCGAGGACGAGCAGGACCGCCAGGGTCCAGGCGGTGGCCTTCAGGAGGTCCGTGCCGCCGCCGGAGGAAGCGTCGTCCGCCGCCGTCGCGGGCTGACCGCACTCGCCGAGGCGCCGCATCTCCGGCGGGCAGCTCTCCGAGGCGCTCGGCGCCGCCGAGGGCTGGGCCGAGGCCGCCTCCGAGGGCTGCGCCGGACCGGTCGGGCCGGTGGTGGGCGAGGTCTGCCGGGTGTACGCGGGGGTGAAGCCGCGGGACGGCGTCGGCTCGAAGCGGGTCCAGCCGGCGCCCTCGAAGTACAGCTCGGGCCAGGCGTGGGCGTCCCGGATGCCGACCGAGACCGAACCGTCGGACTGGTTGGTGCCGGGCATGAAGCCGACCGCGACGCGCGCCGGGATGCCCAGCGTGCGGGCCATCGCCGCCATCGAGAAGGAGAAGTGGATACAGAATCCCTTCTTGTCCTTCAGGAAGCGGGAGATCGCCTCCGTGCCCGTCCCGGACGTCACGTCGACGTCGTACCGGAAACCGCCGTCCTCCGAGAACCAGTCCTGGAGCCGGACCGCCCGCTCGTAGTCGTTGGCCGCGTCCTTGGTGACCTCCAGGGCCGTCGACTTCACGTCGGCGGGCAGGCTGCCCGGCACCTTGGTGTACTCGCGGAGCAGCGCGTCCGGCGCCGGGCCCGCCTCGGCGAGCTGCTCGGCCGTGGGCTGCACGTCGAGGCTGGTCACCTGGTAGCGGACGCCCTTGGTGGTCTGCTTGTCGTCGCCGACGAGCATCCGGCCGGCCGGCTCGAACCGCCAGCGCCCCTCGATGTCGACCCGGGCGGCCGGGAACGGCATCGGCAGCCACTTCTGGTCGTACCCCTCCGAGGCGACGAAGTTGCTGGTCACCTCGGCGGTGCGGACGGACTGCGCGAGGCCGTCCGGCCACGGCAGCGACTTCGGCACGGCCTCGATCGGGCGGACCGAGGACTTCCACGACGTGCCGTCGAACTGGTCGAGGGCGACGAGCCGCAGATAGAGATCGCTGTTGTCCAGGGCGTTGGTGCGGTAGCGCAGGACCTCGAAGTCCTCCGGCTGCCGCAGGTTGTCCTGGAGCGAGACGAGCGGGTTGACCGCGGCGATGGTGCCGCCGCCCCCGCCGCCCCCGCCCGCGGCCCCTCCGCCGCCCCCGGTGCCCAGGAGCCCGCCGGAGAAGCCCGGCAGGACGAGCGGCACGACCAGGGCGGTGCCCATGGCGACGGCACCGATCCGGCGGCCGGTGCGCACCGGCGCGAAGGACGACCCGGTGCCGACGAGCGTGCCGGACCGGCCGCTGCGCTGGGCGCCGCCGAAGACCCGGCCCCAGGCCGAGAGCCGGTCACGGCCCTCGGCGAGGAGCAGCAGCAGGTAGCCGGCGGCGGCGAGCACGAACCAGAGCCGGCCCGCGCCGCCCCCGGAGAGCCCGGCGGCCACCGAGTACAGCGCGAGCAGCGGCAGACCTGCCGGGGCGGCGCGTCGGAAGGTGACCGCGAGGACGTCCACGAGCAGCCCGATCGCCAGCACGCCGACGACCAGCATCAGCCGGATGCCCTCGGTGTCCGGGGCGGGGATCGCGTAGGTGCCGACGTCCTCGGCGCCGAGCCGGAACAGCTCGGCCACGTGCTGGACCGCGAGCGGCCCGGGCAGGAAGCCGAGGAGCGCCTGCTCGCGGGCGAAGACCACGGTCAGCGCGAGCACGCCGACGAGCAGCTGGGCGCCGACCGTCAGCGGCCGGGCCAGGGGCACCCGGCGGCCCAGCATGCCGGTGCCGCTCTGCAGGGCGAGCAGGAAGGCGGCGGTGAAGATCCAGGTGGCCGGCTTGACCAGCGGCAGCAGCGCGCCGGCGGCCATCAGGGAGGCCGCCCAGGCGGCCAGTGTCAGGCGGGTGAGCCCGCTCATGCCCATCCTCCGTAGCTGTCTGCGGCGGCGGTGTCCCGCAGCGCCCCGGCGGCCTGCTGCCAGAGGTCGGCCATCCGGCCCCCCGGCGGCACGGAGACCACGGTCCAGCCGGCCTCGCGCAGTTGCCGGATCCGGGCCTCGACGGCCCCGGTCACGGCGCCGGCGGTGAGCCAGGAGCCGGAGTCCAGGACGAAGGCGACGGCCGCGCCGGCGCGGGCCTGCATCCGTCCGGCCAGCGCGGCCTGCTCCTCGTCGAGGTCGCCGAGGAAGGCGACGAGCAGTCCGTCGCCGCCGGCGCGCAGCACGTCGGAGGCGCGGGAGAGCCCGGCGCCGTCGGAGTGGTCGACGATCGCGAGGGTGTCCATCAGGAGCCCGGCCGTCTCCGCGGAGTCGCCGGTGGAGGTGCCGGCGTACCCGCCGTCGGAGCCCTCGCCGGGGACGGCGGTGCCGGTGTCGGTGAGCAGCCGGACCGCGTAGCCCCGCTCCAGCATGTGGGTGAGGACGGAGGCGGCGCCGGAGACGGCCCACTCGAAGGCGGAGTCGGGGCCCGAGCCCTGGTAGCCGGCCCGGCGGGTGTCGAGGAGGACGGTGCAGTGGGAGCGCTGGGGCTGCTCCTCGCGGCGGACCATCAGCTCGCCGTACCGGGCGGTGGAGCGCCAGTGGACCCGGCGCAGGTCGTCGCCGATCCGGTACGCGCGCGGGATGACGTCGTCGTCGCCGGCGAGGGCGAGCGTGCGCTGCCGGCCCTCCCCGTATCCGGAGGCCTCGCCGCCCAGCCGGACGGCGGGCAGCGGGGTGGTGCGCGGGACGACGGTCAGGGTGTCGTACGCGTGGAAGGAGCGGGTCAGCTCGCACATGCCGAAGGGGTCGCTCAGCCGGAGCTGCAGCGGGCCGAGCGGGAACCGGCCGCGCAGGTCGGAGCGGACCCGGTAGGAGACCTCGCGCCTGCCGCCGGCCTCGACCCGGTCGAGGACGAAGCGGGGGCGGGGGCCGAGCATGTACGGCACGTGGTCCTGGAGCATCAGCAGCCCGGTGGGGAGCTTGGAGATGTTCTCCATGCGGAGCTGGACCCGGGCCTCGGTGCCCGCCTCCACCCGCTGCGGGGTGAGCCGGCGCGAGGTGGCGACCCGATAGCGGGTGCGGTGCAGCACGAAGGCGCAGATCAGCGGCAGGCTGGCGAGCAGCAGGCCGACCCGGAGCAGGTCGGCCTGGCCGAGCACGTAGGCGCAGACGGCGGCGGCCGCCCCGGCGGCCAGGAAGGACCGGCCGCGGGTGGTGAGCCCGCCGAGGGCGGCCCGCAGGCCGCCCCGGCCGTCCTCGGCCCGGGGGCCCGAGCGGTCGTCGGCCCGCTGCCCCTGGGGTGCGGCGGGAGTCGCCATCACAGCTGCCGGCCCCCGGGCTGCCGGCCGTAGAGCGGGCCGGCGGGCGGGGCCGCGGACGGGACGGGGGTCCGCTGGAGGATGTCGAGGACGACCTGCTCGGCGTTGCGGCGGTTGAGCTGGGCCTGCGCCGTGGGCAGCAGCCGGTGCGCGAGGACCGGCACGGCGAGCGCCTGGAGGTCGTCGGGCAGCACGTACTCGCGGCCGGCGAGGGCGGCGGAGGCCCTGGCCGCCCGCAGCAGGTGGAGCGTGGCGCGCGGGGAGGCGCCGAGCCGCAGGTCGGGGTGGTTGCGGGTGGCGGCGACGACGTCGACGGCGTACCGCTGCACGGCGTCGGCGACGTGCACCGTGCGGACCGCCTCGATCAGCTTGAGGATCTCGTGGGCGTGGGCGACCGGCTGGAGGTCGTCCAGCGGGTTGACCGCGCCGTGCACGTCGAGCATCTGGAACTCGGCCTCGGCGCTCGGGTACCCGATGGAGACCCGGGCCATGAAGCGGTCGCGCTGGGCCTCGGGCAGCGGGTAGGTGCCCTCCATCTCGACCGGGTTCTGGGTGGCCACGACCATGAACGGGCTGGGCAGTTCGTAGGTGTGCCCGTCGATGGTGACCTGGCGCTCCTCCATGGACTCCAGGAGCGCGGACTGCGTCTTGGGCGAGGCGCGGTTGATCTCGTCGCCGATGACGATCTGGGCGAAGATCGCGCCCGGCTTGAACTCGAACTCCCGGCGCTGCTGGTCGAAGATCGACACGCCGGTCACGTCCGACGGCAGCAGGTCGGGCGTGAACTGGATGCGGCGCACCGAGCAGTCGATGGACCGCGCGAGCGTCTTGGCGAGCATGGTCTTGCCGACGCCGGGCACGTCCTCGATGAGGAGGTGCCCCTCGGCGAGCAGCACCGTCAGCGCGAGACGTACGACCTCGGGCTTGCCCTCGATCACGCTCTCCACCGACCCGCGGACCCGCTCCGCGGTGGTGGTCAAGTCTGTGAGGCTCGCTCGGTCGTCATAGGTCGTCACCCCGGCCCTCCTCGGCCTTGCAGGAACACGGACACCTGCCCCCGCCGGGATGGACGGGGGGTGTCACCCGGGCATTCTTGTGGGGATGGCCGGGCCGTGTCACTCGCCTGTGGACAACCGTGGGCGGAATGCCGGGGTTTGTCGTCTTACGCGGCGGCGGAAGATGTGCTCGGGCCGGTGCCGGAACCATTCTCCACAGGATGGATCTCGCGCAGCAAGCCCGTCGTCACGTCGAAGACGAAGCCCCGGACGTCGTCCGTGTGCGGCAGGAACGGCGAGGTCCTGACCCGCTGCATCGACTGCCGCACGTCCTGGTCCACGTCCCGGAAGGCCTCGACCGCCCAGGCCGGCCGCTGGCCCACCTCGTCCTCCAGCTCGTGCCGGAAGTCCTCGGTGAGCGACTCCAGGCCGCAGCCGGTGTGGTGCACCAGCATCACCGCGCGGGTGCCGAGCGCCCGCTGGCTGATCGTGAGGGAGCGGATCACGTCGTCGGTGACGACCCCGCCCGCGTTGCGGATGGTGTGGCAGTCGCCGAGTTCGAGACCGAGTGCGGCGTGCAGGTCGAGCCGGGCGTCCATGCAGGCCACGACGGCGACGCGGAGCACCGGCCGCGCGTCCATGCCCGGGTCGGTGAAGTCGGCGGCGTACCGCGCGTTCGCCTCGACGAGCCGCTCGGTGACCGAGTCGCCGGCGCCGGGGGAGGGGTGTGCGGAGGTCGTCATGGCTCGACCGTAGTGGGCACCGTCCTCGCGGGCCCGCTGTGAGAAGAGGACAAAGAGCGCCAATGAACTCGCGTGTGAGCTAACCCACAGCGACCGTCGCGTGCCGCCGATCGAGTGAACCGTCCGGAATGTCCGCCACCGCGTCCGGCGCCGCGCGGCGCGCCAGCCGGTTGATTGACCGGCCCCCTCCGTGGACTAGAGTGGCGCGGAGTTCCTGGAGACAATCGAGCGATTTGAAGCGGTTTCTCCCCCGTGTGCGCGGCGGCACCCACGGCTCGGCCTCCCTTCCCGCTCGCCGTGCCCGTTCTGAGAGGGTGCGTTGAGCAACGACCGACACGTCCCGGTGATGCTCCAGCGGTGCCTGGACATGTTGGCCCCTGCCCTCCAGAGCCCGGGAGCGGTCGTCGTCGACTGCACCCTGGGCCTCGGCGGACACAGCGAGGCCCTGCTGCGCGCCTTCCCCGAGGCCCGCCTCGTCGCCCTCGACCGCGACAAGGAGGCCCTGCGCCTCTCCGGCGAGCGGCTCGCCCCCTACGGGGACCGCGCCACCCTCGTCCACGCGGTCTACGACGAACTGCCCGAGGTCCTCGACCGGCTCGGCATCGACAAGGTCGACGGCGTCCTCTTCGACCTCGGCGTCTCCTCCATGCAGCTGGACGAGGCCGACCGCGGCTTCGCCTACGCGCAGGACGCCCCGCTCGACATGCGCATGGACCAGACGACCGGCATGAGCGCCGCCGAGGTCCTCAACACCTACCCGGCCGGCGAACTCGTCCGCATCCTGCGCGCCTACGGCGAGGAGAAGCAGGCCAAGCGGATCGTCTCCGCCATCGTCCGCGAGCGCGAGAAGGAACCCTTCGACAACAGCGCCCGGCTCGTCGAGCTCATCCGCGACGCCCTCCCGCAGGCCGCCAAGCGCACCGGAGGCAACCCCGCCAAGCGCACCTTCCAGGCCCTGCGCATCGAGGTCAACGGCGAGCTCAGCGTCCTGGAGCGGGCCGTCCCCGCCGCCGTGAAGGCCCTCGCCGTCGGCGGCCGGGTCGCCGTCCTCTCGTACCACTCCCTGGAGGACCGGCTGGTCAAGCAGGTCTTCGCGGCGGGCGCGGCCACCACCGCCCCGCCCGGCCTCCCGGTCGTCCCCGAGCAGTACCAGCCCCGCCTCAAGCTCCTCACCCGCGGCGCCGAACTCCCCACCGAGGAGGAGGTGGCCGAGAACCGCCGGGCCGCCCCCGCCCGCCTCCGGGGCGTCGAGCGCATCCGGGAGGACGTGCTGTGAGCGCGGCCAGGGGGCCGCTCAAAGGACGGGCCGCGCGCCTCGGACGGCTGATGCCGTCCGGGCCCAGCACGGCCGCCCGCACCCCCTTCGTCCTGCTCGTCGTCCTCCTCCTCGGCGGCGGCCTCATCACCCTGCTGCTGCTCAACTCCGCCCTCAACCAGGGCTCCTTCCAGCTGCGCGAGCTCAAGGACCGCACCACCGAGCTCACCGACGAGGAGCAGGCGCTCCAGCGCGACGTCGACGCCGACGCCGCCCCCGACGCCCTGGAGCGCCGCGCCCGCGAGCTCGGCATGGTTCCCGGCGGCAGCCCCGCCTTCCTCGGCCCCGACGGCAAGGTCCTCGGCGAGCCCACCGTCGCCGCCTCCCCGAAGCCGTCCCCCAAGCCCTCGTCGAAGCCCTCGTCGAAGCCCGCCCGCACGCCGGCCGGCGCCCCGGACCGCACCGGCGACCCGGCCCCGTCCGGTACGGCGCGGACCCCCGCCCCCGGCACGAGCACCGCCCCCCGCTCCACGGCCCCGGCGCCGAAGACCACCGCGCCCACTCCCACGACCTCCGGCAGGTGACCGAGCAGTGCCCTCCCAGGAGCCCCCGCGCCGCCGCGTCCCCGGCCCCGCCCGCCCGGCGGCGCGCCCCCGGCCCGCCTCCGCGGGATCCGGCGTCCGGAGCGGCGCCCGCACCCCCCGGCCCGCCGCCCGCCCCGCCGGGCGCCGCCCGGCACCGCCCCGCCCGCCGGCCCGCAAGCCCCGCACCATCAAGCTCGGCAGCCCCCGGCCCCGGCTGCGCCTGATCTCCCTGGGCCTCACCCTCGTCATGCTGGTCTTCGTGGTGCGGCTGCTCCAGGTCCAGGCCGTCGACGCCAGCGCGTACGCGGCCAAGGCCGACAAGTACCGCTACCAGGAGTACACGCTCTCCGCCGAGCGCGGCGAGATCACCGACCGCAACGGCATCGCCCTCGCCAGCAGCGTCGACGCCTACGACATCACCGCCGACCCGAAGCTCTTCACCCCCGAGGAGTCCAAGGTCCGCGACGCGCCCGAGCAGGCCGCCGCGCTCCTCGCCCCGATCCTCGGCAAGGAACCGGCCGAGCTGGCCAAGAAGCTCCGCACCCCCAAGTCCCGCTACACCCTGCTCGCCCGCAAGCAGACCCCGCAGGTCTGGAACCAGATCAAGGACCTCAGGAAGGTCTACGCGCAGAAGGCCCAGGCCCCCGGCGGCACCGGTGTCAACCTGCTCGGCGGCGTCCTCAGCGAGCCCAGCACCAAGCGGGTCTACCCCAACGGGGACCTCGGCGCCGGGATACTGGGCTTCGTCAACGCGGAGGGCCGCGGCGCCGGCGGCGTCGAGTCCCTGCTCGACCCCGAACTCGCGGGCAAGGACGGGAAGATCCGCTTCACCGCCTCCGGCGGCCGGCAGGTCCCCACCGCCGGCTCCCAGGGCACCCCCGCCGTCCCCGGCTCCGACGTCGAACTGACCATCGACCGGGACATCCAGTGGGCCGCCCAGCAGGCCATCGGCGAGCAGGTCCGCAAGTCGAAGGCCGACCGCGGTTACGTCATCGTCCAGGACACCCGCACCGGCGAGGTCCTCGCCATGGCCAACGCCCCCGGCTTCGACCCCAACGACCTCTCCGCCGCCAATGCCGCCGCCATGGGCAACGCGGCCCTCCAGGACGCCTACGAGCCCGGCTCCACCAGCAAGGTCATGTCCATGGCCGCCGTCCTGGAGGAGGGCAAGGCCGCCGCCGACACCCACGTCACCGTCCCCAACCGGCTCCACCGCGGCGACCGGCTCTTCAAGGACGACATCGACCACCCGACCTGGTACCTGACGCTCAACGGCGTCCTCGCCAAGTCCAGCAACATCGGCACCATCCTCGCCACCGGCCAGCTCGGCAAGGACCAGGCCGAGTCCAACCGGATCCTCGACGGCTACCTCCGCCGCTTCGGCATCGGCAGCCCCACCGGCCTCGGCTTCCCCGGCGAGACCCCCGGCATCCTCGCCAAGCCCGAGGACTGGTCCACCTCGCAGCAGTACACGATCCCCTTCGGCCAGGGCCTCTCCGTCAACGCCCTCCAGGCCGCCTCCGTCTACTCGACGATCGCCAACGGAGGCGTACGGATCGAACCCACCCTGGTCCGCGGCACCAAGGGCCCCGACGGGCGCTTCACCCCCGCCGGGAAGCCCGCCGAGAACCGCGTGGTCAGCGAGCAGACCGCCAAGACCCTCGCCCAGATGCTGGAATCCGTCGTCGACGACCGCGAGGGCACCGGCACCAAGGCCGCCATCCCCGGCTACCGCGTCGCCGGAAAGACCGGCACCGCCAACCGCGTCGACCCCGAACTCGGCCGCTACAAGGGCTACACCGCCTCCTTCGCCGGCTTCGCCCCCGCGGACCAGCCCCGGGTCACCGTCTACTGCGCCATCCAGAACCCCACCAAGGGCAGCTACTTCGGCGGCCAGATCTGCGGCCCCATCTACAAGAAGGTCATGGAGTTCGCGCTCAAGACCCTCCACGTGGCCCCCACCGGCAGCGCGCCCCCGCGTCTGCCGGTCACCTTCGAACCCACCCCGTGACCCCCGGGAGCACCACCAGTGACGACGATCACCCCCCATTCCGGGAACCGGAAATCGAACTCCGGCGACGCCCGCGGCTCGTTTGGTCCCCCGCAGGGTGCGCCCGGTACGCTCACCGCCGTGCCACACGCTGATCAGTCCCGAACCGCCCCGCCCCGCCCGGAGCGGGCCCGCCCGACACCCCTGGGCGAGCTCGCGGCACGGCTGGGCACCGAGCTCCCCGACGCCGCACAGGACGTCCCGGTCTCGGGCATCACCCACGACTCCCGGGCGGTGCGCCCCGGGGACGTGTACGCGGCCCTGCCCGGTGCCCGCGCGCACGGCGCCGACTTCGTCGCCCAGGCCGCCGGCCTCGGCGCCGCCGCGGTCCTCACCGACCCGACCGGAGCCGACCGCGCCGCCGCCACCGGCCTGCCCGTCCTCGTCGTCGGGGACCCGCGCGGCCGGATGGGCGAACTCGCCGCCGAGATCTACGGCCGCCCCGGCGAGGGCCTCCTCCGGATCGGCATCACCGGCACCTCCGGCAAGACCACCACCGCCTACCTCGTCGAGGGCGGGCTGCGCGGCGCCGGGAAGCACACCGGACTCGTCGGCACCGTCGAGATGCGGATCGGCGACGAGCGCATCAAGTCGGAGCGCACCACCCCCGAGGCCACCGACCTCCAGGCCCTCTTCGCCGTCATGCGCGAGCGGGGCGTCGAGGCCGTCGCCATGGAGGTCTCCAGCCACGCCCTCGTGCTCGGCCGGGTCGACGGCTGCGTCTTCGACGTCGCCGTCTTCAACAACCTCAGCCCGGAGCACATGGAGTTCCACTCCGACATGGAGGACTACTTCCGGGCGAAGGCGACCCTCTTCACCCCGGAGCGCAGCCGGGTCGGCGTCGTGAACGCCGACGACGAGTACGGCCGCCGGCTCGCCAAGGAGGCGACCGTCCCGGTCGTCACCTTCTCCGCCGAGGGCAGCGCCGACGCCGACTGGCGCGCCGAGGACGTCGTCCTGGGCGCCGCCGACTCCACCTTCACGGCCGTCGGCCCCGAGGGCGAGCGGATCCCCGCCACCGCCCCGCTGCCCGGCCCCTTCAACGTCGCCAACACCCTCGCCGCCATCGCGACCCTCGCGACCGCCGGGCTCGACCCGCGGACCGCCGCCGATGGCGTCGCCGCCGTCCCCGGCGTCCCCGGCCGCCTGGAGCGCGTCGACGCCGGCCAGCCGTACCTCGCCGTCGTCGACTACGCGCACAAGACCGACGCCGTCGAATCGGTGCTGCGCTCGCTCCGCGAGGTCACCGAGGGCCGGCTGCACGTGGTCATCGGCTGCGGCGGCGACCGGGACACCACCAAGCGCGGCCCGATGGGCGCCGCCGCCGCCCGGCTCGCCGACACCGCCGTACTGACCTCCGACAACCCCCGCTCCGAGGACCCGCTCGCGATCCTCACCGCGATGCTCGCGGGCGCCGCAGAGGTGCCCGCCGCCGAGCGCGGCGCCGTCCTGGTCGAACCCGACCGGGCCGCCGCCATCGCCGCCGCCGTCGCCCGCGCCCGGCCGGGCGACACCGTCCTGGTCGCGGGCAAGGGCCACGAACAGGGCCAGGAGATCGCCGGGCAGGTCCGTCCCTTCGACGACCGCCAGGTCCTCCGCGCCGCGATCGAAGCGGCGAACGAACACCGTCACCAGAACAGTCAGGGATGAAGCAGTGATCGCCCTCTCCCTCGCCGAGATCGCCGAAATCGTCGGCGGGCAGGCGCACGACATACCGGATCCGGGCGCCCGGATCACCGGGCCCGTCGTCATCGACTCCCGTGAGGTGAAGCCCGGCAGCCTCTTCGCCGCCTTCGCCGGCGAGCGCGTCGACGGCCACGACTACGCGGAGCGCGCCGTCGCGGCGGGCGCGGCGGCGGTGCTCGCCGTCCGCCCCGTCGGCGTCCCCGCGATCGTCGTGGACGACGTGCAGGGCGCCCTCGGCGCCCTCGCCCGCGCGGTCGTCGAGCGGCTCGGCACCGATGTCGTCGCCCTCACCGGCTCCGCCGGGAAGACCTCCACCAAGGACCTGATCGCCCAGGTCCTCGACCGCCACGCGCCCACCGTCTGGACGCCCGGCTCCCTCAACAACGAGATCGGCCTGCCGCTCACCGCGCTGAAGGCCACCGGGGAGACCCGGCACCTCGTCCTGGAGATGGGTGCCCGCGGCATCGGCCACATCCGCTACCTGACCGGGCTCACCCCGCCCCGGATCGGGCTCGTCCTCAACGTGGGCACCGCCCACATCGGAGAGTTCGGCGGACGCGAGCAGATCGCCGTGGCCAAGGGCGAACTCGTCGAGTCCCTGCCGTCCGCCGAGGACGGCGGAGTGGCGGTCCTCAACGCCGACGACCCCCTCGTCCGCGCGATGGCGAGCCGCACCAAGGCCCGCGTGATCCTCTTCGGCGAAGCGGACGAAGCGGCCGTACGTGCCGAGAACGTCCGTCTCACAGAGACCGGACAGCCTTCTTTCACGCTCCACACACCCACCGGGTGCAGTGACGTGACCTTGCGCCTGTACGGTGAGCACCACGTGTCGAACGCGCTCGCAGCGGCCGCCGTCGCGCACGAGCTGGGCATGCCTGCCGAGGAGATCGCCACCGCGCTCTCCGAAGCCGGCTCCCTTTCGCGCTGGCGCATGGAGGTCACCGAGCGTCCGGACGGCGTGACGATCGTCAACGACGCCTACAACGCGAACCCCGAGTCCATGCGAGCCGCCCTGCGCGCGCTCGCGGCCATGGGCAGGGCCGGACAGGCCCGTGGGGCCCGCACGTGGGCGGTGCTCGGCAGGATGGCCGAGCTCGGTGACGCGTCGCTCGCCGAGCACGACGCGGTCGGACGGCTCGCCGTCCGGCTCAACGTCAGCAAGCTCGTCGCGGTCGGGGACAGGGAAGCGTCCTGGCTGCAACTGGGCGCCTATAACGAGGGTTCGTGGGGTGAGGAGTCGGTGCACGTGTCCGACGCGCAGGCGGCTGTCGACCTGTTGCGCAGGGAACTGCGCCCGGGGGACGTGGTCCTGGTGAAGGCCTCCCGGTCGGTCGGTCTCGAGCAGGTCGCGCTCGCGCTGCTCGACACTGAGGGCGAGGTATCCGGCCGATGAGGCAGATCCTCTTCGCGGGGGCCATCGGCCTCTTCCTGACCCTGATCGGCACCCCGCTGCTCATCAAGCTGCTGGCCCGCAAGGGATACGGGCAGTTCATCCGCGACGACGGCCCCCGCGGCCACGCCGGGAAGAAGGGCACGCCCACCATGGGCGGCATCTCCTTCATCCTGGCCACGCTCATCGCGTACGCCCTGGCCAAGGTCATCACCGGCGAGGACCCGACGTACTCCGGCGTCCTGGTGCTGTTCCTGATGGCCGGCATGGGCCTGGTCGGCTTCCTCGACGACTACATCAAGATCGTCAAGCAGCGTTCGCTGGGCCTGCGGGCCAAGGCGAAGATGGCCGGCCAGCTGATCGTCGGCATCGCCTTCGCCGTGCTCTCGCTCCAGTTCGCGGACATGCGCGGGCTCACCCCGGCCTCCGAGAAGCTCTCCTTCATCACGGACTTCGGCTGGTCCATCGGCCCGGTGCTCTTCGTGGTCTGGGCGCTCTTCATGATCCTGGCCATGTCCAACGGCGTGAACCTGACGGACGGTCTGGACGGCCTCGCCACCGGCGCCTCCGTGATGGTCTTCGGCGCCTACACCTTCATCGGGCTCTGGCAGTTCCAGGAGTCCTGCGCCAACGCGCTGACCCTGACGAACCCGAACGCCTGCTTCGAGGTCCGCGACCCGCTGGACCTCGCGGTCGTGGCCTCCGCGCTCATGGGCGCCTGTTTCGGCTTCCTGTGGTGGAACACCTCGCCCGCCAAGATCTTCATGGGCGACACCGGCTCCCTCGCGCTCGGCGGCGCGCTGGCCGGTCTCGCCATCTGCTCCCGCACGGAGCTGCTGCTCGCGCTGCTCGGCGGCCTGTTCGTGCTGATCACCCTCTCCGTGGTCATCCAGGTCGGCTCGTTCAAGATGACCGGCAAGCGCGTCTTCCGGATGGCCCCCCTCCAGCACCACTTCGAACTCAAGGGGTGGTCCGAGGTCCTGGTCGTCGTCCGGTTCTGGATCATCCAGGGCATGTGCGTCATCGTGGGCCTGGGCCTCTTCTACGCGGGATGGGCAGCCGACAAGTGAGCGAAGAGCTGGACTGGCAGGGCAAGCACGTCACGGTCGCGGGTCTCGGGGTGTCCGGCATCCCGGCCGCCCGGGCCCTGGCCGCCCGGGGCGCCGTGGTGACCGTCGTCAACGACGGCGACGACGAGCGCTCCCGGACACAGGCCGCCGCGCTGGAGGCGGAGGGGATCACCGTCCGCCTCGGCGACGGGGCGACCCTGCCGGCCGGCTCCGAGCTGGTCGTCACCACCCCCGGCTGGCAGCCGGACAAGCCGCTCTTCGCGGCCGCCGCCGAGGCGGGCGTGGAGATCTGGGGCGACGTCGAGCTGGCCTGGCGACTGCGGGGCCCGGACTCGGCCCCGTGGCTGGCGATCACCGGCACCAACGGCAAGACCACCACGACCCGGATGCTCGCCTCCATCCTGGAGGCGGCCGGGCTGCGGACCGCCGCCGTCGGCAACATCGGCGTCTCGCTCCTCGACGCCGTCCTCGGCGACGAGGAGTACGACGTGCTCGCCGTCGAGCTCTCCAGCTACCAGCTGCACTGGGCGCCCTCCGTGCGCGCCCACTCGGCCGCCGTGCTCAACCTGGCGCCCGACCACCTCGACTGGCACGGCTCGATGGAGGCGTACGCCGCCGACAAGGGCCGTATCTACGAGGGCAACCAGGTCGCCTGCGTGTACAACGTGGCCGACCCGGCCACCGAGGACCTGGTGCGCGAGGCCGACGTCGAGGAGGGCTGCCGGGCGATCGGCTTCACCCTCGGCACCCCCGGCCCCTCCCAGCTCGGCGTCGTCGAGGGCATCCTCGTCGACCGGGCCTTCGTCGAGAACCGGCAGAAGAACGCCCAGGAGCTGGCCGAGGTCGCCGACGTGCAGCCGCCGGCCCCGCACAACATCGCCAACGCGCTCGCCGCGGCCGCCCTCGCCCGCGCCTTCGGCGTCGACGCCAAGGCCGTACGGGACGGGCTGCGGGCCTTCCGGCCCGACCCGCACCGGATCGAACTGGTCGAGGAGATCGAGGGCGTGACGTACGTCGACGACTCCAAGGCCACCAACACCCACGCCGCCGAAGCCTCGTTGGCCGCCTACGACCCGATCGTCTGGATCGCCGGAGGCCTCGCCAAGGGCGCCACCTTCGACGAGCTCGTGCAGCGCTCGGCGAAGCGGCTGCGCGGGGCCGTGCTGATCGGCGCGGACCGCGCGCTGATCCGCGAAGCCCTGGCGCGACACGCCCCGGAGGTCCCGGTGGTGGACCTCGACCGGACCGACACTGGGGCGATGTCCGAGGCGGTCCGCGAGGCGGCCCGGCTCGCCCGCCCGGGGGACACCGTCCTCCTGGCCCCGGCCTGCGCCTCGATGGACATGTTCACCAACTACAACAAGCGGGGCGAGGCGTTCGCGGACGCGGTCCGCGCCCTCGCCGCCACCGGGGACGCCTGACCCGACCACTGCGAGGGTCCGGCCTACCGGGCCTGACCGGAGGGGGCAGCGAACCATGCCGAGCAAGATCGCCGGGACACGCAGGCCCTCCGCCCGACCGGGCGGAGGGCGGGCCCCAGCGACCCCGCGGGGGGCGCGCGGCGGAGGCGTACGCGGGCTCTACACGCGGGCGCAGCGGGCCTGGGACCGGCCGCTCACGGCGTACTACGTGATCATCGGCGCGGGGCTGCTCATCACCACGCTCGGCCTGGTGATGGTCTATTCGGCCTCGATGATCACGGCGCTCCGCTACGAGCTGGTGCCGTCCTACTTCTTCCGCAAGCAGTTCTTCGCGGCCCTGCTCGGCACCGGACTGCTGCTCGTCGCCTCGCGGATGCCGGTGAAGCTGCACCGGGCCCTGGCCTACCCGATCCTGGTCGGCGCGATCTTCCTCATGGTGCTCGTGCAGATCCCCGGGATAGGGCATTCCGTCGGCGGCAACCAGAACTGGATCTCGCTGGGCGGCCCGTTCATGCTCCAGCCCAGCGAGTTCGGCAAGCTGGGCCTGATCCTGTGGGGCGCCGACCTGCTCGCCCGCAAACAGGACATGAAGCTCCTCACCCAGTGGAAGCACATCCTCGTGCCGCTGGTCCCCGGCGCCTTCATGCTGCTCGGGCTGATCATGCTCGGCGGCGACATGGGCACCGCGATCATCCTCACCGCGATCCTCTTCGGCCTGCTGTGGACGGCCGGCGCCCCCACCCGCCTCTTCGTCGGGGTGCTCGTGGTGGCCGGTGCGCTCGGCGCGCTGCTCATCAGGACCAGCCCCCACCGGATGGACCGCTTCCAGTGCATCGGCGCCACCGATCCGGGTGGCGAGGGGGCCCCGTGCCTCCAGGCCGCGCACGGTATCTATGCTCTGGCGTCGGGCGGATGGTTCGGTTCCGGGCTCGGTGCGAGTGTGGAAAAATGGGGCCAACTGCCCGAAGCGCACACCGACTTCATCTTCGCGGTCACCGGTGAGGAACTGGGCCTCGCGGGGACGCTGTCGGTCGTCGCCCTGTTCGCGGCCCTAGGCTATGCGGGTATCCGCGTGGCCGGACGCACGGAGGACCCCTTCGTTCGATTCGCCGCGGGAGGCGTGACCACCTGGATCACGGCCCAGGCCGTGGTCAACATCGGTGCGGTGCTCGGTCTGCTGCCGATCGCCGGCGTCCCGCTCCCGCTGTTCTCGTACGGGGGGTCGGCCCTGCTGCCGACCATGTTCGCCGTCGGGCTCCTGATCGCCTTCGCGCGACAGGAACCCGCCGCGAAAGCGGCCCTGGCCATGCGCCGCCCCGGCTGGGGCAAGCGGGCCGGGGTGAGATGGAAGTCGATGCGACGGCGCGTCAAGAAGCGCCCGTCCGGAGAGCGGTGAATTTCGGTGCATGTCGTACTCGCCGGCGGGGGGACCGCCGGTCACATCGAGCCGGCGCTCGCCCTCGCGGACGCCCTGCGCAGGCAGGACCCGAGCGTGGGCATCACGGCGCTGGGCACGGAGAAGGGCCTGGAGACCCGGCTCGTGCCCGAGCGGGGCTACGAGCTGGCGCTCATCCCCGCCGTACCGCTGCCCCGCAAGCCCACCCCCGAACTGATCACCGTCCCGGGGCGCCTGCGCGGCACCATCAAGGCCGCCGAGCAGATCCTGGAGCGGACCAAGGCGGACTGCGTGGTCGGCTTCGGCGGTTACGTGGCGCTGCCCGGCTACCTCGCCGCCAAGCGCCTCGGCGTGCCGATCGTCGTCCACGAGGCCAACGCCCGGCCCGGCCTCGCCAACAAGATCGGCTCCCGGTACGCCGCCGGGGTCGGCGTCGCCACCCCGGACTCCAAGCTCCGCAACGCCCGTTACATCGGGATCCCGCTGCGGCACACCATCGCCACCCTCGACCGGGCCCGGGTCCGGCCCGAGGCGCGCGCCGCCTTCGGCCTCGACCCCAACCTGCCGACGCTGCTCGTCTCCGGCGGCTCCCAGGGCGCGCGCCGGCTCAACGAGGTCATCCAGCAGATCGCCCCGGTGCTCCAGCGCTCCGGCATCCAGATCCTGCACGCGGTCGGCCCGAAGAACGAGGTGCCGCGTGTCGACAACATGCCCGGAATGCCGCCGTACGTGCCGGTACCGTACGTGGACCGGATGGATCTCGCCTACGCCGCCGCCGACATGATGCTCTGCCGCGCCGGTGCCATGACCGTCGCCGAGCTCTCCGCCGTCGGACTGCCCGCCGCCTACGTCCCGCTGCCCATCGGCAACGGCGAACAGCGGCTCAACGCGCAGCCGGTGGTCAAGGCCGGCGGTGGACTCCTCGTCGACGACGCGGAGCTGTCGCCGCAGTGGGTGCAGGCCAACGTCCTGCCCGTACTGGCCGATCCGCACCGACTGTACGAGATGTCCCGCGCCGCCTCCGAGTTCGGCCGCCGGGACGCCGACGACCTGCTCGTCGGCATGGTGTACGAGGCGATCGCCGCCCGCCGACAGGCGTAGCGGAGGACCAGGGGAGAGGCGCGCGTGGCAGCCGGACCGACGACCGCGGAGAAGAGCGGCACCCAGAAGCCCGGAGGATCGTCGGACCGGCAGCCCCGGCCGGAAGGCACGGGCGGCCGCTTCCGCCCGACCGGACTGAAGCTCGCCCTGATCGCCGTCGGCCTGCTCCTGCTCGCCGGCGGCACGGTCTGGGCGCTCTACGGCTCCACCTGGTTCCGTGTGGAAGGTGTGAAGACTTCGGGCACGGCGGTGCTCACCCCGGCCCAGGTCGAGGCCGTCGCCGCCGTCCCGGTCGGCGCCCCCCTGGTCACCGTCGACACCGACGCCATCGCGGCCCGGCTCCGGGAGGAACTCCCGCGCATCGCCTCGGTCGACGTGATCCGGTCCTGGCCGCACGGAATCGGGATCGAAGTGACCGAACGGAAACCCGTACTCCTTCTGGAAAAAAGCGGATCCTTCACCGAAGTGGACGGCGACGCCGTTCCGTTCGCGACCGTCACCACCCCGCCCCGAGGCGTCCCCCGGCTGGTCCTCGACGCGGCGGCTTCGCCCAGCCTGCGGCGGTTCGACGCGGACCGGCTCCTCGCCGAGGCGGTGCGCGTACGGAGTGAACTCCCGGACGCGATCGCGAAGGACACTCGTGTCGTACGCCTGTCCTCGTACGACTCCGTCACTCTGGAACTCACCCGTGACCGCACCGTCTTCTGGGGCAGCGCCGAACACGGGCCCGCCAAGGCCCGGGTGCTGACCGCTCTCATGAAGGCGACTCCCAAAGCGGGGCACTTCGACGTAAGTGCCCCCAGTGCACCCGCCTCGTCGGGGAGTTGACGCGCATCCGCGCTGGCCAGCACCCTGGTTGGCCAGCGCTACGGGTGATCACATAGGGTGAAAAGAAAAACGGGAGGTTCGGCGTGTTCGTTGAACACGCGCACCTTGTCGACTTAGTGTCCTGTTCGGAAGAGTCCAGCGGGCAGGGACACTGGTAACCCTAAACTTCAACGTTAGGGTTGGGGTCGGCGCACGGACCACCCCATCGGCATCCGTCGTCGCGGCGCGCAAACCACCGCGCAATGACGACACGTAACTCGAGGCGAGAGGCCTTCGACGTGGCAGCACCGCAGAACTACCTCGCAGTCATCAAGGTCATCGGTGTCGGCGGCGGTGGTGTCAATGCCATCAACCGAATGATCGAGGTCGGTCTCAAGGGCGTCGAGTTCATCGCCATCAACACCGACGCACAGGCACTGTTGATGAGCGACGCCGACGTCAAGCTCGACGTCGGCCGTGAACTGACCCGCGGCCTCGGGGCCGGGGCGAACCCCGCAGTCGGCCGCAAGGCCGCCGAGGACCACCGCGAGGAGATCGAGGAGGTCCTCAAGGGGGCCGACATGGTCTTCGTCACCGCCGGCGAGGGCGGCGGCACCGGCACCGGCGGCGCGCCCGTCGTCGCCAACATCGCGCGCTCGCTCGGCGCGCTCACCATCGGCGTGGTCACCCGCCCCTTCACCTTCGAGGGCCGGCGCCGCGCCAACCAGGCGGAGGACGGCATCGCCGAGCTCCGCGAAGAGGTCGACACCCTCATCGTCATCCCGAACGACCGGCTGCTGTCCATCTCGGACCGCCAGGTGTCGGTTCTCGACGCCTTCAAGTCGGCCGACCAGGTCCTGCTCAGCGGTGTCCAGGGCATCACCGACCTCATCACCACCCCGGGTCTGATCAACCTCGACTTCGCCGACGTCAAGTCGGTCATGTCCGAGGCCGGCTCCGCCCTCATGGGCATCGGCTCCGCCCGCGGCGACGACCGCGCGGTGGCCGCCGCCGAGATGGCGATCTCCTCGCCGCTCCTGGAGGCGTCCATCGACGGCGCCCGCGGTGTCCTGCTCTCCATCTCCGGCGGCAGCGACCTCGGTCTCTTCGAGATCAACGAGGCCGCCCAGCTGGTCAGCGAGGCCGCCCACCCGGAGGCCAACATCATCTTCGGCGCCGTCATCGACGACGCCCTCGGCGACGAGGTCCGGGTCACCGTCATCGCGGCCGGCTTCGACGGCGGCCAGCCGCCGGCCCGCCGGGACAACATCATCGGCTCGGTCTCCGCCAAGCGCGAGGAGCCGGCCCCGGCCCCCCGCGTCGCCGAGACCCCCCGCCCGCTCGGCGGCCTCGGCACGGTGACCCCGCGCGAGGAGCCCGTGGCCGCTCCGGTCGAGCCGGTCCCGGTCGTCAACGAGGCCCCGCTGCCGCCCGCCCCGCCGGTGGTCCCGCCGGCCCGTCCGTACGCGGACAGCCCCGCCGAGGAGCTGGACGTGCCGGACTTCCTGAAGTGATAGGGCACCGCCACACGACGAACGGCGCGCACTTCGCCTTCACCGACAGGTGGGGCGGGGTGAGCGCCGTTCCGTACGAGGAGCTCAACCTCGGCGGCGCCGTCGGCGACGACCCGGAGGCCGTACGGACCAACCGGGCCCGCGCCGCCGCCGGCCTCGGCCTCGACCCGGACCTCGTCGTCTGGATGAACCAGGTCCACGGCGCCGGCGTCGCCGTGGTCGACGGCCCCTGGGAGCACGGCGAGGCCGTTCCCGCCGTCGACGCGATCGTCACCGCCCGCCGCGGACTCGGCCTCGCCGTCCTCACCGCGGACTGCGTCCCCGTCCTCCTCGCCGACCCGGTCGCCGGCGTCGTCGCCGCCGCCCACGCCGGGCGGCCCGGAATGATCGCCGGAGTCGTCCCCGCCGCCGTCGCGGCGATGACGGAGCTCGGCGCCGAGCCGGGCCGGATCACCGCCCGCACCGGCCCCGCCGTCTGCGGACGCTGTTACGAGGTCCCCGAGGCGATGCGCGCCGAGGTCGCGGCCGTCGAACCCGAGGCGTACGCGGAGACCTCCTGGGGCACCCCGGCCGTCGACGTCGCCGCCGGAGTCCGGGCCCAGCTCGCCCGGCTCGGCGTGACCGACGTCGAGGACACCGGGGTCTGCACCCTGGAGTCCGGCGACCACTACTCGTACCGCCGCGACCGCACCACCGGGCGACTCGCGGGATATGTCTGGTTGGGCAGGTAAGAGGAATGACGGACCGTAAGTCCGAACTCGCGGAGAACCTGGCACGGGTGGAGGAGCGGATCGCCGCGGCCTGCGCCGCCGCCGGGCGGCCCCGCGAGGAGGTCACCCTGATCGTCGTCACCAAGACCTACCCCGCGAGCGATGTGCGGATCCTGCACGGACTCGGGGTGCGTCACGTGGCGGAGAACCGCGACCAGGACGCCGCGCCCAAGGCCGCCGCCTGCGCCGACCTCGATCTCACCTGGCACTTCGTCGGTCAGTTGCAGACCAACAAGGTCAGATCCGTGGTGGGTTATGCCGATGTGGTGCAGTCCGTCGACCGGCTCAGGCTCGTCTCCTCGCTCTCCGGGGCGGCCGGGAAGGCCGGGCGGGAGCTCGGCTGCCTGATCCAGGTCGCCCTCGACGCCGAGGCCGGCGGCCGGGGCGACCGCGGCGGCGTCGCGCCCGACGGGATCGAGGAGTTGGCCGCCGCCCTCGACGAGGCCCCCGGGCTGAGGCTCGCCGGACTCATGACGGTGGCCCCGCTCGTCGGGGAGTACGCCGGGCGGCAACGGGCCGCCTTCGACCGGCTGATGGATTTGTCGACTGCCCTGCGCGCGACCCGTCCTGCTGCGAACATGGTGTCAGCGGGAATGAGCGCGGACCTCGAGGACGCCATCGCCGCCGGGGCGACACACGTACGCGTCGGTACGGCGGTACTCGGAGTCCGCCCGAAGCTCGGGTAACGTCGCGAAGCAGGTCGGACCACAGCAGAAAATATGGTCATTCCGCGAACGGCGGAGTGGCCGCGTGGATCGCGGGCACTTGGTGACGAGGCCGATCCACCACAGAGCGGAGGAATCGGAGCATGGCCGGCGCGATGCGCAAGATGGCGGTCTACCTCGGTCTCGTGGAGGACGATGGGTACGACGGCCGGGGCTTCGACCCCGACGACGACTTCGAACCCGAGCTGGAGCCGGAGCCCGAGAGGGAGCGGCGCCACACCCCCCCGCGCCAGATCGAGCGTGAGGAACCCGTGCGCGTCGTGGCCCCTCCGGCCCCCCGGGAACCGGTCGCCCACTCTGCCCCGGTACTCGCCGAAAGTGGACGTCCGGCCCGAATTGCCCCCGTGGCATCCATCACACCCGAACGCCCGAGCCTGGAGAAGAACGCACCGGTGATCATGCCCAAGGTCGTGTCCGAGCGGGAGCCGTACCGCATCACCACGCTCCACCCCCGGACCTACAACGAGGCCCGTACCATCGGGGAACACTTCCGCGAGGGCACCCCGGTGATCATGAACCTCACGGAGATGGACGACACGGACGCGAAGCGACTTGTCGACTTTGCCGCCGGACTCGTCTTCGGGCTCCATGGCAGCATTGAGCGCGTGACGCAGAAGGTGTTCCTGTTGTCGCCTGCTAACGTCGATGTCACGGCGGAGGACAAGGCCCGGATCGCAGAGGGCGGATTCTTCAACCAGAGCTGAGGAACGAGACCGGACGGACCGGCCGCAAGGGCGGTCGGAGCAAGCTGAGCACACGAGGGCCAGGGGAGAGGGAACAGCGGGATGGGCGTCGCACTACAGGTGGTCTACATCGCGCTGATGTGCTTCCTCGTCTTCCTGATCTTCCGGCTGGTCATGGACTACGTCTTCCAGTTCGCCCGTTCATGGCAACCCGGTAAGGCGATGGTGGTCGTTCTGGAGGCCACCTACACTGTCACCGATCCACCGCTCAAGCTTCTGCGGCGGCTCATTCCGCCGCTTCGTCTCGGGGGCGTGGCACTCGACCTGTCCTTCTTCGTTCTGATGATCATCGTCTACATCCTCATCTCCGTCGTGAACTCCCTCGCGAGGTGAGTGTGGACGATACGGTCCTGCCGACTGCCGACGACTACGTAGAGGTGAAGAAGAGATGCCGCTGACTCCTGAGGACGTGCGGAACAAGCAGTTCACGACCGTCCGCCTGCGAGAAGGCTATGACGAGGACGAGGTCGATGCCTTTCTCGACGAGGTCGAGGCCGAGCTGACCCGCCTGCTCCGCGAGAACGAGGACCTGCGCGCCAAGCTGGCCGCGGCCACGCGTGCCGCCGCGCAGAACCAGCAGCAGGCCATGCGCAAGCCGCCGGAGCCGCAGGACCGTCCCGTCGGACCCGGCGCCCCGGTGCCCGCCGCCATATCCGGTCCGCCGGTCCAGCAGCAGCCGCCGCAGATGGGCCCGCCGCAGCTGCCTTCCGGTGCTCCTCAGCTTCCCGCCGGCCCCATGCAGGGCGGACCCATGGGTCCGGGCCCGATGCAGGGCGGCCCGATGGGTCCCGGCCCGATGCAGGGCGGCCCCATGGGTCACCCGCAGCAGCAGCAGATGCAGCCGCAGCCTCCGCAGCAGCCCGGTGGCGACAGCGCCGCGCGTGTCCTCTCGCTGGCCCAGCAGACCGCCGACCAGGCGATCGCCGAGGCCCGCTCCGAGGCCAACAAGATCGTCGGCGAGGCGCGCTCGCGTGCCGAGGGCCTGGAGCGCGACGCCCGTGCCAAGGCGGACGCCCTGGAGCGGGACGCGCAGGAGAAGCACCGCGTCGCGATGGGCTCCCTGGAGTCCGCCCGCGCCACCCTCGAGCGCAAGGTCGAGGACCTGCGGGGCTTCGAGCGCGAGTACCGGACCCGTCTGAAGTCCTACCTGGAGTCCCAGCTGCGTCAGCTGGAGACCCAGGCGGACGACTCGCTGGCTCCGCCGCGGACCCCGGCCACGGCCTCGCTGCCGCCGGCCCCGTCCATGGCCTCGGCCGGTGCGGGTGCGCCGTCCTACGGCGGCAACGGCCCGATGGGCGGCGGTCCGTCCATGGGCGGTGGCCCGTCCTACGGCGGCCAGCAGCAGATGTCCCCGGCGATGACCCAGCCGATGGCTCCGGTCCGCCCGCAGGCGCCCCAGCCGATGCAGCAGGCGCCGGCGCCGATGCGGGGCTTCCTGATCGACGAGGACGACAACTGAAGCGGCGCCTGAACGTGCCGTGAGCACGTAGCCGTCGGCAGCCGAAGGGCCAGGACCTGGATCACTCCAGGCACCTGGCCCTTCGCCGTTCCCGCGGGCCGCGCCCCGCAAGGGCGGGACGGAGGCCCACGACCGAACGGCGAAGGGCCCCGCACCGGGTGGTGCGGGGCCCTTCGCGGCGGCGGTTACGCCTTGTGCAGGTGGAAGGTGAGGGCGAGGGGCTCGTCCTCGAAGGCGGGGCCGTAGGACGCGTCGGGCTCGCCCTGCGCGAAGTCCGTGGCCAGGACCTCGTCCGAGATGAGGGCGGCGTGGGCCGTCAGGGCCTCCGCCGTCTCGGGAGACGTCGTCGTCCAGCGGAGCGCGATCCGGTCCGCGACGTCGAGACCGCTGTTCTTGCGGGCCTCCTGGATGAGGCGGATCGCGTCACGGGCCAGGCCGGCACGGCGCAGCTCGGGGGTGATCTCCAGGTCCAGGGCGACCGTCGCGCCGGAGTCGGAGGCGACCGACCAGCCCTCGCGCGGGGTCTCCGTGATGATGATCTCCTCCGGCGTGACGGTGATCGTCTCGCCGTTCACTTCGAGCGGGGCCTCGCCATCGCGCAGCGCCAGCGCCAGCGCCGCCGCGTCGGCCGCGGCCACCGCCTTCGCCACGTCCTGGACGCCCTTGCCGAAGCGCTTGCCGAGGGCGCGGAAGTTCGCCTTGGCCGTGGTGTCGACCAGCGAGCCGCCGACCTCGGAGAGCGAGGCGAGGGAGGAGACGTTCAGCTCCTCCGTGATCTGGGCCTGGAGCTCGGGGGAGAGCGCCGCGAAGCCGTTCGCCGCGACGAGCGCGCGGGAGAGCGGCTGACGGGTCTTCACGCCGGACTCGGCGCGGGTGGCGCGGCCCAGCTCGACCAGACGGCGGACGAGCAGCATCTGCTCGGAGAGCGTGCCGTCGATGAGCGCCGCGTCGGCCTCCGGCCAGGTCGCGAGGTGGACCGACTCGGGGGCGTCCGGCGTCACCGGGACGACGAGGTCCTGCCAGACCCGCTCCGTGATGAAGGGGGTGAGCGGGGCCATCAGGCGGGTGACGGTCTCGACGACGTCGTGCAGGGTCCGCAGGGCCGCCTTGTCGCCCTGCCAGAAGCGGCGGCGGGAGCGGCGCACGTACCAGTTGGACAGGTCGTCGACGAAGGCCGAGATCAGCTTGCCGGTGCGCTGGGTGTCGTACGCCTCCATCGCCTCGGTCGTCTCGGCGACCAGCGTGTTCAGCTCGGAGAGCAGCCAGCGGTCGAGGACCGTGCGGTCGGCCGGCGCCGGGTCGGCCGCGGACGGCGCCCAGCCGGACGTACGGGCGTACAGGGCCTGGAAGGCGACGGTGTTCCAGTAGGTGAGGAGCGTCTTGCGGACGACCTCCTGGATGGTGCCGTGGCCGACCCGGCGGGCCGCCCAGGGGGAGCCGCCGGCGGCCATGAACCAGCGCACGGCGTCGGCGCCGTGCTGGTCCATGAGCGGGATCGGCTGGAGGATGTTGCCGAGGTGCTTGGACATCTTGCGGCCGTCCTCGGCGAGGATGTGGCCGAGACAGACCACGTTCTCGTACGAGGACTTGTCGAAGACGAGCGTGCCGACGGCCATCAGGGTGTAGAACCAGCCGCGGGTCTGGTCGATGGCCTCGGAGATGAACTGCGCCGGGTAGCGGGACTCGAACAGTTCCTTGTTCTTGTACGGGTAGCCGTACTGGGCGAACGGCATGGAGCCGGAGTCGTACCAGGCGTCGATGACCTCGGGCACGCGCGTGGCGGTCTTCGCGCAGCTGGGGCACGGGAAGGTGACCGCGTCGATGTACGGGCGGTGCGGGTCGAGGCCCGACTGGTCGGTGCCGGTCAGCTCGGTGAGCTCGGCGCGGGAGCCGACGCACGTCAGGTGGTCGTCCTCGCAGCGCCAGATCGGCAGCGGGGTGCCCCAGTAGCGGTTGCGGGAGAGGGCCCAGTCGACGTTGTTGGTGAGCCAGTCGCCGAAGCGGCCGTGCTTGACGGAGTCCGGGAACCAGTTGGTCTTCTCGTTCTCCTCCAGGAGCCGGTCCTTGACGGCGGTCGTCCGGATGTACCAGGACGGCTGCGCGTAGTACAGGAGGGCCGTGTGGCAGCGCCAGCAGTGCGGGTAGCTGTGCTCGTACGGGATGTGCCGGTAGAGCAGGCCGCGGGCGTCGAGGTCGGCGGTCAGCGCCTCGTCGGCCTTCTTGAAGAAGACGCCGCCGACCAGGGGCACGTCCTCCTCGAAGGTGCCGTCGGGGCGGACCGGGTTGACCACCGGGAGGCCGTACGCCTTGCAGACCTTGAGGTCGTCCTCACCGAAGGCGGGGGACTGGTGGACGAGGCCGGTGCCGTCCTCGGTCGTCACGTACTCGGCGTTGACCACGTAGTGGGCCGGGGCGTCGAAGGGGACCAGCTCGAAGGGGCGCTGGTAGGTCCAGCGCTCCATCTCGGCGCCGGTGAAGGACTCGCCGGTGGTGACCCAGCCCTCGCCGAGGGCCTTGTCGAGCAGCGGCTCGGCCACGACGATCTTCTCGTCGCCGTCCGTGGCGACCACGTAGGTGACCTCGGGGTGGGCGGCGACGGCCGTGTTGGAGACCAGCGTCCAGGGGGTCGTCGTCCAGACGAGGAGCGCGGCCCGGCCGGCGAGCGGGCCGGAGGTCAGCGGGAAGCGGACGTAGACCGAGGGGTCGACGACCGTCTCGTAGCCCTGGGCCAGCTCGTGGTCGGAGAGGCCGGTGCCGCAGCGGGGGCACCAGGGGGCGACGCGGTGGTCCTGGACGAGCAGGTCCTTGTCGAAGATCTGCTTGAGCGACCACCAGACCGACTCGATGTACGAGGGGTCCATGGTGCGGTAGGCGTCGTCGAGGTCGACCCAGTAGCCCATCCGGGTCGTCAGCTCGGCGAAGGCGTCGGTGTGGCGGGTCACCGACTCGCGGCACTTCGCGTTGAACTCCGCGATGCCGTACTCCTCGATGTCCTTCTTGCCGGAGAAGCCGAGCTCCTTCTCGACGGCGAGCTCGACCGGGAGGCCGTGGCAGTCCCAGCCGGCCTTGCGGGCCACGTGGTAGCCGCGCATGGTGCGGAAGCGCGGGAAGACGTCCTTGAAGACGCGGGCCTCGATGTGGTGGGCGCCCGGCATGCCGTTGGCGGTCGGCGGGCCCTCGTAGAACACCCACTCGGGGCGGCCCTCGGACTGCTCCAGGGTCTTCGCGAAGACCTTGTTCTCCTGCCAGAAGTCGAGCACGGCGTGCTCGAGCGCGGACAGGTCGACCTGGGCGGGCACCTGGCGGTACTGCGGCGTGGTCATGCGGCGGACTCTCCTCCGGACGGACATTTCCTGCTTCCGTCGGAGGGACGAGAGCCGTGCTCCCGCGGTACCACCCTCCTTGGCCCCGGGCGTGGCCGTCCGAAGCCCCCTCATTGGGGTCGCGACACCGGGTCTAGTCACCGCGCTTCGTGGTGCGTGTCCACGCGGCTTTCTTCCGGCAGCTCCGGGGTGATGCTTCGCATCGGGCTCGCCCCCGGGCTCTCACCGTCCCCGGGTCGCTCATGGCTCGCGTACGACGCTACTGGTCCCCATCGACGCCTCTCGCTGAGGCCAGTGTACGGGGCGCGGGGGCGCCGGGCCGACCGGATTGCCGGTGACCCGAATGGGCACACGGGGCGCGGCGGGTTCCCGGGGGCCGTGCCGGGGAGCGGCGGGGCGGATAACCCGGCGGGGAGTTGGGCACCACTTCCCACGGGTCCGTGCCGGGGGGCACGGGGTGGGCGGAATGGGCGGCGTGCCCCGTTGCCGCGCGCCTTGGGCCGATTTATCGTCCCAGCACGATGCGCGAGCAAGATCACAAAATGTGAAGGGGCCGCGACATGGTGGCGAAGAAGACCGCCGCGAAGCAGTCCCCGGCCGCCGCCGGGGACCCCGGGGCCGCCGGTTCCCCGGGCGACCCCGCGTCCCCGGACGGCCCGGCCGGCCCGGCCGGGAAGCGGAAGGCGGCGGCCCCGGCACGCAAGGCGGCGAAGCGCGCGTCCGCGAGGAGCGCGTCCGCGGACGAGGCGCCGGAGACCTCTGCGCCCGCCGCGCCGGCCACGAAGAAGCCGGCCGCCGGGAAGCCGTCGGCGAGGAAGGCCGCCGGGGCGGAGGCGGGGTCGGTGGGGAAGAAGACCGTGAAGAAGGCCGTCGGCCGGAAGGCCGCCGCGAAGAAGCAGACAGGAGCCAGGACGGTGGCAGCGAAGAAGACCGCGGGTGGCGTCACGACCGCCGAGGACGAGGCGGCCGTGCCCCCGGCACGGACCGGTGAGCTCGCGGTGCGGCCCGGCGAGGACCCGTGGACGCCGGACGAGGTCGCCGAGGCCCGCAGCGAGCTCCAGGCCGAGGTGCTGCGGCTGCGCAGCGAGCTCGTCCACTCGCAGGAGGAGCTGACCGGGCTGATGCGGGACTCCGGCGAGGGCGCGGGCCACGACGAGGCGGACACCGGCACCAAGAACATCACCCGCGAGCACGAGCTCGCCCTGGCGGCGAACGCGCGGGAGATGCTGGAGCAGAGCGAGCACGCCCTGGAGCGGCTCGACGCGGGCACGTACGGCCTCTGCGAGGTCTGCGGCAAGCCCATCGGCAAGGCCAGGATGCAGGCCTTCCCCCGCGCCACCCTCTGCGTGGAGGACAAGCAGAAGCAGGAGCGGCGCGGCTAGGGCCGCTCTCCGGTGCGGGACCGGCGGCTCGGACTGCCGGTCTCGTACGTCTGTGCCGTACTCTCGGGGCACGGTCAGGCAACGAGGTACGAGGGACTCACTCACGTGGCAGAGACGGAGAGCGTCATCGGTACGCCGGATTCAGCACCGGATGCGGCGGAGGCCGAGGAGCGGCCCCAGGGGAGGCGACGGATCGTCGCGCTCTTCGTCGTGGCCGTGCTCGCCTATCTGATCGACCTCGGCAGCAAGATCGTCGTGGTGGAGAAGCTGGAGGGCCGCGAGCCGATCAAGGTGATCGGCGACCTGCTCCGCTTCGAGGCGATCCGGAACCCGGGCGCGGCCTTCGGCATGGGCGAGGCGTTCACGATCGTCTTCACCTGCATCGCGGCGGCCGTGATCGTGGTGATCGTCCGGCTGGCCCGCAAGCTCTACAGCCTGCCGTGGGCGATCGCGCTGGGCCTGCTGCTCGGCGGCGCGCTGGGCAACCTCACGGACCGGCTGTTCCGCTCGCCGGGCGTCTTCGAGGGCGCGGTCGTGGACTTCATCGCCCCGGCCCATTTCGCCGTCTTCAACCTCGCCGACTCGGCGATCGTCTGCGGCGGCATCCTGATCGTCATCCTGTCCTTCCGGGGCCTGGACCCGGACGGCACCGTCCACAAGGACTGAGCACGCAGGACCGAGCACTCCCGGCACAAGGCATACTCGACGGGTGAGCACGAGTCCCGAGATCCGCACCCTGCCCGTTCCCGATGGCCTGGAGGGCGAGCGCGTCGACGCCGCCATCGCCCGAATGTTCGGGTTCTCCCGTACGAAGGCGGCCGAGCTCGCCGCGGCGGGGAAGGTCCAGGTCGACGGCTCCGTCGTCGGCAAGTCCGAGCGGGTCAGCGGCGGCGCGTGGCTGGAGGTCGAGATGCCCGGCGCCCCGGCGCCGGTGCAGATCGTCGCCGAGCCCGTCGAGGGCATGGAGATCGTCCACGACGACGACGACATCGTCGTGATCATGAAGCCGGTCGGGGTCGCGGCCCATCCGAGCCCCGGCTGGACCGGCACCACCGTCATCGGCGGCCTCGCCGCCGCCGGCTACCGGATCTCCACCTCCGGCGCCGCCGAGCGCCAGGGCATCGTGCACCGCCTCGACGTCGGCACCTCCGGCCTGATGGTGGTCGCCAAGTCGGAGTACGCGTACACCTCGCTCAAGCGCCAGTTCAAGGAGCGCGTGGTCGACAAGCGCTACCACGCGCTGGTGCAGGGCCACCCGGACCCGCTGAGCGGCACCATCGACGCGCCGATCGGCCGGCACCCGAACCACGACTACAAGTGGGCCGTGACCGCCGACGGCAAGCCGTCCGTCACCCACTACGACCTCATCGAGGCGTACCGGGCGGCCTCGCTGCTCGACATCAAGCTGGAGACCGGCCGCACCCACCAGATCCGGGTGCACATGTCGGCCCACCGCCACCCCTGCGTCGGCGACCTCACCTACGGCGCCGACCCGACCATGGCCAAGCGCCTCGGCCTCACCCGCCAGTGGCTGCACGCGGTCCGGCTGGGCTTCGAGCACCCCGGCGACGGGCAGTGGGTCGAGTTCTCCTCCACCTACCCGGCCGACCTCCGGACCGCCCTCGACCGGATCGAGGCGGAGAGCCGGTGAGCGGGGCCTACACGGTCCGCGAGGCCGTCGCCGACGAGGACCGCGAGGCCTGCTTCGCGGTGCGCCGTGAGGTCTTCGTCGAGGAGCAGGGCGTCCCGGCGGAGATCGAGTACGACCCGTACGACGCCACCGCCGTGCACGTCCTCGCGGTCCGCGCGGACGGCGTGCCGCTGGGCACCGGGCGGCTGCTGCACGGCGCCGACGCGACCGGCAAGACCGGTGCGGACGCCTCCGTCGGCTCGCTCGGCCGGCTCGCGGTCGCCGAGGCGGCGCGCGGTCTCGGCGTCGGCGCGGCGCTGGTCCGGGCCATCGAGGACGCGGCCCGCGGGCGCGGTCTCGCCGCCGTCGACCTGCACGCGCAGACCCACGCCCTCGGCTTCTACGAGCGGCTGGGCTACGTGGCGTACGGCGAGGAGTTCCCGGACGCGGGGATCCCGCACCGGGCGATGCGTCGGGTGCTCTGAGGCCCCAGGCGCGCGAAAAGGGCCCGATCCGATGGGATGCGGGCCCTCGGGCTGTCCGGGCGGCGGCTTGCCTCGCGCCCGGGTGCGGCGATTCGGCGCCGCTACTTCCAGGTGTGGCAGCCGTGCGGCCGCTCGCTGGCGGGACCGGTGCACTGACCGCTCTGGCCTCCGCCGTTTCCGCCGTTGGTGGGCGGGCTGGGTGATGCCAGCGCGGCCGAGCCTGCGCCGAGCACGCCCGCCACGGCGAGCACCAGGGCCGCCGCACGGCGCCCGATGGTCTGCTTCAGCATGGCACCCTCCTCACGGTGGCTGGAATGTCCCTTTTATGATATGCCTTCGATCTTGAACCGGCTCAAGGGGACACCGTGGACCAGCTCGCCCTGCTGTTCTTGCTGCTGCTCGGGGCGGTGCTCACCGTCCCGCTCGGTGACCGGCTGGGGCTGCCCGCACCCGTCCTGATGACGCTCCTCGGGATCGTGCTGGCCTTCCTGCCCTTCGTGCCGAACGTCGAGATCCCGCCCGAGTTCATCCTTCCGCTGGTGCTGCCGCCGCTGCTCTACGCCTCCGTGCAGCGGACCTCCTGGCGGCAGTTCGCGGCGAACCGGCGGCCGATCTTCCTGCTCGCGGTGGCCCTGGTCTTCGTGACCACGGCCGCCGTCGGCGCGGTCGCGGACGCGCTCGTGCCCGGCATCCCGCTCGCCGCCGCCCTGGCGCTCGGCGCCCTCGTCGCCCCGCCCGACCCGATCGCGGCGACCGCCGTGGCCGGCTCGCTCGGGCTGCCCCGGCGGCTCGTGTCGATCCTGGAGGGCGAGGGGCTCTTCAACGACGTGACCGCGATCGTGCTGTACCACGTGGCCATCGCCGCGGTGGTGAGCGGCGAGTTCTCCTGGCCCGAGGCGCTGGGCCAGTTCGTCCTCTCGGCGGTGGTGGCGATCGTGGTCGGCCTCGTCCTCGGCTGGGCCACCAACAAGCTCATGGGCTTCCTCGGCGACGCCACCCTGCAGACCGGGCTCACCCTCCTCGTCCCCTTCGTCTCCTACGTCCTCGCCGAGGAGCTGCACGGCTCCGGCGTCCTCGCGGTCCTCGTCACCGCGCTCTTCCTCGCCGAGTACGCGGTCGACGCCGACGACGTGATGGGGCGGCTCGCCGGGCAGACCTTCTGGGAGATCGTCGACACCCTGGTCACCGGCATCGCCTTCGGCCTCATCGGCCTGGAGCTGATCCACGTCCTCGGCGTCGCCGAGGGGCACGTGGGCGAGATGCTCGGCTGGGGCGCTGCGGTCGTCGGCGTCGTCGTCGGCGTCCGGCTGCTGTGGCTGCTGCCGGCCGGCTGGCTGGCACAGAAGCTGCACGACCGGCGGAACGTCGACGAGGAGATCCCGACGAGCTGGCGGGAGACCGTCGTCATGTGGTGGTCGGGGATGCGCGGGGTGGCCTCGGTCGCGCTGGCGCTCGCCATCCCGCGCACCACGGACGACGGCGCGCCCTTCCCCGGCCGGGACGAGCTGATCTTCCTCGCCTTCTGCGTGATCCTCGCCACCCTGGTGGTGCAGGGGCTCACCCTGCCGTGGCTGGTCCGCAGGCTCGGGGTGAAGGCCGACGCCGACGCCGAGCGGGCCTTCGAGCGGGAGCTGGCGCTGCGGGCCGCCAAGGCCGCCAAGCGGCGCCTGAAGGAGATCGAGGAGGTCGAGGAGCTGCCCGAGGAGGTCGCCGAACGGCTTCAGCGCGGGGCCTTCGACATCGGCGCGCGGATCAGCCCGGACATGGTGGACGAGGAGCGGCGGGCCGCCTTCACCGAGCGGGCCGAGCGGGTGAGGCGGCTCCAGGCGATCCAGCGGGAGATGATGTCCGCCGCGCGGCACGCGGTGCTCTCGGCGCGCAGCGAGCCGGGGGCCGACCCGGAGGTCGTCGACCGGGTGCTGCGCCACCTGGACGTCCGGTCACTGCGCTGACCTGGGGGTTCCACCGGGTTGGCGGGGGCGGGTGGCAGGATGGCGGGATGGACATCATGCTTTTCCACTCGGTCTACGGGAAGCGCCCGGCCGTGGAGGCCGCCGCCGACCGGCTGCGGGCCGCCGGCCACCAGGTGTGGGTGCCGGACCTCTTCGACGGCTGGACCTCCGACTCGGTGGAGGTGGCCATGGCGAAGAAGGACGAGATCGGCTCGGACGAGCTGCTGAAGCGCGCGGTCATGGCCGCCGCGCCCTACTCGGAGCGCGGTCTCGTCTACGCGGGCTTCTCCTTCGGTGCCTCGGTCGCGCAGACCCTGGCGCTCGGCGACGAGAAGGCGCGCGGACTGCTGCTGCTCCACGGCACCTCGGACCTGGCGCCGAACGCCTCCGTGGACGAGCTGCCCGTCCAGCTGCACGTGGCGGAGCCGGACCCGTTCGAGACGGACGACTGGCTGTCCTCCTGGTACCTCCAGATGCGCAGGGCCGGCGCGGACGTGGAGGTCTACCGCTACCGGGGGGCCGGGCACGTGTACACGGACCCGGAGCTGCCGGACTGGGATCCCGACGCGGCGGAGCGGACCTGGGCGATCGCGCTCGACTTCCTCGACGGGCTCGCCGGGGAGGAGTGACGGGGACGGCCCCCGGGGGATTCCCCCGGGGGCCGTTCACTGTGTGCGGACGGGCCGTCAGGCGCGGTACGCGGTCCAGTGGTCGTTCATGCGGGTCACCTGGCCGGTGGTGAACTGGTACATGCACGCGTCGTACGTGTAGTCCATGAAGTTGTGGATCGGGTCCACACCGGTCTTGGAGGCGCAGGAGTCACGGCCGGTCGGGCACTCGTACGCCGGGGACTTCTCGGCCGGGGTGTCGGTGACGTAGTCGCCGTTGCCGTTGCAGCCGCCCTGGAAGGTGTGGTAGAGGCCCATCCAGTGGCCGACCTCGTGGGTGGCGGTGTCGCCCTGGTTGTAGTTGGCCGCCGAGCCGCCCGGCAGGGAGGCGTCGAGCAGGACCACGCCGTCCATGGACGGGTTGGACTGGTACGAGGACGGGAAGGTCGCCCAGCCGAGCAGGCCGCCGCTGAGGTTGGCGGTGTAGATGTTCAGCGCGTTCGCGCCGCCCTGGCGGAGGGACTGCTTCATGGACTTCTCGGCGGTGGAGCCGGAGGCCAGGTTGTACCAGGAGGCGTTGTCCGTGTAGGTGGTGCCGGCGAGGGAGAACTGGAAGCCGGTGTTCACGTTGCCGGTGCCCTGGCCGCCGAAGGCCGAGTTGAGCACGTTCATCTGGTTGTTGATGTCCGTGGAGCTCAGCTTGCCGGTCGTGCCGCTGTGGACGACGTGGAAGTAGACCGGGATGGTCCCGCCGGCGGCGGCCGCCGAGGCGGAGAGCCGGCCGCTCGACTTCAGGGCCGAGAGCTTCTTGCTCAGGTCGGCGTCCATGGCCTTGGCCTGGGAGGCGGAGACCTCGTTCGGCTCGTGGGCGTGGGTGTCGGCGCCCTTCTCCTTGCGTGCGCCGGACAGGGCGGCCGTGTCGTCGGCGCACTCCTCGGCGGAGGCGCCGGCCAGGGTCGGGGACGCCTGGGCGATGACGGGGCCGGAGAACGGCGCCAGGGCCAGGGTTCCGGCCAGGACGGCGGTACCGAGTACACGACGTGAGGTACGCGGCGATATACGGACAAGAGCACGCACAGGTGACTCCTCGCGGGGGGTTGTGGGAGGTACTTCCTCGCCACGGCGGGGAGATTACGCGTTCATGTCAGACACCGTTGAGCGGTGATCAGGCCCAATCAATCGGAGGACAATTAGGGGCATCGGGAAGAAATTTTTGGGTGACTTCCGGAGTTTGAGACGTCGACGTAATGAAAGCTGTGCCGGTGGCGGGTGGTGTGTCCGGATTCGCGTGTCTGGATCCACCACCCGCCGTAGCCATGTGATCTGCCGTTAACAAAGAAGATCATGGCTGAAAATCGTCGGTCAGATGACCGGCTGGTACACCCGCTCGACGCGCTGCGTTCCGCTGAGCGTCCGGTAGGAGCGCGCCCAGGAGGCCGTCGCGCCCGGATCGCGCTTGTCGGAGACCGTGTAGTAGTCCATCTGCGAGCGGGCCGCGGTCACGTCCAGGACGCCGTACCCGTGGTGGTCCATGTCCACCCACTTCACGTGACGGTTGGCCGCCTTCACCGCGCCCGCCGCCACCACCGAGAGGGTGCCCGGGGCCACGTTCAGCAGGTCGTCCAGGTTGTCCGAGGTCACCGAGGTGACCACGAACTCGGTCGCCACGGAGGCCGAGACCGGGTACGTGGCCGCCTTGGCCGGAACGTCGTTCGCCCACGCCATGTGGATGTCGCCGGTGAGGAAGACCGTGTTCCGGATCGCCCGCGAACTCAGGTGCGCGAGCAGCTCCTTGCGGTCGTCGGTGTAGCCGTCCCACTGGTCGACGTTGACCGCGATCCCCTCGACCGGCAGCCCCATCAGCTCGGCGAGCGGCTCCAGGAGGTACGCGGGCAGCGAGCCGAAGGCGACCGGCGAGATCATCACCGAGGTGCCGACCAGCTGCCAGGCGGCGTCCGAACCGGCCAGACCGGACTTCAGCCAGTCGAGCTGCGCGCGGCCGGTGATCGTGCGCTCCGGGTCGTCGACCGAGCCGGAGCCCGTCTTCGCCTGGGCGGAGCGGAAGGAACGCAGGTCGAGCAGGTGCAGATCGGCCAGCTTGCCGAAGCGGAGGCGGCGGAAGACCGTGCCCTCCGTGGAGGTGCGGACCGGCATCCACTCGAAGTAGGCCCGCTTGGCGGCGGCGACCCGGGCGGCCCAGTCGCCCTCGGCGCCGGGGGTGTGGTTCTCGGCCCCGCCGGTCCAGGCGTCGTTGGCGAACTCGTGGTCGTCCCAGATCGCCACCACCGGGTGGGCGGCGTGCAGCGCCTGGAGGTCCGGGTCCGTCTTGTACCGGCCGTGCCGGGTGCGGTAATCGGCCAGCGAGACGATCTCGTGGCGCGGCTCGTGGGTCCGGACGGTGTCCTTCGCCTCCGGGTAGACCCCGCTCGCGTACTCGTAGATGTAGTCGCCGAGGTGCAGGATCGCGTCCAGGTCGCCCCGGGCGGCGAGGTGGCGGTACGCGGAGAAGTGGCCGGCCTCGTAGTTGGCGCAGGACACCACGCCGAAGCGGACGCCCGGGGCGGCGGAGTCGGCGGCCGGGGCGGTGCGGGTCCGGCCCGTGGCCGAGACGGTGCCGCCGGCGGTGAAGCGGAAGAAGTAGGCGGTGGCCGGGCGCAGTCCGCGGACGTCCGCCTTGACGGTGTGGTCGGCGCCGGCGGACGCGGTGGCCGCGCCGGAGGCGACGACCCGGGCGAAGGAGCGGTCCTCGGCCACCTCCCAGTCGACGCGGACGTCCGCGCCGAGTCCGGAGCCGGGCACGGCGTCGGGGGAGGGGGTGACGCGCGTCCACAGCAGGACGCCGTCGGGCAGCGGGTCGCCCGAGGCGACGCCGTGCAGGAAGGCGGGCGCCGTGGCGTCCGCGAGGGCCGGCGAGGCCGCGCCGAGGAGCACGGGCGCGGTGACGGCGGTGACGGCGGCGGCCTTGACGACCGTGCGCCGCGTGGGGGCAGGAGATATGGAGTGACTGGTCACGGCCAGTCAGATTACTGACGGGTACGAAAGGTTGACAGGCGGAAGCGGAAAGTTTTCCGGAGTTTCGCCCGCCGATCACGACGATTTTCCGCCAGGCCCTTCGCCTCCCGGCCCGCGCGGGCCGGGAGGCGAAGGAGAGGCCTCAGCCGCCGAGGACCGGAGTGAGGGCGGCGTTGAACTCCTCGACGGTCAGCGGCGGGTTCTGGGAGCCCGCCGCCGTGAGGGTCTTGCCGTCCATCTTCAGCGTCGGGGTGCCGGTCACCCCGCTGTCGTCGAAGGTCTTCGACATCTTCATCGCCCAGGCGTCGAAGGTGCCCTCCTCGACGTTCTTCTCGAAGGCGGCGTTGGCCTTCAGGGCCGGGACCGTGTCCGCGACCTCCAGGAGGTAGGAGTCCTTCGCGAACTTGTCCTCGCTCTCCTCCGGGTGCCACTTCGCGGAGTAGAGCGCCGCCTTGTAGTCGAGGAAGGCCTCCGGGCTCACGTCGAGCGCCGCGCCGAGCGCCGACAGGGCGTTCTTCGAGCCCTCGCCCTGGTCCATGTTGTCGATGAAGGTGGCGCCGACGTACTTGACCTTGTACTTGCCGGCCTCGACGTCCTTCTCGACGGTGGAGCCGACCGACTGCTCGAAGGTCGCGCAGACCGGGCAGCGCGAGTCCTCGTACAGCTCCAGGGTCTTCTTCGCGGAGGCCTTGCCGACGACGACGGTCGTGCCGTTCTCGCCCTCGGTGTTCTTCGGGGCCGTGACCGACTTCGCGTCGGCGGCGGCCTCCCACGCGGAGGGCTTGTTGGCCTGGACGACGGCGTAGCCGATGCCGCCGGCGGCGGCGAGCACGGCCACCGCCGAGACGCCGACGACCAGCTGCCGGCGGGCCCGGTCCTTCTTGGCCTGGGCCTCGCGCTCGGCGCGCAGACGCTCGCGGGCGGCAGCCTTGTTGGCCTGGTTGTTGCGTGCACTCATGATCGTGGATCTCCGGAGAGGTGAAGAAAGAGGGGGGGGATGGTCGGGGAGCGTGCCGCTCAGACGAGAGCGAGCGCCGCCCGCGGCGGTCCCCGCCGCCCCACGGAGTGCACCAGGAGACGCGTACGGGACGGGCGCGGCCGGGGCTCGGGGCGCGCCGGGCCCGGCGCCGCCGGACGGTCCGCGCCCACCAGGGCCGCGAGCAGCTCCAGCGGCCGGAAGGCCGAGGCCGCCGCCGCGCCGAGCAGGCGCCCGAGCGCCCGCTCCCCGCCGCGCAGCCAGCCTGCCGCCGAGAGGCCGACCAGCACATGGGCGCCGAGCAGCAGCCACGGCAGCGCCGGGTCGGGGGAGGCGAGCACCGCGGCGGCGCCGCCCTCGGGCGCCACGACCCCGGGCAGCGGGGTGCCGACGGCCCCGCCGCACAGCACCTCCACCCCGAAGGACCGCAGCGCGCCGGCGACCGGCCCGCCGGCGGGGCCGTAACAGACGGCCTGGCCGGAGGTGAAGAGGGTGTCCGCGGCCAGCTCCAGCGGGACGAGCAGCCCCGCGATCGGGACGAAGCCGCGCTCCCGGCCGGCCAGCGCGTACGCCACGGCGAAGACGCCGGCGGCGACCGGGGCGACCGTGCCCAGCGGCAGCGGCACCCCGGAGAGCAGCACATGGGAAGCCACGGACAGCGTCACGACCAGTGCCGTGAAGACCGCCGCCCGCAGCGCCCTCAGCCGCGTCCCTGCCATGTCCATTGTTGAACGAGTGTGCCATGGCGGGTCATAAGGGGTCCCTAAGAAAGAGCTGTGCGCCCGCTCGAAGCGCTGTGTGACTTCTTACAGGCCCGGTATCCGGCCGTTGCGGAAGAGGTCCACGAAGATCTGGTGGTCGGCACGCGCGCGTGCGCCGTACGCGTGGGCGAAGTCCACCAGGAGCTCGACGAAGCCCTCCTCGTCGGCCGCGATCGCGCCGTCGATGGCCCGCTCCGTGGAGAACGGCACCAGCGAGTGGCCGCTGGACTCGTCCGCCGCCGCGTGCATCGTCGCGGTCGCCCGGCCCAGGTCGGCCACGGTCGCCGCGATGTCCTCGGGGTCGTCGATGTCCGACCAGTCCAGGTCGACCGCGTACGGCGACACCTCGGCGACCAGCTGGCCGGCGCCGTCCAGCTCCGTCCACCCCAGCCACGGGTCCGCGTGCGCCTGGAGCGCCCGCTGGGAGATCACCGTGCGGTGCCCCTCGTGCCGGAAGTAGCCCCGCACCGCCGGATCCGTGACGTGCCGCGAGACCGCCGGGGTCTGCGCCTGCTTGAGGTAGATCACCACGTCGTTCTCCAGGGCGTCGCTGTGCCCCTCCAGGAGGACGTTGTACGAGGGGAGGCCGGCCGAGCCGATGCCGATCCCGCGCCGCCCGACCACGTCCTTCACCCGGTACGAGTCCGGGCGGACCAGGCTCGACTCCGGCAGGGTCCCCAGATAGCCGTCGAAGGCCGCGAGCACCTTGTAGCGGGTCGCCGCGTCCAGCTCGATCGACCCGCCGCCGGTGGCGAAGCGGCGCTCGTACTCCCGTATCTCGGTCATCGAGTCGAGCAGCCCGAAGCGGGTCATCGCCCGCGCCTCGCGCAGCGCGCCGAGCAGCGCCCCGTCGGCGGTCTCCAGGGTGAAGGGCGTGCCGCCGTCGCCGCCGGCGCCGGAGGCCAGGGCGTGGATCCGCTCCCGGTAGGCCGCCGCGTAGATCCGGACCAGGCGGGTGATCTGCCCGTCGCTGAGCGCCTTGGTGTAGCCGATCAGGGCGAGCGAGGCGGCGAGCCGCTTGAGGTCCCAGGTGAAGGGGCCGACGTACGCCTCGTCGAAGTCGTTGACGTTGAAGATCAGCCGCCCGTTGGCGTCCATGTAGGTGCCGAAGTTCTCCGCGTGGAGGTCGCCGTGGATCCACACCCGGCCGGTCCGCTCGTCCAGGAACGGGCCGCCGTCGGCCTCCCCCTCCAGGTCCTTGTAGAAGAGGCAGGCGGTGCCCCGGTAGAAGGCGAAGGCGGATCCGGCCATCTTCCGGAACTTGACCCGGAAGGCCGCCGGGTCGGCGGCGAGCAGCTCTCCGAAGGCGGTGTCGAAGACGGCGAGGATCTGCTCACCGCGCTCGGCGGCGGCGGGCTGGTGGACCGGCATCGAGGGTGCCTCCTGGTGCATGACGGAGTCCCGACAAATGGGACAGGTGTTCACTGACTCACAACGCGCGACCCTAGCCGTGCGTGCCCGTCTCCTGTCACTCGTCCGACGTAGACTTCGACGCTGTCCCCCCAGAGCCGGGGATCTGGGGGTCGCCCCCCAGATGATCACAGCACGCCCGGAGGCCTCCCCCGTGACCAAGCCGCCCTTCACGCACCTCCACGTCCACACCCAGTACTCCCTGCTGGACGGTGCCGCGCGGCTGAAGGACATGTTCAACGCGTGCAACGAGATGGGCATGACCCACATCGCCATGTCCGACCACGGCAACCTCCACGGCGCGTACGACTTCTTCCACACCGCCAAGAAGGCCGGCGTGACGCCGATCATCGGCATCGAGGCGTACGTCGCCCCCGAGTCCCGGCGCAACAAGCGGAAGATCCAGTGGGGCCAGCCGCACCAGAAGCGGGACGACGTCTCCGGCTCCGGCGGTTACACCCACAAGACGATCTGGGCGGCGAACTCCACCGGACTGCACAACCTCTTCAAGCTCTCCTCCGACGCCTACGCCGAGGGCTGGCTCCAGAAGTGGCCCCGGATGGACAAGGAGACCATCTCCCAGTGGTCCGAGGGGCTGATCGCCTCCACCGGCTGCCCCTCCGGCGAGCTCCAGACCCGGCTGCGCCTCGGCCAGTTCGACGAGGCCCTGAAGTCGGCCTCCGAGTACCAGGACATCTTCGGCAAGGACCGCTACTTCCTGGAGCTGATGGACCACGGCATCGAGATCGAGCGCCGGGTCCGCGACGGCCTCCTGGAGATCGGCAAGAAGCTCGGCATCCCGCCGCTGGTCACCAACGACTCGCACTACACCTACGCGCACGAGGCGACCGCCCACGACGCCCTGCTGTGCATCCAGACCGGCAAGAACCTCTCCGACCCGGACCGCTTCAAGTTCGACGGCACGGGCTACTACCTGAAGTCCACGGACGAGATGTACGCCGTCGACTCCTCGGACGCCTGGCAGGAGGGGTGCGCCAACACCCTCCTGGTGGCCGAGCAGATCGACACCACCGGCATGTTCGAGGCCAAGAACCTCATGCCGAAGTTCGACATCCCGGAGGGCTACACCGAGGTCACCTGGTTCCGCGCCGAGACCATGAGGGGCATGGAGCGGCGCTTCCCCGGGGGCATCCCCGAGGACCGCATGAAGCAGGTCGAGTACGAGATGGACACCATCATCTCGATGGGCTTCCCGGGCTACTTCCTCGTCGTCGCCGACTTCATCATGTGGGCGAAGAGCCAGGGCATCGCCGTGGGCCCCGGCCGAGGCTCCGCGGCCGGCTCGATCGTCGCGTACGCCATGGGCATCACCGACCTCGACCCGATCCCGCACGGCCTGATCTTCGAGCGCTTCCTCAACCCCGAGCGCATCTCGATGCCCGATGTCGACATCGACTTCGACGAGCGCCGGCGCGTCGAGGTGATCCGGTACGTGACCGAGAAGTACGGCGCCGACAAGGTCGCCATGATCGGCACCTACGGCAAGATCAAGGCCAAGAACGCGATCAAGGACTCCGCCCGCGTCCTCGGCTACCCCTACGCCATGGGCGACCGCCTCACCAAGGCCATGCCCGCCGACGTCCTCGGCAAGGGTATCGACCTCGACGGCATCACCAACCCGACCCACCCGCGCTACAGCGAGGCGGGCGAGATCCGGGCGATGTACGAGAACGAGCCCGACGTGAAGAAGGTCATCGACACCGCCAAGGGCGTCGAGGGCCTGGTCCGCCAGATGGGCGTGCACGCCGCCGGCGTGATCATGTCCAGCGAGCCGATCGTCGACCACGCCCCCATCTGGGTGCGGCACACCGACGGCGTCACCATCACGCAGTGGGACTACCCGCAGTGCGAGTCGCTCGGCCTGCTGAAGATGGACTTCCTCGGCCTGCGCAACCTCACGATCATGGACGACGCCGTCAAGATGGTGAAGGCCAACAAGGGGATCGACCTCGACCTCCTGGCCCTGCCGCTCGACGACCCCAAGACCTTCGAGCTGCTCCAGCGCGGTGACACCCTCGGCGTCTTCCAGTTCGACGGCGGCCCCATGCGGTCCCTGCTGCGGCTGATGAAGCCCGACAACTTCGAAGACATCTCCGCCGTGTCCGCGCTCTACCGCCCGGGCCCGATGGGCATGAACTCGCACACGAACTACGCCCTGCGCAAGAACGGCCAGCAGGAGATCACCCCGATCCACCCCGAGCTGGAGAAGCCGCTCGAAGAGGTGCTCGCGGTCACCTACGGCCTCATCGTCTACCAGGAGCAGGTCCAGAAGGCCGCCCAGATCATCGCCGGCTACTCGCTCGGCGAGGCCGACATCCTCCGCCGCGTCATGGGCAAGAAGAAGCCCGACGAGCTGGCGAAGAACTTCACCATCTTCCAGGCCGGCGCCCAGAAGAACGGCTACAGCGACGAGGCCATCCAGGCCCTCTGGGACGTCCTGGTCCCCTTCGCCGGCTACGCCTTCAACAAGGCGCACTCCGCCGCGTACGGCCTGGTCTCCTACTGGACCGCCTACCTCAAGGCGAACTACCCCGCCGAGTACATGGCGGGCCTGCTGACCTCGGTCAAGGACGACAAGGACAAGTCCGCGGTCTACCTCAACGAGTGCCGCCGCATGGGCATCAAGGTCCTCCCGCCGAACGTGAACGAGTCGGAGTCGAACTTCGCCGCCCAGGGCGACGACGTCATCCTCTTCGGCCTCACCGCCGTGCGGAACGTCGGCGCCAACGTCGTCGAGTCGATCATCAAGAGCCGCAAGGCCAAGGGGAAGTACTCCTCCTTCCCCGACTTCCTCGACAAGGTCGAGGCCGTGGTCTGCAACAAGCGCACCATCGAGTCGCTGATCAAGGCCGGCGCCTTCGACACCATGGGCCACACCCGCAAGGGCCTCGTCGCCCAGCACGAGCCCATGATCGACAACGTGGTCGCGGTCAAGCGCAAGGAGGCCGAGGGACAGTTCGACCTCTTCGGCGGCATGGGCGAGGAGGAGAGCAGCGAGCCCGGCTTCGGGCTCGACGTCACCTTCACCGACGACGAGTGGGACAAGACCTACCTGCTCGCGCAGGAGCGCGAGATGCTCGGTCTGTACGTCTCCGACCACCCGCTCTTCGGCCTGGAGCACGTCCTCTCCGACAAGACCGACGCCGGCATCTCCCAGCTCACCGGCGGCGAGCACGCCGACGGCGCGGTCGTCACCATCGGCGGCATCATCTCCGGCCTCCAGCGGAAGATGACCAAGCAGGGCAACGCCTGGGCGATCGCCACCGTCGAGGACCTCGCCGGCTCCATCGAGTGCATGTTCTTCCCCGCCACCTACCAGCTGGTCTCCACCCAGCTGGTCGAGGACGCCGTCGTCTTCGTCAAGGGCCGGCTCGACAAGCGGGAGGACGTCCCCCGCCTCGTCGCCATGGAGCTGATGGTCCCCGACCTCTCCAACGCCGGGACCAACGCCCCCGTGATCCTCACCATCCCGGCCCTCAAGGTCACCCCTCCGATGGTGAGCCGACTGGACGAGATCCTCCGCCACCACAAGGGCAACACCGAGGTGCGGATCAAGCTCCAGGGCCCCCGCTCCACCACCGTGCTCCGCCTCGACCGGCACCGGGTGACGGCCGACCCCGCCCTCTTCGGCGACCTGAAGGTGCTGCTCGGCCCGTCCTGCCTGGCCGGCTGACCCGGTCCCGCACACGCGCAAGGGGCGCGCCCGTCGTCACGGGCGCGCCCCTTTGCCGATTCTCCCGGCGCGGGCCGGGCGTCAGTTGTGCCCGAAGCGCTTCTGACGGCCCTTCCGCGCCATGTCACCGGGGGTGACCTGGGAGGCGCGGCTCTCGGCCTGGGACTCCATCGACGACTGCTGTGCCTGCTGGGCACCGCGCTCGGCCGGCGACTGATGCTGCTTCTGACGGTTCTGGTTGCGGTTCTTGGCCATGGGGATGATGCCTCCTCGAAGGGATCTAGGGGCCAGGGCCGCTGTCAGACTCACATACGGGAGAAACCGCCGCATGTTGGATCATTACGGTGCGTGAGGACGCTCCTCGCGGGAGCGGGTTCCCGCTCCGCCACGCCGATGATCCAGTTCCGGCCGTCAACCCCCGGGCCGTCGGGCAGACTCGAAGGAACCCGGAACACCTGAGATCCCGACAGGGCCGAGATCCGAAAGAAGGTGGAGCACGTGGACCGATGCGTCGTCCTGGTGGACGCCGGCTATCTGCTGGGGGCCGCCGCCAGCCTGCTCGCCGGAGAACCGGCCCGCTCCCGCATCACCGTCGACCACGCGGGCCTCATCCAGCAGCTCAGGGAGCGCGCCGAGAACGAGACCGGCCTCCCGCTGCTGCGGATCTACTGGTTCGACGGCGCCCCCGACCGGGTGCCCCAGCCCGAGCACCGCAGGCTGCGCGTGATGCCCCGGGTCACCGTCCGGCTCGGCGCCCTGACCCGCAGCGACGGCCGCTGGGCGCAGAAGGGCGTCGACGCGGCCATGCACACCGAGCTCACCGAGCTGGCCCGCAACCGCGCCTGCACCGACATCGTCCTCGTCACCGGCGACGGCGACCTGCTGCCCGGCCTCATGTCCGCCAAGGAGCACGGCGTCGCCGTCCACCTCTGGGCCGTCCAGGCCGCCGACGGCGACTACAACCAGTCCGAGGACCTGGTCGCCGAGGCCGACGAGCGCCGCGTCCTCGACCGGAGCTGGATCACCCGGGCCGTCCGCGCGAAGGACCTCGCCGGCCTCTGCGCCCCGCCGCCGGTGCCCCGCCCCGAGATCGCCGCCATCCTCTCCGCGCCGCTCCCCGAGGCCGCCCTCGCCTCCGCCGAACGCGCCGCCGAGGCGGCGGCCGCCGCAGCCGTCAGGAACGGCGGCCCGGCCCCCGACGGGGCACCCGCCGCCGACGGTCACGAGCACGAGCGCGGGCACGACCACGGCCACGGCCACCGGCCCGCCACCGTCCCGCCGCCCGCCGCCGGGAAGTCCGTCCCCACCCCCAAGGACCTCGCCGGGCTGCGCCCCGTCGCGGCCCCGCACGCCGCCGCGCCCCAGCCGGCGAGCGCCCTGCGCTGGTCCTCCGACCGGGGCTGGGTCGAGCGGCCCCCGACCGCCCTCGGCGAGCCCCCCGAGACCGCCTCGCTGCCCACCCTGGCCCACCTCACCAGCGCCGAGCAGCGCTGGGCCGACCGCGAGGAGGACATCACCACCGTCGGCGGCGACCCCTTCGAAGTCGGACAGGTGTTCGCCCGCCGGTGGCTGGAGCGGCTGCCCGAGCAGTCCCACGTCCAGCGGCTCTCCGTCCTCTACCCCCGCATCCCGCACCGCATCGACGGCGAACTCCTCCGCTATGCCGCCCGGTTCGGCCTCCTCGCGCACAAGGACGACCAGATCGACGAGCACGACCGCTACGCCATCCGGGCCGGCTTCTGGCGCGAGATCGACGTCCACGCCGCCGCCGAAACCGCCCCCGCGCCCGCCCCGGGACCGGCGACCCCGTAGGCTCTCCCCCCGTGAGTACGGTGTGCGTGGTGCGGGATCTGGTCAAGACGTACCCCGCCACGCGCGGCAGGCGCGGCGCGCCCGCGACTCCCGAGGTGCGCGCCACCGACGGGATCAGCCTGGACGTGCGCGGCGGCGAGATCTTCGGGCTGCTCGGGCCCAACGGGGCGGGCAAGTCCACCCTGGTCCGGCAGCTGACCGGGCTGATGCGCCCCGACTCCGGCTCCGTCACGCTCCTCGGCCACGACCTCGTCCGCCACCCCGAGCGCGCCGCCCGCCTCCTCGCCCACCTCGGCCAGGAGTCCACCGCCCTCGACGAGCTGACCGTCTCCCTCGCCGCCGAGACCACCGGCCGGCTCCGCGGCCTGAGCGCCGCCGACGCCCGCGCCGCACGGGACGCCGTCCTCGACGAGCTGGGCCTCGGCGAACTCGCCGACCGGCCGCTGAAGAAGCTCTCCGGCGGCCAGCGCCGGCTCGCCTGCTTCGCCACCGCCCTGGTCGGCCCGCGGCCCGTCCTCGTCCTCGACGAGCCCACCACCGGCATGGACCCGGTCGCCCGCCGCGCCGTCTGGGCCGCCGTCGACCGCCGCCGCGCCGAGGACGGCACCACCGTCCTCCTCGTCACCCACAACGTCATCGAGGCCGAGACCGTCCTCGACCGGGTCGCCGTCCTCGACCGCGGCCGGGTGATCGCCTGCGACACCCCCGCGGGACTGAAGGAACGCGTCGCCGACGAGGTCCGCGTCGAGCTCCTGTGGCGCGAGTCCGCCCCGCTCGGCCTCCCCGAGGTCGCCGCCCTGCGCGAGCTCGCCCAGGAGTCCGGCCGCCGCTGGGTCCTCCGCCTCGCCCCCGACGCCGCCCGCGCCGCCGTCGCCACCGTCACCGGCGGCGCCGCCTTCGCGGCCCTCGACGACTTCACCCTCGCCACGCCCAGCCTGGAGGACGTCTACCTCGCCCTCGGCGGCGCCGCCCGCGAAGGCCTGGTGAAGGCATGAGCACCACCCCTGCCGCCCCCGGCGTGACCCCCCACCTGCCGCACGTCACCCCCAGGAGCTGTCCGCGTTGAGCACCCTGCCCGCCGAGGCCCTGCCGGCCGGCGTGAAGGCCGCCCGGGTCCAGGGCGCCGAGGAGGCCGCGCCCCTCGCCCCGTCCGCCCGGCTGCTGCCCTCCCTCGCCGCCGTCTACCGGGCGCAGCTCAGCCGCGCCCGGGTGGCCCGCATCCCGCTGCTCTTCGTCGCCACCTTCCAGTCCATCGGCATCATGATCATGATGCGGGGGGTCGTCGACGGAGGCTCCGAGGCCCGCGCCGTCGTGGCCGGCTCCACCGTCCTCGTCGTCGCCTTCGTCGCCCTCAACCTGCTCGCCCAGTACTTCGGCCGGCTCCGCGCCGACGGCGGCCTCGACCACTACGCCACCCTGCCCGTGCCGCCCGCCGCCGTGGTCCTCGGCGCCGCCGGCGCGTACGCCTCCTTCACCGTCCCCGGCACGCTCGTCACCGCCGTCACCGGCGCCGTCCTCTTCGGCCTGCCGCTCGGCCACCTGTGGCTGCTCGTCGCCGTCGTGCCGCTCTCCGGCGCCGCCCTCTCCGGGCTCGGCGCCGCCCTCGGCCTGCTCGCCCCCCGCCAGGAACTGGCCACCCTCCTCGGTCAGCTCGGCATGTCCGCCGCCCTCCTCCTCGGGGTGCTGCCGGCCGAGCGGATGCCGGAGCCGATCGCCTGGGCGCGGGACCTGCTGCCGTCCACGTACGGCGTCGAGGCCCTGGCCCGCGCCTTCGACCCGCGCCCCGACTGGGCGGCCGTCGCCCTCGACCTCGCCGTCTGCGGCGTCGTCGGGGTGTTGTCGCTGGCCCTCGCGACCTGGGCGTACCGCAGGGCCGCGGTCCGCTGAGGCGGGCCGCGGGGACACCTGGCACCATGGCGGGGTGACCGCACCCCTGACGCCCTCCCAGCCGCCGCCGCACGATTCCGGGTGGCCGCCGCCCCCGCCGCACCAGGGGCCCGCCGGTGACCCCGTCACCGCGGCCGAGGTCGTCCAGGGACTGGTCGTGACGGTCGCCTCCGCGGTCGCCGGCGCGGTGCTCGGCGCGCTCTGGGTGTGGCTGGCCCCCACCGTCCAGCTGATCTCCGACGGCGAGGGCGTCTATCTGCGGAACTCCGAGGGGGAGGCCGCGATCGGCGCCGACGGCACCTTCGTCCTCCTCGCGCTCGCCTTCGGCGCGGTCGCCGGACTCGCCGTCTTCCTGGCCCGCCGCAAGGGCGGGGTGCCGCTCGTCCTCGGCCTGGCGGTCGGCGGCGTCCTCGGCTCGCTGCTCGCCTGGTGGCTGGGGACGAAGCTGGGGCCGACCGCCGACGTGATCGCGCACGCCAAGGCCGTCGGCCCGAACGTCGTCTTCGACGCCCCGCTGAAGCTCCGGATGGGCGCCGCGGCGATGCTGGCCTGGCCGCTCGCCGCGACGGTCGTCCACCTGCTCCTGACCGGGATCTTCGGCCCCCGCGACCCGGAGCAGGGCCCCTGGGACACGTACAAGCACTGACCCGGCGTCAGCCGCGGCCGATCGGGGCGAGCACCGCGGAGGTGAGCGCGGCCAGGTCGGCGGGGGAGAGCTCGACCTCCAGACCCCGCCGGCCGGCCGAGACGCAGATCGTCGCGTGCCCCGACGCCGAGGCGTCGAGCACCGTACGCAGCCGCTTGCGCTGCCCCAGCGGGGAGATCCCGCCCCGGACGTAGCCGGTCGTCCGCTCGGCCGCCGCCGGGTCGGCCATCGCCGCCCGCTTGCCGCCGACCGCCGTCGCGAGCGCCTTCAGGTCCAGCTGGCCGGCGACCGGCACCACCGCCACCGTCAGCTCCCCGTCGACGTCCGCCACCAGCGTCTTGAAGACCCGGTCGGGCGTGACGCCGAGCGCCTCCGCCGCCTCCTCGCCGTACGAGGGGGTCGCCGGGTCGTGCTCGTAGGCGTGCAGGGTGTACGCCGTCCCGGCCGCGGCCAGCGCCACCGTCGCCGGGGTGCCTCCGGCGTTCTTCTGCTTCTTCTTCGCCACGGGGCTTCCTCGGTTCCCTCGGTCCGTCAGTTCGGGTGGGTCGGCGCCTGCGTCAGCTCCACCGCCGGCAGCGACGGGAGGTGCCGCAGCACCGCCGTCTCCGCCCGCAGCAGCGCCAGCTCCTCGCGCAGCCGGACCGTGGTGTCCGGCGCTTCCAGGAGCCGCTGCTTCGTCGGTACGTCCACCATGGCCGCGGCCGCGACCAGATACGACACCACCGAGGGGTCGTCGGGCAGCTCGCTGGTCGTCAGGGACCGCTCCCGCGCCCCCGCCAGCCGCTTCTGGTACGAACGGAAGGCCCGCAGCACGCCCTCGGCCAGCGCCTCCGCCTCCTCGCCCGCGTCCTCCGGCAGTTCCTCGGTCTCGGCCGTCAGGAAGGGGCCGCTCGCGTCCACCGAGCGCAGCCGGACCCGGGTGGTGCCGGTGACCATCACCTCGTACGAGCCGTCCCCGCGCTGCCGGATGCTCGCCGCGTCCGCGACGCACCCCACCGGGTGGAAGCTCGTGATCGGGTCGGGGCCGAAACCGGCCGCCGGGCCCTTCTCGGGCAGCGACGTCGGGTCCGGCATCCCGGGCGCGGTCGGCGCGACCTCGGACCCGTCCCGGATCGCGACCACGGCGAACCGGCGCGGCTCGGAGGCGTCGATGTCCAGGAGCGCGCGCATCATGGCGCGATATCGCTCCTCGAAGACGTTGAGAGGCAGCACGAGGCCCGGGAACAGCACCGCGTTGAGCGGGAAGAGGGGCAGGCGAGCGGAGGTCACAGCGGCCAAGCCTAATGGCCGCGCGGACCGCTCCGTCCGGGGATTGCGCGAGCCCGCCCCCACAGCGGGGTCCGGCGCGCCAGCTCCGCCCGCGTCCGGTCCCTGGTGGCGAGGAACCGCCGCAGCGGATCGTGCCCGCCGACCGCCCACGGGAAGGAGGTGGCGTACGGCCCCGTGCGCCCGAACTCCGCCAGCGCCTCCTCCCACCGCTCCCGCTCCACCAGCACGTACGCCAGCAGGTTCCGCACCTCCGCGGGCCACGGGTCGCCCGGCGCGAACGCCGCCGACAGCGCCAGGCCCCGGTCCGCGGCCCGGTCGATCCGCGCGCCGTCCGCCGCCCCGGCGCCCTCCGGTCCCGTCGGCCGCTCCCGGCCCGGGCCCGGCAGCGGCCGCAGCGCCTCGTGGGCGGCGCGCACGGGCAGCGCCCGCACCAGCGATCCGGGCGCCGCGTCGTCGGCGGCCTGCTCCGCGAAGTCGAAGGCAGCCCGCTGCGAGCCGTACCACTGAGCCGACAGGTACTTCAGGGCGGCGACATGGCAGCCGTAGTGGTGCGCGGAGCGGAGCAGCGCCTGCTCCCACAGCCGCTCGAAGACCGCGTGCCCGGCGTGCGCCCCGCGCGCGTGGTCGAGGGCGAGCCGCCACGGCACCGGATCGCGCCCGGCCTCCTCGGTGAGCGGCCGCAGCAGGGGGTCGAGCTCGCGCAGCCGCTCGGCCCGGGCCGGCGACTCCCAGGCCCGGCGCACCGCGAGCTGCGCGGCCACGAGGAGCGCGTCGGAGTCCCGCGGCGCGGCCTCCCGCCACCGGTCCAGCCACTCGCCCCGGTGGTACGCGAAGGCGGCGAGCCGGGCCACGTAGCGGTCCCGGTCCTCCCACTCCGCGGCGTCCCGGGTGGTCGCGAGCAGCTTCGCCGCGGGCTCCGGGTCGCCGAGCGCGGCGGCGACCAGGGCGGGGGAGAGCCGCCCGTCGGGGGCGTCCAGCAACACGTCGTCGTCCGGCGTCAGCCCGGCGGCGAGACGCGGGGCGTGCCGGGCCGAGCGGGCGGTGCCGACCAGGGCGCGGAGAAAGGACATGTCGGCTCGTATCTTCCCACCGGGCGGGGCGGGGGGCCCGCCGTCCGCCCCCGCCTTCACCCGGATCACACCCGGTCTCCCCCTGGCCGTCACGCGGGCCGCGGGGCCGCCCGCCACGCCACCCCTCACGCCGCCCGCCACACCGCCCGCCCGGGGCTCACCCCCTGCTGAGCAGCCGGGTCGCGCCCGCCGCCACCGTGGTGGCCAGGATCCAGCCGAGCAGGATGAGCGCGGCGGCCGTCCACTGCCAGCCGCCCTCCAGCTTCCAGTAGCCGTCCTGGCCGAGGGTGATCACCGGGAGCAGCAGGTCCAGGGCGTACAGGGTGCCGTTCCACGCCGGGCCCTCGCCCTGCTTGATCGGCACCGGGTCGTACCGGGAGAAGGCCAGCGTGCCCGCCGCCCACAGCACCGCCATCCACAGCGCGGCCCGGCCCGGCCGGTAGCCGTACGCCACCGTCCAGTCCTGGACGTACCCCCAGAGCTTCCCGGCGACCGGCAGCGTCTCCCGTCTGCGCCGCTGCTTGGCGAGCAGCACCTCCCGGGCGTCGGCGTCCTCCCCGCTGGCCCGCAGCACGGCCGCGAGGCGCTCGTACGGCTCCGGGGCGTACTCGGGGGTCGCCGCCGCCACCCAGGCGATCCGCCGGGCCAGGGGGAAGTGGCCGTACGGCACGAGGTTCTCGTAGACGAAGCCGCTCATCGCGAGGCCGCCCGGGCCCGGCCAGCTGGTCGACAGGTCGATCAGCGTCACCACCTTCGCGCCGTTCAGCACCACCCGGCCCTCCTCCGGCCGCTCGCCGTTGAACCGCAGCTCCGGGGTGACGATCCGGCGCAGCGACAGCTCCTCCCGGCGGGCCCCGCTCAGCAGGAAGCGGGCGTGGTTGAGGTCCACCGCGTCCCCGAACCGCCCGTCGTCCAGCCGTACCCCGCCGTGGAACTCGGCGGGCTTGCGCCGGGCGTCCTGGAGCGGCGCCACGCCGTACGGCGGGGTCGCCGTGGACGGGCCGTCGCCCTCGTACACCCAGGCGGCGTTCAGATACAGGGTCCGCTCCACCGTCAGCTGCGGGGCGTTCAGCGCGCGTCTGCCCCGGTCCCCGCGCAGCACGCTGCCCCGCAGGCTGAGCGAGACCCCGACCTTCGCCCCGCGCAGGCTGAACTCGCCGTGCGTCTCGACCAGCTCGGCCTGGAGGTCCTGCGCCACCGACAGGCCGTCCGCCGTGATCGCCCGGCCGCGGCCGTCCGGCCACACCTGGATCTGGTTGAGCAGCAGGTCCGTGCCGATCTGCGCGTCCGTCAGCCGGATGCCGCGCCGCACCCGGCAGCGCGGCAGATGGAGGTCGCCCTCCGTGTGCAGCCGGGCCGCCTCCAGGCGGAGGAGCGCGCAGCCGACGAGCCGCAGCGTGCCGAACCGGGCCTCGGGCAGCAGCACCTCGTCGTCGAAGCGGCAGCCGTGCAGCTCCACGTACGGGCCTATGGAACCGCCCGCCAGATCGAGCACGCCGGTGATCCGCACCCCGCGCAGCTTCAGCGCGGCCACCCGGCCCTGCCGGGCGGCGGGACCGCCGAGCAGCAGCGCCGCCACCACGTCGGCGCGCACGCTCCGCTCCGGCCCCCACACCGCCTCCCCGAACGGGTCGTCCCGCTCCGGCACCCCCTCCGTCAGATCACAGGTCCTGCCGATCCGGAACGCCTGCCACACGGCCCGCTCCGGACCCGTGAGACCCTCCGGCATCCCGTCCTCGTGCGGCTCGGTCACTGCCGCCCCCTCGCTTCCCCGATGCGCTCCCACCACTCCGCTCACCGGGAGCAGTGGATTCGTACAGTCGTTCTTCCCGCACTGTGACGGGCTGAACGCTAACGGTCAGGAGTGGCGAGGAGACGCCACAGTGGCGCGTATCGACGTGCGGCAAGCCGTGTATCAGCCAGTGATACGGGAGTCCGGCGCCGTGGGGCGTCTGAGAGAATTGACCCGTGATCTCTCGAATCGATCTGCGCGGCGAGGCCCTCCCCGAGGGTTCCGCCCTGCGCGACCTGCTGCCCCGTGCCGAGTTCGACGTGGAAGCCGCCCTGGAGACGGTGCGGCCCATCTGCGAGGACGTACGGCATCATGGCGCGGCGGCGGTGATCGAGTACGGGGAGAAATTCGACGGCGTGCGGGTCCCCGGCCTCCGGGTGCCCGCCGAGGCGCTCGCCCGGGCCCTCGACGAGCTCGACCCGGCCGTCCGCGCGGCCCTGGAGGAGTCGATCCGGCGCGCCCGCCTGGTCCACCGCGACCAGCGCCGCACCACCCACACCACCCAGGTCGTGCCCGGCGGCACGGTCACCGAGAAGTGGATCCCCGTCGACCGCGTCGGCCTGTACGTGCCGGGCGGCCGGGCCGTCTACCCGTCCTCCGTCGTGATGAACGTCGTCCCGGCCCAGGAGGCCGGCGTCGCGGGCCTGGCCGTGGCCTCCCCGCCGCAGAAGGCCCCTTTCAACAGTGAGTGGGGCGGCGGCCTGCCGCACCCGACGATCCTCGCCGCCTGCGCCCTCCTCGGCGTCGACGAGGTCTACGCGGCCGGCGGCGCCCAGGCCGTGGCCATGTTCGCGTACGGCACCGCGTCCACCGCCGACGAGCCCGGCTGCGAGCCCGTCAACCTGGTCACCGGCCCCGGCAACATCTACGTCGCCGCCGCCAAGCGCCTCCTCAAGGGCCGCATCGGCATCGACGCCGAGGCCGGCCCCACGGAGATCGCGGTCCTCGCGGACGCCACCGCCGACCCGGCGCACGTCGCCGCCGACCTGATCAGCCAGGCCGAGCACGACCCGATGGCCGCCTCCGTCCTCGTCACCGACTCCGAGGCGCTCGCCGAGGCCGTCGAGGCGGAGCTGAAGACCCAGGTCGCCGCCTCCAAGCACGTCGACGACCGGATCGTCCCGGCGCTGGCCGGCAGGCAGTCCGCGATCGTCCTCGTCACCGACCTGGAGGACGGCCTCAAGGTCGTCGACGCCTACGGCGCCGAGCACCTGGAGATCCAGACCGCCGACGCCGCCGCCCTCGCCGACCGGGTCCGCAACGCGGGCGCGATCTTCGTCGGCCCCTGGTCGCCGGTCTCCCTCGGCGACTACTGCGCCGGCTCCAACCACGTCCTGCCCACCGGCGGCTGCGCCTGCCACTCCTCGGGCCTCTCCGTGCAGTCCTTCCTGCGCGGGGTGCACATCGTGGACTACACGCGCGACGCGCTCGCCGACGTGGCCCACCACGTGGTCACCCTCGCCGAGGCCGAGGACCTCCCGGCCCACGGCGCGGCGATCAAGGCGAGGTTCGGCTGGAAGGTGCCCGAGAACAAGTGAACGCGTACGAGAAGATCGGGATCGACGACCTGCCGATCCGCGAGGAGCTGAAGGGCAAGTCGCCCTACGGCGCCCCCCAGCTCGACGTGCCCGTCCAGCTGAACACCAACGAGAACCCCTACCCGCTGCCCGAGCCCCTGGTGGCCCGGATCGCGGAGCGGGTCGCCGAGGCCGCCCGGAACCTCAACCGCTACCCCGACCGGGACGCGGTGGAGCTCCGCACCGAGCTGGCCCGCTACCTCAGCCGCACCGGGGGCCACCCGGTCGCCGTGGAGAACGTCTGGGCCGCCAACGGCTCCAACGAGGTGCTCCAGCAGCTCCTCCAGACCTTCGGCGGCCCGGGCCGCACCGCGATCGGCTTCGAGCCCTCGTACTCGATGCACGCCCTGATCGCCCGCGGCACCGGCACCGGCTGGATCTCCGGACCGCGGCGCGAGGACTTCACCATCGACGTGGAGGCCGCCGAGGCGGCGATCGCCGAGCACCGGCCCGACGTCGTCTTCGTCACCTCGCCCAACAACCCCACCGGCACCGCCGTCGAGGCCGCGGTCGTGGAGCGGCTGTACGAGGCCGCGCAGGCCGCGAAGCCCTCGCTCGTCGTGGTGGACGAGGCGTACGTGGAGTTCAGCCACCGCGCCTCGCTGCTGCCGCTCCTGGAGGGCCGGCCGCACCTGGTGGTCTCCCGGACCATGTCCAAGGCCTTCGGCGCCGCCGGACTCCGCCTCGGCTACCTCGCGGCCCACCCGGCCGTCGTCGACGCCGTGCAGCTGGTCCGGCTGCCGTACCACCTCTCCGCCGTCACCCAGGCCACCGCGCTCGCCGCCCTGGAGCACACCGACACCCTCCTCGGGTACGTCGAGCAGCTCAAGGCCGAGCGGGACCGGCTCGTCGCCGAGCTGCGCGCGGCCGGCTACGAGGTCACCGAGTCCGACGCCAACTTCGTCCAGTTCGGGCGTTTCCCCGACACGCAGGAGGCGTGGCGGAAGATCCTCGACCGGGGCGTCCTGGTCCGGGACAACGGCGTACCCGGCTGGCTGCGGGTCACCGCAGGCACCCCCGAAGAGAACGACGCGTTCCTCGACGCGGTTCGTGAGCTGAAGAAGGAGCAGAACGCATGAGCCGCGTAGGCCGCGTGGAGCGCACCACCAAGGAGACGTCCGTCGTCGTCGAGATAGACCTCGACGGCACCGGGAAGGTCGACGTGTCGACCGGGGTCGGCTTCTACGACCACATGCTCGACCAGCTCGGCCGCCACGGCCTCTTCGACCTCACGGTCAAGACCGACGGCGACCTCCACATCGACTCCCACCACACCATCGAGGACACCGCCCTCGCCCTGGGCGCCGCCTTCAAGCAGGCGCTCGGCGACAAGGTCGGCATCTACCGCTTCGGCAACTGCACGGTCCCGCTGGACGAGTCCCTCGCCCAGGTCACCGTCGACCTCTCCGGCCGCCCCTACCTGGTGCACACCGAGCCGGAGAACCTGGCGCCGATGATCGGCTCGTACGACACCACCATGACGCGCCACATCCTGGAGTCCTTCGTGGCCCAGGCGCAGATCGCGCTGCACGTGCACGTGCCCTACGGCCGCAACGCCCACCACATCGTGGAGTGCCAGTTCAAGGCGCTCGCCCGGGCCCTGCGCTACGCCTCCGAGCGCGACCCGCGCGCCGCCGGAATCCTCCCCTCCACGAAGGGCGCGCTCTAACCGTGACCGGCCTCTCCACCATCCTGATCGTCGTCGGGCTCTTCCTGCTCGGCGGCATCTACTCCTTCGTCAAGCAGGAGATGCCCAAGGGCCTCATCGTGCTGCTCTCCATCGGCGCCACGATGTGCCTCGCCGCCGGTGTGCTGCGACTGGACGTGTGGTCATGAGCACTGCGACTCCGAAGAAGGTCGTCGTCTTCGACTACGGCTTCGGCAACGTCCGCTCCGCCGAGCGCGCGCTCGCCCGGGTCGGCGCCGACGTCGAGATCACCCGCGACTACGAGACGGCGATGAACGCCGACGGGCTCCTCGTCCCCGGCGTCGGCGCCTTCTCGGCCTGCATGAAGGGGCTCAAGGAGGCCCGCGGCGACTGGATCGTCGGCCGCCGCCTCGCCGGCGGCCGCCCCGTCATGGGCATCTGCGTCGGCATGCAGATCCTCTTCGAGCGCGGCATCGAGCACGGCGTCGAGACCGAGGGCCTCGACGAGTGGCCCGGCACGGTCGAGCCGCTGAACGCCCCCGTCGTGCCCCACATGGGCTGGAACACTGTCGACGCGCCCGAGGACACCGAGCTCTTCGCCGGCCTCGACGCCGACGCCCGCTTCTACTTCGTGCACTCCTACGCGGTGCGCGAGTGGACGCTGGAGGTCGGCAACAAGAACATCCGCGCCCCCAAGGTCACCTGGGCCACCCACGGCGAGCCCTTCGTCGCCGCCGTGGAGAACGGGGCCCTGTGGGCCACCCAGTTCCACCCCGAGAAGTCCGGCGACGCCGGAGCCCAGCTCCTCACCAACTGGATCGGAACCCTGTGAGCACTCTCGAACTCCTCCCCGCCGTCGACGTCCGTGACGGCCAGGCCGTCCGGCTCGTCCACGGCGAGTCCGGCAGCGAGACCTCCTACGGCTCCCCGCTGGAGGCCGCGCTCTCCTGGCAGCGCTCCGGCGCCGAGTGGCTCCACCTCGTCGACCTGGACGCCGCCTTCGGCACCGGCGACAACCGCGACCTCGTCCGCCAGATCACCGAGGCCATGGACATCAAGGTCGAGCTCTCCGGCGGCATCCGCGACGACGCCTCGCTCGCCGCCGCCCTCGCCACCGGCTGCACCCGCGTCAACCTCGGCACCGCCGCCCTGGAGACCCCCGAGTGGGTCGCCAAGGTCATCGCCGAGCACGGCGACAAGATCGCCGTCGGCCTCGACGTCCGCGGCACCACCCTCAAGGGCCGCGGCTGGACCAGCGAGGGCGGCGACCTCTACGAGACCCTCGCCCGCCTCGACTCCGAGGGCTGCGCCCGGTACGTCGTCACCGACATCGGCCGCGACGGCACCCTCACCGGCCCCAACGTCGAGCTCCTGAAGAACGTCTGCGCGGCCACGGACAAGCCCGTCGTCGCCTCCGGCGGCGTCTCCTCCCTGGACGACCTGCGGGCCCTCGCGGGCCTCACGCACCTGGGCGTCGAGGGCGCGATCGTCGGCAAGGCGCTCTACGCCAAGGCGTTCACCCTGGAGGAGGCCCTTCAGGCGGTGGCGTCCGCATGACCGACTCCGTGCGCAAGATCGTCACCGGCGCCCCCTGGGAGGAGGTCTTCGGCTACTCCCGCGCCGTCGAGCTGCCCAACGGGACCGTACTCGTCTCCGGCTGCACGTCGGTGATCGACGGGGCCATCGCCGACGGCGGCCCGTACGAGCAGACCGTCAACTCCTTCAACGTCGCCTTCGACGCCCTGAAGCAGCTCGGCCTCGGCGCCGGGGACGTCGTCCGCACCCGCATGTACATCACCCACGCGCGGGACGTGGACGAGGTGGGCCGCGCCCACAAGGAGCTGTTCGACGCGGTCCGCCCGGCCGCCTCGATGATCATCGTCTCCGGCTTCGTCGACCCCCGCCTGGTGGTCGAGGTAGAGGTCGAGGCGTACAGGAGTGATGCGGCATGAGCCTCGCCGTACGCGTGATCCCCTGCCTGGACGTGGACAACGGCCGGGTCGTCAAGGGCGTCAACTTCCAGAACCTGCGGGACGCCGGCGACCCCGTCGAGATGGCCAAGCTGTACGACGCCGAGGGCGCCGACGAGCTGACCTTCCTCGACATCACCGCCTCCTCCGGCAACCGCGAGACCACCTACGACGTGGTGCGCCGCACCGCCGAGCAGGTCTTCATCCCGCTCACCGTCGGCGGCGGCGTCCGCTCGGCGGAGGACGTCGACAAGCTGCTGCGGGCCGGCGCGGACAAGGTCGGCGTCAACACCGCCGCGATCGCCCGCCCCGAGCTGATCCAGGAGATCGCCGAGCGCTTCGGCCGCCAGGTCCTCGTCCTGTCGGTCGACGCCCGGCGTACCGCCTCCGGCTCCTTCGAGGTGACGACGCACGGCGGCCGCAAGGGCACCGGCATCGACGCCGTCGAGTGGGCCCACCGCGCCGCCGAGCTCGGCGCGGGGGAGATCCTGCTCAACTCGATGGACGCGGACGGCACCAAGGACGGCTACGACACCGAGATGATCACGGCCGTGCGCAAGCACGTGACCGTGCCGGTGATCGCGTCCGGCGGCGCCGGCAAGCTCGGCGACTTCGCCCCGGCCGTCGCCGCCGGTGCGGACGCGGTGCTCGCCGCCTCCGTCTTCCACTTCGGCGACCTGCGGATCGGCGAGGTCAAGGGAGCGCTGCGGGAGGCGGGCAACGAGGTCCGCTGAGACGTCGTTCCGCTGGTGGGAAGGGCCCCTTCGGGGGCCCTTTTCGTCCGCCGGATGCGAAAGGAAATTTGCGCAATCCATCTTGCGCAAATTTTCTTTCGCATCTACGGTCGTGGACATGACCTCCTCAGAGACCCGCCGGATCACCGAGCTCGGCACCCTCAAGGCCATCTCGCACCCCCTGCGCATGCGCCTCTACCGGGCCCTCTTCGTCGCCCGCACCGCGACCGCCTCGCAGCTCGCCGACCAGGTCGACGAGGCCGTCTCCCTGGTCAGCTACCACCTGCGCAAGCTCGCCGACGGCGGGCTCATCGAGGAGGCCGAGGCGCAGTCCGCCGACGGGCGCGAACGCTGGTGGCAGCCCAGCTCCTACGGCTTCGGCATCCACGAGGAGGACGTCAAGGACGCCCCCGAACTCGCCGCGGCCAGCGCCGCCTTCGGCCGTACCGTCAGCGAGCAGCGGGCCGAGATGCACACCCGCTTCCTCGACGAGCGCCTCACCTGGTCCGACGCCTGGCGCTCCGCCTCGATCAGCTCCGAATGGCTGCCCCGGCTCACCGCCGCCGAACTCACCGCCCTCGGCGCGGAGCTGGAGGCCGTCCTCCGGAAGTACGACCAGGCCGCCCGCGCCGCCGAGGCCGCCGGCGACACCGAGGGCCGCGAGAACGTCGCCGTCCACCTCCACGGCTTCCCCTACCGCCCGTGACCGCGCTCACCGAGGCCGCCGCCCGCCCCGCCCACCGCAGCCCCCAGGTCCTGCGCTGGCTCGGCGCCTACACCGCCTCCACCCTCGGCGACAGCGTCTTCTACCTGGCCCTCTCCTGGGCCGCCGTCAGCGGCGGCACCCCCGCCCAGGCCGGGCTCGTCATGGCCGTCGCGGCCGTGCCCCGCGCGCTCCTCATGCTCTTCGGCGGAGTGATCGCCGACCGGCTCGGCCCGCGCCGGGTCGTCATCGCCTCCGACACCGTCCGCTGCCTGGTCACCCTCGGTCTCGCGGCCACCCTCTTCCTCGCCTCGCCCGGCCTGGGAGCGCTCGCCGCCGTCGCCCTCGTCTTCGGCACCGTCGACGCCCTCTTCCTGCCGGCCGTCGGCGCCCTGCCGCCCCGGATCGCCGACCGCGACCAGCTCGCCCGCGTCCAGGGCATGCGCGGCCTCGCCTACCGGACGGGCGCCATCGTCGGCGCCCCGCTCGGCGGGCTCGCCGTCGCCGTCGGCGGCACCGCGAGCGCCTTCGCCGTCGCGGGCGCCCTCTTCGCCTTCTCCCTGCCCCTGCTCGCCGCGCTCCGGCTCCGCCCGCTGCCCCGGGAGGAGACCCGCGACGACTCCGCCCTGAGCGGTCTCACCGACGGCCTGCGCTACCTCCGCGGCCACCGGGTGCTCGGCCCGCTGATGATCGTCGTCCTCCTCGGCGACCTCGGCTTCGTGGGCCCCCTCAACGTCGGCCTCGCCGTCCTCGCCGAGCAGCGCGGTTGGGGCGCCACCGGCATCGGCTGGGTCCTCGCCGGCTTCGGCGTCGGCGCGGGCGCCGCCTCCCTGCTGCTGACCGTCAAGGGCCACGTCCCCCGGACCGGCCTCGTCATGGGCTGGACCATGGTGGTCGGCGCCGTGTCGATCGGCGCGCTCGCCCACACCCCCCAGCTCGCCCTCGCCGTCGCCGTGGCCCTCTCCGTCGGCCTGCTCGCCGGCCTCTCCGGAGCCCTGTGCAACGCCCTGATCCAGACCGAGTGCGACCCCGCGTACCTCGGCCGGGTGAGCGCCGTCGCCAGTCTCGGCAGCCTCGGCATCGCCCCGCTGAGCTTCCCGGTCACCGGCGCCGCCATCGGCGCCTGGGGACCCGGCCCGGTCTTCGTCGTCAGCGCCGCCGTCTGCGCCCTCTCCGGGGTCTACGGCCTCGCGGTCCGCGCCGTCCGCCGCGCCGAACTCCCCAAGCCCGGGCTCCCGAAGCCCTAGATCCCCAGCTGCTTCGTCGTGCTCAGCAGCTCGATCGCGTCCGGCTCGCCCTCCAGGCCGACCTTCGCGACCTCCGTACGCCCGTACAGGTACATCGTCAGCTCGCCCGGCTCCCCGGAGACCGTCACCACCGGGGTCCCCTTGTGCGCGACGACCGTCTGGCCGTTCGGGCGGCGCAGCACCAGGCCCACCGGGGCCTTGCGGCCGAGGAGGCGGGCGCCCTTCTCCAGGCGGGACCAGAGGGCGTCCGAGAAGACCGGGTCCAGCTCCCGCGCCGACCAGCCGGGCTGGGCCCGCCGGACGTCCTCCGCGTGGACGTAGAACTCGACCACGTTCGCGCCCTCGTCCACCTGCTTGATCGTGAAGGGGGAGAAGCGCGGCGGACCGGTACGGACGAGCTGGAGCAGCTCCTCGTACGGCTTTCCGGCGAACTCCTCCTGCACCCGCTCCAGGCGGTCCTTCAGCGCCGGCACGAGCGTCCCCGCCGCCGCGTCGGGGCGTCGCTCCCGCACCACCACGTGCGCCGCGAGGTCCCGGGTCCGCCAGCCCTCGCACAGCGTCGGGGCGTCGGGACCGGCCGCCTCCAACAGATCAGCGAGCAGAAGCCGTTCACGTTTGGCATGGGTCGACATGCCCGCCAGCGTACGATCCCGCCGCGCCGTCCGCCCAGTGGACGCCCGGCCGGACACGCCCCCGCGCCACGGCACAATGGCGGCATGAGCAGCACGCCCCGGACCCCCAGCGGCCTCGACCCGGCCATCGCCGCCCGCCTCAAGCGCAGCGCCGACGGCCTGGTCCCCGCCATCGCCCAGCAGTACGACACCGGCGAGGTGCTCATGCTCGGCTGGATGGACGACGAGGCCCTCCACCGCACCCTCACCACCGGCCGCTGCACCTACTGGTCCCGCAGCCGGAACGAGTACTGGGTCAAGGGCGACACCTCCGGGCACGTCCAGCACGTGAAGTCCGTCGCCCTCGACTGCGACGCCGACACCCTCCTCGTCAAGGTCGACCAGGTCGGAGCCGCCTGCCACACCGGCGCCCGGACCTGCTTCGACGCCGACGTGCTCCTTCCCGTATCCGAGTAGGGTCTGGCGCCATGGATCTCGAGACCTTCCGCAAGCTGGCGGCCGACCGCCGCGTCATCCCCGTCAGCCGCAGGCTCCTCGCGGACGGCGACACCCCGGTCGGGCTCTACCGCAAGCTCGCCGGCGAACGCCCCGGCACCTTCCTCCTCGAATCCGCGGAGAACGGCCGCAGCTGGTCCCGCTACTCCTTCATCGGCGTCCGCAGCGACGCCACCCTGACGGTGAAGGACGGCGAGGCCCACTGGCTCGGCACCCCGCCCGTCGGCGTCCCCACGGACGGTGACCCGCTCGCCGCCCTGCGCGCCACCGTCGAGACCCTCCACACCCCCCGCGACCTCGCGGGCGACCTCCCGCCGTTCACCGGCGGCATGGTCGGCTACCTCGGCTACGACATCGTCCGCCGCCTGGAGCGCATCGGCGACTCCACCCGCGACGACCTGCGCCTCCCCGAGCTCACCATGCTGCTCACCAGCGACCTCGCCGTCCTCGACCACTGGGACGGCTCGGTCCTCCTGATCGCCAACGCGATCAACCACAACGACCTGGAGACCGGCGTCGACGAGGCGTACGCCCACGCCGTCGCCCGCCTCGACGCGATGGAGGCCGACCTGGCCCGCCCCGTCGCCACCACCCCCGCCGCCCTCCCGCCCTCCGAACTCCCCGAGTACTCGGCGCTCTGGGGCGGCCCGGCCTACCAGGACGCCGTCGAGGACATCAAGGAGCGGATCCGGGCCGGCGAGGCCTTCCAGGTCGTCCCCTCGCAGCGCTTCGAGACCCCCTGCACGGCCTCCGCGCTCGACGTCTACCGGGTCCTGCGGGCCACCAACCCGTCCCCGTACATGTACCTCTTCCGCTTCGAGAACGGCTTCGACGTCGTCGGCTCCAGCCCCGAGGCCCTCGTCAAGGTCGAGGACGGGCAGGCGATGCTCCACCCCATCGCCGGCACCCGGCACCGCGGCGCCACCCCGCAGGAGGACCACGACCTCGCCGAGGAGCTGCTCGCCGACCCCAAGGAGCGCGCCGAGCACCTCATGCTCGTCGACCTCGGCCGCAACGACCTCGGCCGGGTCTGCGCCCCCGGCACCGTCGAGGTCGTCGACTTCATGTCGATCGAGCGGTACTCCCACGTCATGCACATCGTCTCCACCGTCACCGGCCGCGTCGCCGAGGGGAAGACCGCCTTCGACGTCCTCACCGCCTGCTTCCCCGCCGGCACCCTCTCCGGAGCGCCCAAGCCCCGCGCGATGCAGATCATCGAGGAGCTGGAGCCCTCCCGCCGCGGCCTGTACGGCGGATGTGTCGGGTATCTCGACTTCGCCGGAGACTCCGACACCGCCATCGCCATCCGCACCGCGCTGCTCCGCGACGGCACGGCGTACGTGCAGGCCGGAGCCGGTGTCGTCGCCGACTCCGACCCGGCCGCCGAGGACGCCGAGTGCCGCAACAAGGCCGCCGCCGTGCTCCGCGCCGTGCACACCGCCAACCGGATGAACGGTTCGCCGAGGCCGTAGGGGATAGTGGGGTACGTGAGTGCCGCATCCGTACCCCAGCCCCGAGCCGCCCGCGCGGCCGTCACCTCCGGCGGCCGGCGGAGCCTCGCCCTCGCCCTGCTCCTCGGTGCCCTCGGGGCCACCGTCGTGCTGCTCTCCGCCGGCCAGATCTGGGCCGAGGGCACCGCGTCGGTCGCCGGGGGCACCGTCCCCGTCGAGGCCGACGGCGGCACCGTCACCGGCGTTCCGACCGCCCTCGCGATCGTCGGGCTCGCCGCCCTCGTCGCCGTCTTCGCCGTCCGCCGCACCGGCCGCACCCTCGTCGCCGGGCTGCTCGCGCTCAGCGGCGCCGGCGCCGCCCTCGCCGCCTTCCTCGGCGCCTCCGACAGCGCGGCCCTCGACGCCGAGGCCGCCCGGATCAGCGGCGACACCGCCGCGGCCGTCGCCGGCCTCACCCACACGGCCTGGCCGTACGTCGCCGCCGTCGGCGCCCTCCTCATCCTCGTCGCCGGCCTCTTCGCCCTCCGCTACGGCAAGAGCTGGCCCGCGATGGGCGGCCGCTACGAGCGCTCCGGCGCCCCCCGGCCGTCCCGCCGTCCCGCCGCCGGCGACCCCGACCGCCCCGAGGACCTGTGGAAGGCGCTCGACCGCGGCGAGGACCCGACGCACGACGCGTGATCGTCCGGGACCCCCCGAGTCACCTCCGCGGGGTCATGTGCGGAAGAATGACGCCGTCATCACCCGACAGCCGTCACCACCGAGCAACATCTACGAGGAGCAACTCATGGCGGGCAGCGCCCACGGACACACCCCGGCCGCCTGGACCGGTGTCATCATCTCCTTCATCGGCTTCTGCATCGCCGGAGTCTTCATGGTGGCGGCGAACATCCCCGGCTTCTGGGCCGGCATCGGCGTCATCCTCCTCGGCGGTGTCGTCGGCGGCGCGATGAAGATCGCCGGCCTCGGCATGCCCAAGGAATCCCAGGCCGTCGCCTCGGCCCGCGAGTCCGCGACCGCCGCGATCAAGGCCCGCGCCTGATCCACGGCCCGGTCCCCGGGCCCGGCGCGTGACACGCGCGGGCCCGGAACCACACGAACGGCGCAGTCCGGCACGGCCGGGCCGCGCCGTCGTGCGTCCCCGGGCCGCCCGGGCGACAATCACGGCGTGACCGCCGAGCCCACCCCCCAGACCGCCCCCCGGCCCCACGAGGCCGAGGAGTTCCGGCGCAGGCCGCTCGGCCGGCGGCTGCTCGCCCCGCTCGCCACCCTCGCCGGCGTCGGCGCCGCCTTCACCTACGTCGGCCTCGTCGACCCCAACGAACCCGGCCACTACCCGGTCTGCCCGCTGCTGCGCTTCACCGGCCTGTACTGCCCCGGCTGCGGAGGCCTGCGCGGCGCCCATGCCGTCGCCCACGGCGACCTCGCGACCGCGCTCGGTGCCAACGCCCTCGCCGTCGCCGGCTACGCCGTCTGCGCGGTTCTCATGGCGGTCTGGCTGGTTCACGCCGTCCGCGGCAGGCCCACCCGGATCGCCCTCACGCCCGCCCTGTGGTGGGCGATCGGGGCCCTGACCGCCCTTTTCACGGTGGTCCGGAACCTTCCGTTCGGCTCCGCGCTGGTCCCCTGAAGTCCCAGCTTGTGGGACGCCGCGCCGCTCGATGCGGATCGGAGGCCCCGCTGCGGATACCATCGACATGGCTGAACCGTGTTCATTCTGGTTCCGTGGAACCGTCACCGTCCCGGAAGGGGGCCTCTCGCGTGAGTGTGCTCGACGAGATCATCGAAGGCGTGCGCGCCGACCTCGCAGAGCGGCAGGCGCGGGTCTCCCTCGACGAGCTCAAGGAGCGGGCCGCCAAGGCCCCGCAGGCCAAGGACGGGGTCGCCGCGCTGCGCGGCGACGGCGTCACCGTGATCTGCGAGGTCAAGCGCTCCAGCCCGTCCAAGGGAGCACTCGCGGCCATCGCCGACCCGGCGGGGCTCGCCGCCGACTACGAGGCGGGCGGCGCCGCCGTCATCTCCGTCCTCACCGAGCAGCGCCGCTTCGGCGGCTCGCTCGCCGACCTGGAGGCCGTGCGCGCCCGGGTGGACATCCCGGTCCTGCGCAAGGACTTCATCGTCACCGCCTACCAGCTCTGGGAGGCCCGGGCGTACGGAGCGGATCTCGCGCTCCTCATCGTCGCCGCCCTGGAGCAGGAGGCCCTCGTCTCCCTCATCGAGCGCGCCGAGTCCATCGGGCTCACGCCGCTCGTCGAGGTCCACGACGAGGAGGAGGTGGAGCGCGCGGTCGACGCCGGCGCGCGGATCATCGGCGTCAACGCCCGCAACCTCAAGACCCTCCAGGTCGACCGCTCCACGTTCGAGCGCGTCGCCCCGGAGATCCCGGACCACATCGTCAAGGTCGCCGAGTCCGGCGTCCGCGGCCCGCACGACCTGATCGCGTACGCCAACGCCGGCGCCGACGCGGTGCTGGTCGGCGAGTCGCTGGTCACCGGGCGCGACCCGAAGTCCGCCGTCGCCGACCTGGTCGCCGCCGGCGCGCACCCCGCCCTGCGGCACGGGCGGAGCTGACCCGACCGTGACCCCGCGCCGCGCCGTGCCGACCGCCCCGGGCTCCGCAGCCCGCGGGCCCGTCGGCGTGCGCGCGGTCGCCGTGGCGGCCCACGCCCGGCTGGCCCGCGGCTGCCGGCCCCGCGGCTGCCGGGCGCCCGCCCGCCGGGTCCACGGCCGCCGGGTCCGCCACTGCATCGGCTCCGAGCCGGGCACGGTCCCCGGCATGCGATGGCGCGCCCGCCTGTCGCGCGCGACCTCCTGACGCGAACCCCCCGTGGTCCGCGCCCGCCGGCCCTGTGGGCAGGCGTCCCGCAGGGCGGGACGGGTGGGCACAGGGACGGCGCCCCCTGCCGGGCCAAGGCATCCCGGGCCTGAACCCGCACCCGTGGTACGACGCCGTACGGGTGCGGGTCCAGGCCCGGAAGCGGAGGCACCCGCCAAAGGTGCCGTCCCGTTGTGCCCACCCGTTCCCGCCTGGGGGTACCCCCTCTGGGGGAGGAACGACTGCCCACAACGGGACGGCGGCGGCACCGCCACGCGCGCGTACGAGCGAGTCACGTCCTTTCACGACCGCATCGCCCCGCGAGGAGCAGCATCAGCATGACCAGCGAGTTCTTCATCCCGGACCCGGAGGGCCAGGTCCCGTCGCCCGAGGGCTACTTCGGCGCCTTCGGCGGCAAGTTCATCCCCGAGGCCCTCGTCGCCGCCGTCGACGAGGTCGCCGTCGAGTACGAGAAGGCCAAGAACGACCCCGAGTTCGCCCGCGAGCTCGGCGACCTCATGGCCAACTACACGGGCCGCCCCAGCGCCCTCACCGAGGTCCCCCGGTTCGCCGAGCACGCCGGCGGCGCCCGGATCTTCCTCAAGCGCGAGGACCTCAACCACACCGGCTCGCACAAGATCAACAACGTGCTCGGCCAGGCCCTGCTGACCAAGCGGATGGGCAAGACCCGGGTCATCGCCGAGACCGGCGCCGGCCAGCACGGCGTCGCCACCGCCACCGCCTGCGCCCTCTTCGGCCTCGACTGCACCATCTACATGGGCGAGGTCGACACCCAGCGCCAGGCCCTCAACGTGGCCCGGATGCGGATGCTCGGCGCCGAGGTCGTCGCCGTGAAGTCCGGCAGCCGCACCCTCAAGGACGCCATCAACGAGGCGTTCCGCGACTGGGTCGCCAACGTCGACCGCACGCACTACCTCTTCGGCACCGTCGCCGGACCGCACCCCTTCCCGGCGATGGTCCGCGACTTCCACCGGGTCATCGGCGTCGAGGCCCGCCGCCAGCTCCTGGAGCGGGCCGGCCGCCTCCCCGACGCGGCGATCGCCTGCGTCGGCGGCGGCTCCAACGCCATCGGCCTCTTCCACGCCTTCCTGCCCGACACCGGCGTCCGGCTCATCGGCTGCGAGCCGGCCGGCCACGGCGTCGAGACCGGCGAGCACGCGGCCACCCTCACCGCCGGCGAGCCCGGCATCCTGCACGGCTCCCGGTCGTACGTCCTCCAGGACGACGAGGGCCAGATCACCGAGCCGTACTCGATCTCGGCGGGCCTCGACTACCCCGGCATCGGCCCCGAGCACTCGTACCTCAAGGACACCGGCCGCGGCGAGTACCGGGCCGTCACCGACGACGCCGCCATGCAGGCGCTGCGGCTGCTCTCCCGTACCGAGGGCATCATCCCGGCCATCGAGTCGGCGCACGCGCTCGCCGGCGCCCTGGAGGTCGGCAAGGAGCTCGGCAAGGACGCGCTCCTCGTCGTGAACCTCTCCGGCCGCGGCGACAAGGACATGGACACGGCCGCCCGCTACTTCGGCCTGTACGACGGGGAGGGGTCGAAGTGACCACCGGGGCTGTATCTGATTTCGGTAAGGGCCAACTGCTCGCCGACACCCTCGACCGCGCCAAGGCCGAGGACCGGGCCGCGCTCATCGCCTACCTCCCGGCCGGCTTCCCGACCGTGGACGGCGGCATCAAGGCGATCAAGGCCGCCTTCGAGGGCGGCGCCGACATCGTCGAGGTCGGGCTCCCGCACAGCGACCCGGTCCTGGACGGCCCCGTCATCCAGACCGCCGACGACATCGCGCTGCGCGGCGGCGTGAAGATCGCCGACGTCATGCGGACGGTGAAGGAGGCCCACGAGGCCACCGGCAAGCCGGTCCTCGTCATGACCTACTGGAACCCGATCGACCGGTACGGCGTCGAGCGCTTCGTCCGGGAGCTCGCCGAGGCCGGCGGCGCCGGCTGCATCCTGCCCGACCTGCCGGTCCAGGAGTCCGCGCTGTGGCGGGAGCACGCCGACGCGCACGGTCTGGCCACCGTCTTCGTCGTCGCCCCCAGCAGCAAGGACGAGCGGCTCGCCACCATCACGGCGGTCGGCTCCGGCTTCGTCTACGCCGCCTCCCTCATGGGCGTCACCGGCACCCGCGAGTCGGTCGGCGAGCAGGCCGCCGACCTGGTCCGCCGCACCCGGGTCACCTCGAAGATCCCGGTCTGCGTCGGCCTCGGCGTCTCCAACGCCGTCCAGGCCCGCGAGGTCGCCGCCTTCGCCGACGGCGTCATCGTCGGCTCGGCCTTCGTCCAGCGGATCCTGGACGCCGACGGCGACGAGGCCGCCGGACTCGCCGCCGTAAAGGAACTGGCGGCCGAACTGGCGGACGGCGTACGCCGCAGCTGATCACCCGATGTAGTCCATTCGGGTGGATATGGGACCGGGGAGGCGCGGACGCGCCTCCCCGGTTCGTTGCTGTGGGCGTGAGCGAGAAGAACCGTGACGGTAGTAACAAGAGCGCGCGGGAGCGCCTCCAGCAGCAGCGCGAGCGCGAGAAGGCCCGCGAGAAGCAGCGGCGGGTCCTGATCGTGACGGCGGGAGTGGTCGGCGTCCTCGGCCTCGCCGCCGTCGTCGGCGTGATCGCCGCGAGCGGCGACAAGGACTCGGGGTCCGACAAGGCCGGGCCCGTCGTCGCCCCCGCCGGCTCCATCGAGGGCGACAAGCCGGCCATCCCCACCGGGAAGACGGACGCCCCGTCCACCCTCCAGATCTGGGAGGACTTCCGCTGTCCGGCCTGCGCCCAGTTCGAGAACGTGATGCGGGACTCCATCCACGAGCTGGAGGCCGCCGGGGCGCTCAAGGCCGAGTACCACCTCGCCACCCTCATCGACGGCAACATGGGCGGCAGCGGCTCGCTGCGCGCGGCGAACGCGGCGGCCTGCGCCCAGGACGCCGGAAAGTTCACCCCCTACCACGACACGCTCTACACCAACCAGCCGCAGGAGACCGACGACGCCTTCGGCAACAACGACAAGCTGATCGAGCTGGCCGCCAAGGTCCCCGGCCTCGACACGCCGTCGTTCCGCTCCTGCGTCCAGGACGGCACGCACGACAGCTGGGTGGAGAAGTCCAACGAGGCCTTCCAGAACGGCGGCTTCCGCGGCACCCCGTCCGTCCTGCTCAACGGAGAATCGATCTTCCCGACCAAGGGCGGCGAGCAGATCTCGCCGGAGAACCTGAAGAAGTGGGTCGCCGAGGCCAACAAGGGCAAGAAGCCGGGCACGGCCTCCCCCTCGGCCGGGTAGCGGCGGGGTAGCGACGGGGTTAGTTACCCAGACGTTGCCGGGCGGGCTGCCGGTCCGCCCGCCCGGCAGGGTAGCGTCGGACCTGCCATGGACCTTGCCTACATTCCCAGCCCGTCGACCGGTGTCATCCACCTCGGACCGGTCCCGCTGCGCGGCTATGCCTTCTGCATCATCCTCGGTGTCTTCGTCGCCGTCTGGCTCGGCAACAAGCGCTGGATCGCCCGGGGCGGCACCGCCGGCACCGTCGCCGACATCGCCGTCTGGGCGGTGCCGTTCGGCCTCGTCGGCGGACGTCTCTACCACGTGATCACCGACTACCAGCTGTACTTCAGCGAGGGTGAGAACTGGGTCGACGCCTTCAAGATCTGGGAGGGCGGCCTCGGCATCTGGGGCGCCATCGCCTTCGGCGCCGTCGGCGCCTGGATCGGCTGCCGCCGCCGGGGCATCCCGCTCCCGGCGTACGCGGACGCCATCGCGCCCGGCATCGCCCTCGCCCAGGCCATCGGCCGCTGGGGCAACTGGTTCAACCAGGAGCTGTACGGCAAGCCCACCGACCTGCCGTGGGCGCTGAAGATCACCGAGAGTGCCAACCGCGAGGCCGGGCTGTACCACCCGACCTTCCTCTACGAGTCGCTCTGGTGCATCGGCGTCGCGCTCCTCGTCATCTGGGCCGACCGCCGCTTCAAGCTCGGCCACGGCCGCGCCTTCGCCCTGTACGTGGCCGCCTACTGCGCCGGTCGCGTCTGGACCGAGTACCTGCGCGTCGACGAGGCCCACCACATCCTGGGCCTGCGCCTCAACGTGTGGACCGCGATCATCGTCTTCCTGCTCGCCGTCCTCTACATGGTCCTCTCGGCGCGGATGCGCCCGGGCCGCGAGGAGATCGTCGAGCCCCGCTCCCGCAAGCCGGTGGACATGGAGAAGACCGAGCAGGCGGAGGAGACGGAGCAGGCCGAGCAGGCGGACGACGCCGAGGACGCCGGCGAGCCCGCCGGGGACGCGGAGGAGTCCGGCGACGCCGATTCCGGCGGTGACGTCGAGAACGGCGCCGGATCGGCCGCCAAGAAGGGCTGACCCGAAGCACGGAACGCGAGGGCCGCCGGGACCGAAGAGGTCCCGGCGGCCCTCGCGCGCGTCCCGGCGGGGGTCAGCAGAGGCGGTCCGCGAGGGCCAGGACCCGGTGGGCGCCCGCCACCACCGCCGCGTCCACGAACCGGCCGTCCGCCAGGGCCAGCGCGCCCCGGTCCGTCTCGGCCGCCGCCACCACCGCGCGGGCGGCGTCGACCTCCTGCGGGGTCGGCAGATAGGCACGCTCGATCACCGGGAGCTGCCGGGGATGGATGGCGGCCCGGCCGAGGAAACCGAGCGCCCGGCCCCGGGCGCAGCCGGCGGCGAGGGCGTCGAGGTCGCCGATGTCCGCGTGGACGGACTGCACGGGCGGCGGCAGCCGCGCCGCCCGGGCCGCGACCACGATCCGGCTGCGCGGCCAGTCGAGCCCGCTGTCCTCGCGTACCCCCAGGTCGGCGCGGAGGTCGGCCTCCCCGAGGGAGAGGCCGCGCACCGCCGGGTGGGCGGTGGCGATGGCGTACGCCTGCTCCACGGCCAGCGCGTTCTCCAGGAGCGGGTAGAGCGGGAGGCCGGGGGCGAGCTCGCTGATCCGGTGGATGTCGGAGGGGTGTGTCACCTTGGGTACACGGAGACCGCCGAGGCCGGGGAGGGAGGCCAGGACGGGGATGTCGCGCGGGGTGTGGATGCGGACGTGCACCGGGACCGGGTGGGCGTCGGAGAGCAGATCGGCGGTGGCGTCGAGGGCGTACGCCCTGCGGTCCGGGGCGACCGCGTCCTCCAGGTCCACGATGACCACGTCGGCGCCCGAGCCGAGCGCCTTGCCGACCACCTCCGGGCGGTCGCCGGGGGCGTACAGCCAGGTGAGGGGGAGACGGCCGCGGTGGCGGCCGTTCACGGCGCCCGGGGCGCTCATACCGCCCCCTGGGCACGCAGGGCGCTGATCTCGGCCGGGGCGTAGCCGGCCGCGGTCAGGACCTCGTCGGTGTCGGCGCCGTGCGGGCGGCCGGCCCAGCGGATCCCGCCGGGCGTCCCGGAGAGCCGGAAGAGCACGTTCTGCATGCGGATCGGGCCGAGCTCCGGGTCGGGGACCTCGGTGACCGTGCCGAGCGCCTGGTACTGGGGGTCGGCCAGGACGTCCCGGACGTCGTAGACCGGGGCGATCGCGGCCTCCGCCTTCTCGAAGGCGGCCATGGCCTCGTCGCGGGTGTGGCGGGCGATCCAGGAGCCGACGGCCTCGTCGAGGACGTCGGCGTGGGCGGCGCGGCCCGTGCCGTCGGCGAACCACGGCTCGTCGATCAGCTCGGCGCGGTCCACCAGGCGCATCACGCGCTCGGCGATGGACTGCGCGGAGGTGGAGACGGCCACCCAGGAGCCGTCGGAGGTCCGGTAGGTGTTGCGGGGGGCGTTGTTGCGGGAGCGGTTGCCGGTGCGCGGCTGGACGTAGCCGAGCTGGTCGTACCAGAGGGGGTGGGGGCCGATGACGGAGAGCATCGGTTCGATGATGGCCATGTCGACGACCTGGCCCTGGCCGGTCGTGGTCCTCGCGGTGAGCGCGGTCATCACCGCGTACGCGGTGGCGAGGGCGGCGATCGAGTCGGCGAGGCCGAAGGGGGGCAGGGTCGGCGGGCCGTCCGGCTCGCCGGTGATCGCGGCGAAGCCGCTCATGGCCTCGGCGAGGGTGCCGAAGCCGGGGCGGTGGGCGTACGGCCCGAACTGGCCGAAGCCGGTGACCCGCGCGAGCACGAGGCGGGGGTTGACCGTGGACAGCTCGTCCCAGCCCAGGCCCCAGCGCTCCAGGGTGCCGGGGCGGAAGTTCTCCACGATCACGTCGGCGTCGGCGGCCAGCCGGAGGAGGGCGTCCCGGCCGCCGGGGGTGGACAGGTCGAGGGTGACGTTGCGCTTGTTGCGGCCCAGGACCTTCCACCACAGGCCCACCCCGTCCTTGGCGGGGCCGTGGCCCCGGGACGGGTCGGGCTTGCGGGGGTGCTCGACCTTGACGACGTCGGCGCCGAAGTCGCCGAGCATCATGGCGGCCAGCGGCCCGGCGAAGAGCGTCGCCAGATCGAGGACGCGGAGCCCTTCGAGGGGCGCGGCGGGGGAGGGGGCGGTGGTCATGCGGGATCGGCCTCCAGGGACGCGGGGGAGCCGAGGGCCGTGTCGATCTCGGTGCGGTACGGCATCGAGGTCGAGGCGCCCTCGCGCCGGACGGACAGCGCGGCGGCGGTGCCGGCCCAGGTCAGCGCCTCGGGCACGGGACGGCCCTCGCCGAGGGCGACCGCGAGGGCGCCGACGAAGGTGTCGCCGGCCGCGGTGGTGTCCACGGCCCGCACCCGGGGGGCGGGCACGGCGAGCAGTTCCGCGCCGCGCGCCGCGTACAGGCAGCCGGCCGAACCGAGGGTGACGACGACCTCGGGGACGACTTCGAGGAGGGCGAGCGCGGCGGCGTGCGGGTCGGCGCGGCCGGTGAGCGCCGTGGCCTCGTGTTCGTTGGGCACCAACAGGTCGGTGACGTCGAACAGTTCGGGCGGCAGCGGTTGGACGGGGGCCGGGGTGAGGACGGTCTTCACGCCGCTGCGGCGGGCGTGCGCGGCGCCGTCGACGACCACCGAGAGGGGGAGTTCGAGCTGGAGGAGGAGCAGGTCGGCGGTGGCGATCAGGGCTTCGTCGCCCTGGCTGAGGGAGGTGACGGTGCCGTTGGCGCCGGGGACCACGACGATCGCGTTGCCGCCCTCGTCGTCGACGACGATGTGCGCGGTGCCCGAGGGGCCCTCGACGGTGCGGAGCAGGTCGGTGTCGACGGAGCAGTGCTCCAGGACGTCGCGGAGCCGGTGGCCGAAGTCGTCGGCGCCGACCGCGCCGATCATGGCGACCTCGCCGCCCGCGCGGGCGGCGGCGACCGCCTGGTTGGCGCCCTTGCCGCCGGGGATCGTGCGGAACGAGCGGCCGGTGACGGTCTCTCCGCGGGCCGGGGCCTTCGCCACGTACGCGACGAGGTCCATGTTGGTGCTCCCGAGCACCACGATGCTGGTCATGGGCGTACTGCCTCCAGGTGCGTCAGGTCGGCGAGGGTGTCGAAGCCGGTGCCGTCGAAGGACGGCACCGACGTCGAGAGCCGGTTCTTCAGGGGGGAGGTCCAGCGGTCGGGGAGCCGGTCCGGGTGTCCGGCGAGGAGACCGGCGACGGAGCCGGCGGTGGCGCCGTTGGAGTCGGTGTCCCAGCCGCCGGAGACCGCCGCGCAGACGGAGCGCGTGAAGTCGCCGTCGGCGTGGGTGAGGGCGGCGGCGAGCAGCGCGGTGTTCGGCACGGCATGGACCCAGTGGTACCCGCCGTAGCGGGCGTGCAGCCGGTCGACGACGGTGTCGAACGCCGGGACGGCGCGGGCGGTGGCGATGCCGTGGCGGACGGCCTCGGCGAGCCGGGAGCGGGGCGGGACGACGGAGAGGCCGGCGGCCAGCGCGTGGTGGACGTCGTGGCCGCCGTCCGCTGCGGCGGCCAGGGTCGCGGCGACGAACATCGCGCCGTGGACGCCGACGCCGGTGTGGCTGAGGACGGCGTCCCGGTGGGCCTGTGCGGCGGCCCCGGCCGGGTCGCCGGGGCGGGTCCAGCCGTGGACGTCGGCCCGGATCAGGGCGCCGATCCACTCCCGGAAGGGGTTGCGGCGGACGGCGGTCAGCGGCGGTTCGACGCCGTCGAGGAGGTTGCGGTAGGCGATCCGCTCGGCGGTGAAGGTCCGGCCGGCGGGGAGTTCGTCCAGCCACAGGCGGGCGACGTCGGCGGTGGTGAAGCCGCGGCCGTGGCGGCGGAGGAGGAGCAGGGCGAGGAGGGGGTAGTCGAGGTCGTCGTCCTCGGGCATGCCGTCGATGTTCTCGGCGAGCGAGGTGGTGGCGGAACGGCGGTTCCAGGGGTGAGCGGCCAGCAGCTCGGGCGCCACACCGCGCGCGGTGAACCAGTCGTCGAGCGGCCAGTTGCCCGCGGCCCGGGCGAGCGCCCGGATCGCGTCCAGCGGCAGCTTCTCGACCGGCTTCCCGAGCAGGCACCCGACGGCCCTGCCGAGCCAGGCGGCGTGCAGCCGGTCGCGGAGGGCGGGGTCGTGGGGCGCCCCGTCCGGCCCGGGGGCGGGCCAGTCGGGGCAGGCGGCGACGATCGCGTCGAGGGCGGTGGGCTCGTCGGCGGCGAGGGGGGAGGGGAGGCCGGCGAGGGCGTCGAGCAGCTCCTCGGCGAGCGGCCGCAGGTCCGGCCGCGCGTCGGGGGAGGCGCCGGAGGCGGGCGGCGCGGGGTGCCCGCCGGCGGCGTACCAGCGGGCCGCGAACTCCCGTGCGTCCCGCCCGTCCTCGTCGGCCTGCCGCAGCTCGTGCCCGACGAGGTCCTCGGGCTGCACCCAGGTGAGACGGAGGGCGGGAGCGGGTGCCGGCCGGACGGAGGAGGCGTGACGGACTCCGGTGGCGGGTGTCGTGCGGGCACCCGGGGCGGCCGCCGGGCCGGTGCCGGTCGTGGGGGGCGCGGGAGGGAGGGTGGTGGCTCCGGGGCCCGGGGGGTGGTCCGGGCCGGGGGTGTGCGCCGGTGTGCGGGAAGGGGGTGGGGGAGTGCGCGTGGCGGGGTGGGCCGGGGGCCGGTCCGCGGTGGTGGGGGCGGTGTCCGTCATCGGGTCGTGCCCGTCAGGGTGGCGCGGGCGGACTCGTGGGCGCGGCGGCGGGCGGTGTCGCGGGCGAAGACCTCGGCGGCGACGGTGGCGAGGGAGCGGGCCGGGGCGTGGAGGTCGAGGCGGCTGGCCTCCGACACCCGCTTCGCCCACTCCGCGGGGACGGCCGCCTCGCCGTGCAGGGCGCCGGCGATCGCCCCCGCCATGGTGGCGATGGAGTCGCAGTCGCGGCCGTAGTTGACGGCGCCGAGGACCGTACGGCGGTAGTCGCCCTCGCCGACCAGGAGCATGCCGAGCGCGATCGGCAGCTCCTCGATGGAGTGCAGGCGGGAGGGGCGGCGGGCGTCGAGGCCGGGGCTGCGGTAGTCGGGGCCGACGGAGTCGTACGGGGTCACCGCCCGGCGGAGCGGCACGAGCGCGGACTCGAAGTCCCGGTGGCGGTCGGCTACTTCGGCGACCGCCTCGATCGCGGCGCGGGTACCGTCCTTGGCGAGGTCCAGGGCGGTGTCGACGACCGTGCGCGGGGTGGCCCCGGGGACGCAGGCCGCCGCGACCGCCGCCGCGAGGACGCCCGCCGCCTCGCGGCCGTACGACGACTGGTGGGCCCCGGCGACGTCGATCGCCTCGGCGTACGCGCCGTGCGGGTCGGCGGCGTTGACCAGGCCGACCGGGGCCATGTACATCGCGGCACCGCAGTTGACGATGTTTCCGGTGCCGGCCTCGCGGGGGTCGTGGTGTCCGTAGTGGAGGCGGGCGACCAGCCACTTCTCGGCGAGGAAGATCCGCTGGAGCGGCAGCGCGTCCGCCTCCAGCTCGGGGATCCACACGGGTGTGCCCATGAGTTCGGGGACGAGGTGGTCCGCGACCGCGTAGGCGTCGAGGTGGTCGCGGACCCGTTCGTACACCCGGACCAGGGCGTGGGTCATCAGGGTGTCGTCGGTGACGTGCCCGTCGCCCTTGTGGTACGGGGCGATGGGGCGGGCGGTGCGCCAGGCGTCGCCGTTCCAGGGGCCGACGATGCCGGTGACGCGGCCGCCGTGGCGTTCGGCGATCTGCTCGGGGGTGTACCCCTCCACGGGGCCGCCGAGGGCGTCGCCGACGGCGGCACCGAGGAGACTTCCGGTGATCCGGTCATCCAGTGTGGGTGTCATGTCGGAATTGTCCACCTGGGGGCGCCGGTTCCGTGGCTCCCAGGAGCCCGGCGAGTTCCACCAGGTCCGTACCGGCGAGGCGGGGGAGCGCGCAGCCGGAGAGCGTCCGGCAGGCGTCCCGCCAGCTCGCCGGGACCGAACGGCCGCCGCCGAGGGCGCCGGTGAGCGCACCGGCCAGGGCGGGGGCGGAGTCGGCGACCCGGGACAGACAGGCGGCGGCCGGGACCGCGGCGGTCATCGCGCCGCGCGCGGCGACGGTCAGCGCGAGGGCGACCGGGACGGTCTCGGCGGCGGCGATGCCGTAGCTGTAGACGTGGTCGACGATCTGGTGCTCCAGAAGGGGGACCAGCTCGAAGGCGGTGTCGGCGGTGCGGGCCAGTTTCACGGCGTGGCGGGCGTTGCGGCCGATCTCGGTGACGGGCGGGAGTTCGGCGAGCGCGGCCTCGACGGCGGTGTCGGGGCCGGCGCCGCCGAGGGCCGCGGCGACCGCCGCGGCGGTGGCGCGGGCGCCGTGGACGCCGTCGCCGTCCTGGGTGTACCGGGCGTCGAACTCGGCGAGTTCGGCGGCGGCGCGCGGGTCGCCGGGGTGGACGGTCGCGAGGACGGCGGCGCGGACGCAGGCGGCGTCGTCGAAGTAGTGCGGGTTGTCGTGGCCGGTGGCGGGCGGGCGCAGCCCGGTGGCCAGATTGCCGAGGCCGGCGCGGACGGAGATGCGGGCGCGGAGGGGGAGGACGGCGGACTCGATCTCCGGCGCGCGGTCGGCGGCGGCCGCGACCTGGCCCGCGAGGTGGTTCCAGGCGACGTCGACGGCGGCGCGCAGGCGGCGCTCCGGGGGGAGGGCGGCGAAGAGCGGGCCGGCGGCGGCCAGGACCGCCTCCGCGGTGAAGGCCGCCCACTCGGCGTCGTCGGAGGGGCCGAGGCGGAGGGGCTCGGGGGGCTGGTTCAGGGCGATGGGGACGGGGAGGGTGGTCGTCGCGTTCTGCTCCGCGAAGGTGTCGAGTTCGCGGGTGAGGCGGCGGGTCCACTCGGGCATGCGGGCGGCGCGGTGCCGGGCGGCGGGCCAGCCGGCGGCGTCGCCCGAGGCGAGCCCGAGCAGCAGCCCCTCGACCCGGTCGCGGCTCGCCCTGGCCCGGCCGGCCGGCCCCGGAGCCTCCTCCGCGTGCGGTGCGGGCCAGGTGCCGGTGGCGTGGGGGGCGGCGGTACGGGGGGTGCCGGCGCCCGGCGTCGGGCGGGGGCCCGACGGGGCGTCGGTCGTCCGCGGGGCGCCCCGCACCAGGAGGCCCCGCGGGGCGAGGTCCCGCGTGTGGGTGCCCGGCACCGGGGGCTGTACCCACCCTCCCCCGGGCTCTCGGCTGTGCTCGGGCAGGGGGGACCCTCCCCGCCCCGCGGAACGCCTGCCCGCGGCCGGGGCGGCCGGGGCGGCCGGGGCGGCAGGGCCGGCGGGTTCGGCGCGAGAGGCGGGGGTCGTGGGGGCGCCAGGGCCGGCCCCGGGAGCCGTGGGCACCGTAGGCGCCTCGGGTGCTCCGGAAGGGGAAGGTCCGCCGGGGGCGGTGGGCGCGGCGACCGGAGCGCCGGGGATGCCGGTCCCGGCGGGTCCGCCGGGGCCGCCGGGCGCCGTGGTGTCGGCGGGGCCGGCGGGCGTGGCAGGAGCTGCGGGGCGGGGCTCGGCCCCGGGGGCGGCGAGGGGGGAGGACGCGGTGGTGGGGGCGCTCATGGGGTGGGCTCCGGGGTGAGGAGGTCGGCTACTTCCAGGACGTGGTGGCCGCGCATCGTGGGGAGGCAGCTGCCGGTGACCGGGGTGATGGCGGTCGCCCATTCCCGCGGGATGGCCGTCAGGCCGCCCGCCGCGCCGGCCAGGGCGCCGGCCACGGCGGCCGTGGTGTCGGCGTCGCGGCCCATGTTCACGGCCGTCAGGACCGCCGTGCGGAAGTCGCCGCGGGCCGCCGCGAAGGCGCCGAAGGCGAGGCCGACGGCCTCCGGGGCCAGGTCGGTCCAGGGGTAGCCGCCGATGACCACCGCGGAGCGGACCTGGCGTTCGCGGGTGAGCGGGTCCGGCTGGACCCGCTGGGCCGCGACCACCGCGCGGCGCAGCGAGCGGGCCGTCCAGGAGTCCATGGGGATCACCGAGAGGGCCGCCGCGATGACGGAGGTGACCGTCGCGCCGGACATCGCCGCCGCGACGCCCGCCGCGACCGCCTGGCCTCCGTAGATGCCCTCGCCCTCGTGGCTGACACTGCCGTCGATGGCGACCAGGCGGGCGGCCTCCGCGGGGCGGCCCGCGGCGAAGACGCCGAAGGGCGCGGCCCGCATGGCCAGGCCGTCCGACCACGCGTGGCGGTGCTGGGCGGAGATGGGGGCGGCCAGGCCGCGCCGGAGGTTCTCCAGGGTGCCGCGTTCCGAGAAGCCGGCGCCGCGGAAGGGGCCCTCGTCGAGGTCGGCGATCCAGCGGTGCCAGGCGCGCTCGACGTGGGCGACGGTGAGCGCCGAGCCGTGCCGGGCCAGCAGCAGTGCCGAGAAGATCGCGTACTCGGTGTCGTCGGTGCCGGCCGGACGGTCCGTCAGGAAGCCCTCGATCCGGCCCCAGCGTCGGCGGATCTCGGAGGGCTTCATGTTCTCGGCGGGGGCGCCGAGCGCGTCGCCGACGGCGAGGCCGAGCATCGCCCCCCTCGCCCGTTCCCGGGTGTCGCATGCCGTGGTCACCATCCGTGCGCCCCTTCCCTCGGTGCGGGCACCGCTTCGGCGGTACCCCTTCGCCTGGATCTGTGCCACGGCGGGCCGGCGACTCGCCGGTGGACGGCTTCTGTCACCCGTCTGTCGGTGGGGGGAAGGGGGTTGAGGGGGTGTCAGGCAAGGCTTCCCACACTGAGGCGGGCCTTACTAAGTACGGCCTGCCTTGCTGGCGAGCCCCTTACTTCGGGCGTATTTTCGAGTGCGTTGGGGGCGGCGGGTGCGACCCGGCCCGCCGTGACGAGGGGAGAAGCATGTCCATCATCGAGGCCCAGGCGCCACTGCACGAGGCGCACCGCGACAACCACACCCACCGCGACGTGAACGGCGGTTGGCTGCGGCCCGCGGTCTTCGGCGCGATGGACGGGCTGGTCTCGAACCTCGCCCTGATGACCGGCGTCGCCGGCGGTGCCGTCTCCTCGCAGACCATCGTCGTCACCGGCCTCGCCGGCCTCGCGGCGGGCGCCTTCTCCATGGCGGCCGGCGAGTACACCTCCGTCGCCTCGCAGCGCGAACTCGTCCAGGCCGAACTGGACGTGGAGCGCCGGCAGTTGCGCAAGCACCCGATCGACGAGATGGAGGAGCTCGCCGCCCTCTACGTCTCCCGGGGCGTCGAGCCCGCGCTCGCCCGCGAGGTCGCCATGCAGCTGTCGAGGGACCCCGAGCAGGCGCTGGAGATCCACGCCCGCGAGGAGCTCGGCATCGACCCCGACGACCTGCCGTCGCCCGCCGTCGCCGCCGTCTCCTCCTTCGCCTCCTTCGCGCTCGGAGCGCTGCTGCCCCTGCTGCCGTACCTGCTCGGCGCGACCGCGCTCTGGCCGGCCGTCCTCCTGGCGCTCCTCGGGCTCTTCGGCTGCGGCGCGCTGGTCGCCCGCGTCACCGCCCGCGGCTGGTGGTTCAGCGGTCTGCGCCAGCTGCTCCTCGGCGGTGCCGCGGCGGCCGTCACGTACGGCCTCGGCATGGCCTTCGGCGCGGTCGTCTAGGCCGACCCTTCCGGATCGTGCCGGGCTCGCCTGGCCGGACCGGAGGCGCCGCCCTCCGGTCCGCGGATTCCGTACCGTCCGGCCCGCGGAATCCGTAGCACCACCCCTGCCCGAGGGGCCCCCGCAAGGGGCCTTTCGGGCTTTTCGGGATGACTTTTCCGGACCTAAGCCGCATTCTCGCTGTGACGCATATCCCTGTTCGGAATCCGCGCGGCGGTGAGACACTATGCACGACGCCACATATGTAGCCGGTTACCCGGCGGTTTCGAACCCGTGACCACCGGGAATGAGGCAGAAGCGTCGTTGGGCAATGAGGCCCTTCCGAGACGGACCGGTACGGTTCCGTCCCCCGCGGAGCAGTCACGGTGCAGTCACTGCCGCCGCATCCAGAGGAAACAGGTGAACGCGCACCACCGCTCCGTGTCGGAGGTGTCCGCATGCTGGAACGAGCTATCCGCTAGGCGAGAAGCACGCCATCATGTAACCTGCACGAAATTTCGCGGAGGGCCAACGTCGTCCCTCGGCATCTGCATATGCCACGACGACGACGGGAGAGCCGATGCGTTCCGACGCCTGGTCGCCCATGGACGGTCGCCCCGCCCCCCAGGGCATGTACGACCCCCGTAACGAGCACGACGCCTGCGGCGTCGGGTTCGTGGCCACCCTCACCGGTGTGGCCAGCCACGCGCTGGTCGAGCAGGCGCTGACCGTACTGCGCAATCTCGAACACCGGGGCGCCACCGGCTCCGAGCCGGACTCCGGCGACGGCGCCGGCATCCTGCTCCAGATCCCGGACGCCTTCTTCCGCGAGGTCACCGGCTTCGAGCTGCCCGCGGCCGGCGCGTACGCGGTGGGCACCGCCTTCCTCCCGGTCGACGGCGCCGACGAGACCGCCGCCGCCGTCGAGGCCATCGCCGCCGACGAGGGCCTCACCGTCCTCGGCTGGCGCGAGGTCCCCGTCGCCCCCGCCCTGCTCGGCGCCACCGCCCGCGCCACCATGCCGGCCTTCCGCCAGCTCTTCGTCACCGACGGCTCGTCCACCGGCATCGCCCTGGACCGCAAGGCCTTCGTGCTGCGCAAGCGCGCCGAGCGCGAGGCCGGGGCGTACTTCCCGTCGCTCTCCGCCCGCACCCTCGTCTACAAGGGCATGCTGACCACCGGCCAGCTGGAGCCCTTCTTCCCGGACCTGTCGGACCGGCGCCTGGCCTCCGCCATCGCCCTCGTCCACTCCCGGTTCTCCACCAACACCTTCCCGAGCTGGCCGCTCGCCCACCCGTACCGCTTCGTCGCCCACAACGGCGAGATCAACACGGTCAAGGGCAACCGCAACTGGATGACGGCCCGCGAGGCCCAGCTCGCCGGCGACGTCTTCGGCGAGAGCAAGGCCGGCAAGGGCCTGGACCGGATCTTCCCGATCTGCACGCCGGACGCCTCCGACACCGCCTCCTTCGACGAGGTCCTGGAGCTGCTCCACCTCGGCGGCCGCTCGCTGCCCCACTCGGTCCTGATGATGGTCCCCGAGGCGTGGGAGAACCACGACTCCATGGACCCGGCCCGGCACGCCTTCTACCAGTACCACTCCACGATGATGGAGCCCTGGGACGGCCCGGCCTGCGTCACCTTCACCGACGGCGTCCAGGTCGGCGCGGTCCTCGACCGCAACGGTCTGCGCCCCGGCCGCTACTGGGTCACCGACGAGGGCCTCGTCGTCCTCTCCTCCGAGGTCGGCGTCCTCGACATCGACCCCGCCAAGGTCGTCCGCAAGGGCCGCCTCCAGCCCGGCCGGATGTTCCTCGTCGACACCGCCGAGCACCGCATCATCGAGGACGACGAGATCAAGGCCGGCCTCGCCGCCGAGCAGCCCTACGCCGAGTGGCTGGAGACCGGGGAGATCGAGCTCTCCGACCTCCCCGAGCGCGAGCACATCGTGCACACCCACGCCTCGGTCACCCGCCGCCAGCAGACCTTCGGCTACACCGAGGAAGAGCTCCGCGTCCTCCTCGCCCCGATGGCCCGCTCCGGCCTGGAGCCGATCGGCTCCATGGGCACCGACTCGCCGATCGCGGCCCTCTCCGAGCGCCCCCGGCTGCTCTTCGACTACTTCACCCAGCTGTTCGCGCAGGTCACCAACCCGCCGCTGGACGCCATCCGTGAAGAGCTCGTGACGAGCCTCCGCTCCTCCCTCGGTCCCCAGGGCAACCTGCTCGACCCGACCGCGGCCTCCTGCCGCTCGGTCACCCTGCCCTTCCCGGTGATCGACAACGACGAGCTGGCCAAGCTCATCCACATCAACCACGACGGCGACATGCCGGGCATGAAGGCCGCCACGCTCTCCGGCCTCTACCGGGTCTCCGGCGGCGGCGAGGCCCTCGCCGCCCGCATCGACGCCATCTGCGCCGAGGCCGACGCGGCGATCGAGGGCGGCGCCCGCCTGATCGTCCTCTCCGACCGGCACTCCGACGCCGAGCACGCGCCGATCCCCTCGCTGCTGCTCACCGCCGCCGTCCACCACCACCTCATCCGCACCAAGCAGCGCACCATGGTGGGCCTGCTCGTCGAGGCCGGTGACGTCCGCGAGGTCCACCACGTCGCCCTGCTCATCGGCTACGGCGCCGCGGCGGTCAACCCGTACCTCGCCATGGAGTCCGTCGAGGACCTGCTCCGCGCCGGCACCTTCCTGTCGGACATCGAGCCCGAGAAGGCCATCCGCAACCTGATCTACGCCCTCGGCAAGGGCGTCCTCAAGGTCATGTCGAAGATGGGCATCTCCACGGTCGCCTCCTACCGGGGCGCCCAGGTCTTCGAGGCCGTCGGCCTCGACGAGGAGTTCGTCGGCCGGTACTTCAACGGCACCGCCACCAAGATCGGCGGCGCTGGCCTGGACGTCGTCGCCCAGGAGGTCGCCGCCCGCCACGCCAAGGCGTACCCGGCCACCGGCATCGCCTCCGCGCACCGCGCGCTGGAGATCGGCGGCGAGTACCAGTGGCGCCGCGAGGGCGAGCCGCACCTGTTCGACCCGGAGACCGTCTTCCGCCTCCAGCACGCCACGCGGAACAAGCGGTACGACATCTTCAAGAAGTACACGGACCGGGTGAACGAGCAGTCCGAGCGCCTGATGACGCTCCGCGGCCTGTTCGGCTTCGCCACCGAGGGCCGTGCCCCGATCTCGATCGACGAGGTCGAGCCGGTCTCCGAGATCGTCAAGCGCTTCTCCACCGGCGCCATGTCGTACGGCTCCATCTCCCAGGAGGCGCACGAGACCCTCGCCATCGCCATGAACCGGCTCGGCGGCAAGTCGAACACCGGTGAGGGCGGCGAGGACCCGGAGCGCCTGTACGACCCGGCGCGCCGCTCCTCGATCAAGCAGGTCGCCTCCGGCCGCTTCGGCGTCACCTCCGAGTACCTGGTCAACGCCGACGACATCCAGATCAAGATGGCCCAGGGCGCCAAGCCCGGCGAGGGCGGCCAGCTGCCCGGCCACAAGGTCTACCCGTGGGTCGCCAAGACGCGTCACTCGACGCCCGGCGTCGGCCTCATCTCGCCTCCGCCGCACCACGACATCTACTCCATCGAGGATCTGGCCCAGCTGATCCACGACCTCAAGAACGCCAACCCGGCGGCCCGCATCCACGTGAAGCTGGTCTCCGAGGTCGGCGTCGGCACGGTCGCGGCCGGCGTGTCCAAGGCCCACGCGGACGTCGTCCTCATCTCCGGCCACGACGGCGGCACCGGCGCCTCCCCGCTGACCTCGCTGAAGCACGCGGGCGGCCCCTGGGAGCTCGGCCTCGCCGAGACCCAGCAGACGCTGCTGCTCAACGGCCTGCGCGACCGGATCGTCGTGCAGACCGACGGCCAGCTGAAGACCGGCCGCGACGTCGTCATCGCCGCGCTGCTCGGCGCCGAGGAGTTCGGCTTCGCCACCGCGCCGCTCGTCGTCTCCGGCTGCGTCATGATGCGCGTCTGCCACCTCGACACCTGCCCGGTCGGCATCGCCACCCAGAACCCGGTCCTGCGCGACCGCTTCTCCGGCAAGGCCGAGTACGTCGTCAACTTCTTCGAGTTCATCGCGCAGGAGGTCCGCGAGCTCCTCGCCGAGCTGGGCTTCCGCACGATCGAGGAGGCCGTCGGCCACGCCGAGCTGCTCGACACCAGCCGCGCCGTCACCCACTGGAAGGCGCAGGGCCTGGACCTGGAGCCGCTCTTCTACGTGCCGGAGCTGCCCGAGGGCGCGGTCCGCCACGCCCTGGTCGAGCAGGACCACGGCCTGGAGAAGGCGCTCGACAAGGAGCTGATCCAGCTCGCCGCCGAGGCGCTGAACGCCGCCTCCGCCGAGCAGGCCCAGCCGGTCCGCGCCCAGGTCGCGATCCGCAACATCAACCGCACGGTCGGCACCATGCTCGGCCACGAGGTGACGAAGAAGTTCGGCGGCGCCGGCCTCCCGGCCGACACCATCGACCTCACCTTCACCGGCTCCGCCGGCCAGTCCTTCGGCGCCTTCCTGCCGTCCGGTGTCACCCTCCGCCTGGAGGGCGACGCCAACGACTTCGTCGGCAAGGGCCTCTCCGGCGGCCGTGTGATCGTCCGCCCCGACCGGGGCGCCGACCACCTGGCCGAGTACTCCACCATCGCGGGCAACACCATCGCGTACGGTGCCACCGGCGGCGAGCTCTTCCTGCGCGGCCGCACGGGCGAGCGCTTCTGCGTCCGCAACTCCGGCGCCCTGGTCGTCTCCGAGGGCGTGGGCGACCACGGCTGCGAGTACATGACCGGCGGTACGGCGGTCGTCCTCGGCGAGACCGGCCGCAACTTCGCGGCGGGCATGTCCGGTGGCGTCGCCTACGTCATCGACCTCGACCGGTCCAACGTCAACTCCGGCAACCTCGGCGCCGTCGAGGCCCCGTCGGACGCCGACAAGGCGTGGCTGCACGACGTCGTGCGCCGCCACCAGGAGGAGACCGGCTCCACCGTGGCCGAGAAGCTCCTGGCCGACTGGGACGCGGCGGTGAGCCGCTTCAGCAAGATCATCCCGACCACGTACAAGGCAGTGCTCGCCGCCAAGGACGCCGCTGAGCTCGCCGGTCTCTCCGAGCAGGAGACCACCGAGAAGATGATGGAGGCGGCGACCCATGGCTGACCCGAAGGGCTTCCTCACCACCGGCCGCGAGGTCGCCGAGACCCGCCCCGTCGCGGAGCGCGTCCGCGACTGGAACGAGGTCTACGTCCCCGGCTCCCTGCTGCCGATCATCAGCAAGCAGGCCGGCCGCTGCATGGACTGCGGCATCCCGTTCTGCCACAACGGCTGCCCGCTCGGGAACCTGATCCCCGAGTGGAACGACTACGCCTACCGCGAGGACTGGGCGGCGGCGTCCGAGCGCCTCCACGCCACCAACAACTTCCCGGAGTTCACCGGCCGCCTGTGCCCGGCTCCGTGCGAGTCGGCGTGCGTGCTCGGCATCAACCAGCCGGCCGTCACCATCAAGAACGTCGAAGTCTCCATCATCGACAAGGCGTGGGACGCCAACGACGTCACGCCGCAGGTGCCCGAGCGCCTCTCCGGCAAGACCGTCGCCGTCATCGGCTCCGGCCCGGCCGGTCTCGCCGCCGCCCAGCAGCTGACCCGGGCCGGCCACACCGTGGTCGTGTACGAGCGCGCCGACCGCATCGGCGGCCTGCTGCGCTACGGCATCCCCGAGTTCAAGATGGAGAAGCGGCACATCAACCGCCGCATCGAGCAGATGCGCGCGGAGGGCACCAAGTTCCGCACCGGTGTCGAGGTCGGCCGCGACATCACCGCCACCGACCTGCGCAAGCGGTTCGACGCGGTCGTGGTCGCCGCCGGCGCCACCACCGCCCGCGACCTGCCGGTCCCGGGCCGCGAGCTGGCCGGCATCCACCAGGCGATGGAGTACCTGCCGCTCGCCAACAAGGTCGTCGAGGGCGACTTCGTGGCCTCGCCGATCACCGCCGAGGGCAAGCACGTCGTCGTCATCGGCGGCGGCGACACCGGCGCCGACTGCGTCGGCACCGCCCACCGCCAGGGCGCGGCCTCCGTCACCCAGCTGGAGATCATGCCGAAGCCGGGCGAGGAGCGGAACGCCGGCCAGCCCTGGCCGACCTTCCCCATGCTGTACAAGGTCACCTCGGCGCACGAGGAGGGCGGCGAGCGGGTCTACTCCGTCTCCACCACCCACTTCGAGGGCGACGAGGACGGCAACGTCCAGTTCCTCCACCTCATCGAGGTCGAGTTCGTCGACGGCAAGCTGGCCCAGAAGCCCGGCACCGAGCGGAAGATCCCCGCCCAGCTGGTCACCCTCGCCATGGGCTTCACCGGCACCGACGTCGCCAACGGCCTGGTCTCCCAGTTCGGCGTGGAGCTCGACGAGCGGGGCAACATCGCCCGCGACGCGGACTTCGCCACCAACGTCGACGGCGTGTACGTCGCCGGCGACGCCGGCCGCGGCCAGTCGCTGATCGTGTGGGCCATCGCGGAGGGCCGCTCGGCCGCCCGCGGCGTGGACCGCCACCTCACCGGCGCCAGCTCCCTGCCGGCCCCGATCCGCCCGACGGACCGGTCCCTGCTGGTCTGACCGGCCCCACCGAACGTCCCGTACAACGGCGTACGGAACCGAACGGCGCCCGCCCCGTCCCCGACCAAGGACTCAGGGGCGGGCGTCGTGGTGTGCCGCCCCGGACCGGAAGCGCGGGATGACCCGCTCGCCCCACTGCCGGATGGTCTCCAGGCAGACCTCCTGCGGCACCGTGCCCATCTGGATCAGGCACATCACCTCGTCGACGCCGATCTCCCGGAGCCGTTCCACATGGGCGATCGCCGTCTCCGCGTCGCCGTAGGCGTGGTCGGTGTCGTACGTGCCGGTGTACACCGGCCGGGCCGGGACGTCCGCCTCGTGCAGCCGGGCCACCAGCTTCTCCCGCTGCTCGGCGAGCGCCCCGGCGTGGTCCTCCTCCTCCGCGTACCCGGTGGGCGCGGGCCCGCCCGCGTACCAGTGGGCGATCGACTCGGCGAAGAAGCGCTGGCCCCGGGTACCGAGCCGCAGCGCGCGGGCCGCGTCGTCCAGGACGACCGTCGGACAGAGCGCCGAGAAGTGGTCGTTGACCTCGGTGGAGACGAAGAGGGAGCCGTCGCGGGCGGCGCGGGCCGCGTCGTACACCTCCCGCATCGCCCGCACGTCCTCGGCGCCGGCGAAGCCGAGGACCAGCGCCCCGATGCCGAGTTCGGCCGCCCGCCGGACCGAGTCGTGCCGCGAGCAGGCCATGAAGAGCGGCGGGTGCGGGGTCTGCACCGGCCGCGGCAGGACCGCTCCGGGGCCGATGTCCAGGCTGCCGTGCCACTCGAACTCCTCCTCCCGCCAGGCCGCCGCCAGGATCCGCAGCGCCTCCTCCGTCTGCGGCCGGGTGTCCTCGGGGCGCACCCCGAACATCCGCATCTCCTGGCCGGTCGCGCCCCGCCCGGCGCCGATGTCGACCCGGCCGCCGGAGAGCACGTCGAGCATCGCGGTCCGCTCGGCGACCCGCACGGGATGCTGGTAGCCGAACGGCAGGGTGACCACGCCGTGGCCGACGCGGATCCGCTCGGTGCGGGCCGCCACCCAGGTCAGGAAGACCTCGGAGGCGCTCATGTGCGCGTACCCGGTGAGGGAGTGGTGCTCGACCGCCCAGATCCGGTCGAAGCCGGACTCCTCGGCGAGGACGGCCTGTTCGACGCAGTCGCGGAGCACGCGGTGCTCGCGGGCGGGGGTCGGGTCGACGAGCTGTGCTTCGAAGATCATGGAGAACTCCACGGGCGCTCCTCCCGTCGGGGCGGCGGCGCGGCACCCACGCCGCACTATGCCTAAGAGGCATACTTCTAGCAGGGGAGCCCAGGAGGGGGAAGGGCCGTACACTGCCGTGCGTGGAGGACGACGCGCACGTGCCGGCCCTGCCCGCGACCGGCTGGGCGGTCCTCGGACTGCTCTCCTTCGAACGGGAGTTGTCCGGCTACGACCTCAAGAAATGGGCCGACCGCTCGCTCGGGCTCTTCTACTGGAGCCCGTCCTTCAGCCAGATCTACAGCGAGCTGCGCCGCCTGGAGAAGGCCGGCTACGCCACCTCCCGCCTGGTCGCCCCCGACTCCGGCAGCCGCGACAAGCGGATCTACCGCATCACCCCGGAGGGCCTCGCCGCCGTCCGCGCCTGGGCCGGAACCGCCCCGGTCGACCCGCCCGTCCTCAAGCACGGGCCGCTGCTGCGGCTCTGGCTCGGCCACCTCCTCGAACCCGCCCGCGTCCGCGAGGTCCTGACCGGCCACCGCGAGCACGCCGAGACCATGCGCGGGCGCGCGGAGGCCGACGCGGAGCGGGCCGCGACCGACGAGGCCTGGGCCTATCCGCTGCTCAGCCTCCGGTGGGCGGAGCGGTACTACGCAGCCGAACGCGACCTGGCCGACGGCCTGCTCGCGGACCTGGACGAGAGGGAGGGGGACCGCTGATGGCGCTCAGCCTGCGGAAGGTCGAGGAGGAGGCGCCCGCCCTGGTCAGCCTGTACAAGGCGGCCGGGGAGTCGCTGCGGCGGCACGGGGTCGACGGGCAGCGGGTCGCCGTCTACCTGGTGGTCGACTACTCCGGCTCGATGAGGCCGTACTACCGGGACGGCAGCGTCCAGGCGCTCGCCGACCGGGTCCTCGGGCTCTCCGCGCAGCTCGACGACGACGGGCGGGTGCCGGTCGTCTTCTTCTCCACCGACGTCGACGCCGAGACCGAGATCCGCCTCGACGACCACCAGGGCCGGGTGGACCGGATCGTCGCCGGCCTCGGCCACATGGGCAAGACGAGCTACCACCTCGCCATGGACGCCGTCATCGACCACTACCTCGACAGCGGGGCCACCGTGCCCGCGCTGGTCGTCTTCCAGACCGACGGCGGGCCCATCAACCGGCTCGCCGCCGAACGGTACGTCTGCAAGGCGGCCCGGCTGCCGATCTTCTGGCAGTTCGTCGGCTTCGGCGACCCCGGCAGCAAGCAGTTCGACTTCCTGCGCCGGCTCGACGAACTCGCCGTCCCCGAGCGCCGGTGCGTCGACAACGCCGGCTTCTTCCACGCCGGGAGGGAGCCCGGCCGGGTCCCGGACACGGAGCTGTACGACCGGCTGGTCGGCGAGTTCCCCCGCTGGCTCACCGCCGCCCGCGCCCAGGGCATCGTCCGGTCATGACGCCGGCGCGGCCGACAGACGGGCGAACTGACCGTCCGTGAGCCGTACGTCCCACGCGCCCAGGTTCTCCCTCAGATGGCGCTCGGAGGACGTGCCCGGGATCGGCAGGACGTGCGGCGCCCGGTGCAGCAGCCAGGCCAGCGCGGTCTGCGAGGGGGTGGCCCCGAGCTCGCGGGCCACCTCCGCGACCGGGCCGCCCGGACCCGCGTGCCCGCCCATCGCGATCGGGAAGAAGGGCACGAAGGCGATGCCGCGCCCCGCGGTGTGCTCCAGGACCGCCTCGTGGTCGCGGGCCGCCAGGTTGTACAGGTTCTGCACCGCCGCGACCGGCGCCTCCGCCTCGGCCTCCGTCAGCTGGGCCACCGTCACCTCGGAGAGCCCGATGTGCCGGACCTTCCCCTCCTCCTGGAGCCGCCGCAGGGCCCCGAGCTGCTCCGCCACCGGCACGTTCTCGTCCAGCCGGTGCAGGTAGAGCAGGTCGATCCGCTCGGTACGGAGCCGGCGCAGGCTCAGCTCGGCCTGCTGGCGCAGATAGGCGGGGTGGCCGAGCGGCACCCACTCGGTGGGGGAGGGCCGCACCACGCCCACCTTGGTGGCGACGGCGACCTCGTCCCCGTACGGGGCGAGCGCCTCGGCGAGCAGCTCCTCGCCGGCGCCCAGGGCGTACGCGTCCGCCGTGTCGAAGAGCGTCACCCCGGCGTCGGCGGCCGTCCGCAGCAACCGGACCGCCGCCGCCCGGTCGGCGGGCGCCGTCCAGATCCGGGCCTCGGGGCCGGTGGGGTCCCCGGGGCCGTCGGCGAGCCGCATGGTGCCGTAGCCGATGCGGCGGACGGGGAGGTCGCCGCCGAGGAGGAAGGAGTCGGAGAGGATGGAGGCGTTCGCGTCGTTCGTGTGCGTCGTCATGGGGGAGACGCTAGGAGCTCACATGGATGTGAGCTTCAAGCTCCGGCCGTGCGATGTGAGGGGGGTCACATGAGAATCGGTGAGCTGTCGCGGGAGACCGGCGTCGCCGTCCGGCTGCTGCGCTACTACGAGGAGCAGGGCCTGCTCGTCCCTGACCGCACCCCGGGCGGTCAGCGCCGCTACGGCCCCGACGCCCCGGCCGTCGTCCGCCGCATCCGCGCCCTCCTCGGCGCCGGCCTCCCCACCCGGGTCATCGCCGAGGTCCTGGAGTGCGTCTGCGGCAGCGAGGCGGAGATCGAGCCCTGCCTCGGCCCCCTCCTGATCGCCCGCCTCGACGCGATCGACGCCCGGATCCACGACCTCCAGGGCGCCCGCTCCTCGCTGGCGGCCCTGGTCGCCGCCACCGAGGGCAAGGTCCCGGCGGACGCCGCCGGGTGACGGGCCGTCGGAATTCCCTGGCCGCCGCCCGGGGTGCCGGGGGAACATGACGCCATGAGTTCTCTCGTACGCCACGTGACCATCGACTGCGCCGACGCCCACACCCTCGCCACGTTCTGGGCGGAGGTGCTCGACGGCAGGCTCGCCGACGACGACAACCCCGGGGACCCCGAGGCCTCGGTCGAATCGGCGGGTGCCTCCCTGCTCTTCATCCGGGTCCCGGAGGGGAAGACGGTGAAGAACCGGGTCCACCTGGACCTCCAGCCGCAGGACCGGAGCCGGGACGAGGAGGTCGAGCGGTTGCTCGCGCTCGGGGCGAAGCTGGTCGGCGACCACCGCAATCCGGACGGGACGGGCTGGGCGACGATGACCGACCCGGAGGGCAACGAGTTCTGCGTGGAGCGCAGCAAGGCGGAGCGGGCCGGCGCCTGACCGCTGCCGAACGCCCGGAGCAATCCGGACAGTGGGTGTCGGGTATCCGGTGTTTCCTTGGATCATGAGCGACACCGGAACCCTCACCTGGGCGGACTTCGAAGCCGCCGAACCCGCCTTCGCCGCGACCGTGCGCGAGCGCTTCGGGCAGTACACCCACCACGCCCTCGCGACCCTCAGGAAGGACGGCTCGCCGCGGCTCAGCGGCATCGAGGCCGACTTCCGGGGCGGCGAGCTGTGGCTCGGCATGATGCCGAACTCGCGCAAGGCGCTCGACCTGCGCCGCGACCCCCGGTTCTCGCTGCTCGCCAACCCCGGCTCCGGCACGGACATGGGCGGCGGGGACGTCCGGATCTCCGGGCGGGCCGTCGAGATCACCGACCCGGACGCGCTCGCGCGGTACGCCGCCGAGGCCGGGGCGCCGCTGCCCTTCCACCTCTTCCGGGTGGAGCCCGCCGAGGTGGTCAGGACCTGGGTGGCGGGCGAGGAGATCCACTTCGCCACCTGGCGCCCCGGCCGCGCGCTCCGCACCCTGTCGCGCGGCAACGACGACGCCCCGCCGCGCGAGGACGGCTGAGCCCTCCGGCCCGGACCTCCGGGCGCGGACCCCCGGGCGCGGACAGACACAATGGACGGGTGTCAGCGACCAAGAAGAAGAACCAGGTGAACGCACCGGCGCCCGAGCGGCGCCGGGAACTCCTCGACACCGCCGCCGAGGTGTTCGCCGCCCAGGGGTACAACGCCACCACCGTCCGCAAGATCGCGGACGCCGCCGGCATGCTCGCCGGCAGCCTCTACTACCACTTCGACTCCAAGGAGTCGATGCTCGACGAGATCCTCTCCACCTTCCTCGACGAGCTGTGGGAGGGGTACGACGCCGTCCTCGCCGCCGGTCTCGGTCCCCGGGAGACCATCGAGGCCCTCGTCACCGAGTCCTTCCGGGAGATCGACCGGCACCGCGCCGCCGTCGCCATCTACCAGAAGGAGTCCCGCCACCTCACGGACCTGCCCCGCTTCCACTACCTCGCGGACTCGCAGCGCAGGTTCGAGAAGGCGTGGCTCGGCACCCTGGAGCGGGGCGTGGCGGACGGGGTGTTCCGCGCCGACCTCGACATCCGGCTCACCTACCGCTTCGTCCGGGACACCGTCTGGGTCGCGGCCTCCTGGTACCGGCCGGGCGGCCGGCACAGCCCCGAGGAGATCGCCCGCCAGTACCTGTCGATGGTCCTCGACGGCATCGCGCTGGGCGGCTGACACCCCCTTCGTCCTCGTCGTACGCGGGTGGGCGCGGCCCCCGCACGGGCCGCGCCGCACCCCCGCGTCAGCCGACCAGCCGCTCCCGCAGGCCCGCGAGGGCGCGCGGGTCCAGGCCGAGGCCGGCCGTCACATAGCGGTACAGGCCGCCGTAGCCGGCGCGGACCTCGCCGAGAGCCGCGTCCAGGTACTCCTGGCGGACCTCCTGGAGGGGCACGATCAGCTCCGGGTTCTGCATGAGGCCGGCCTGCCTGAGCCCCTCGCGGACCCGGGCGTCGTGGGCGGCGCGGAGGGTGTTGGAGGCCAGGTAGTCCTCGGTGGCGTACCGTTCCGGCACGCCGACGAGGAGCAGCAGCAGCCAACTGGTCCAGCCGGTGCGGTCCTTGCCCGAGGTGCAGTGGTAGAGCGCAGGGCCCGAGCCGGGCGCGGCGAGCTCGCGCAGGGTCCGTCCGAAGGCCTCCCGGTTGGCCGGGTCGGTGACGAAGGTGCGGTACACGTCCGACATGAAGGCGGCCGCCCGCCCGCCGCCGAGCATCTGCTCCTGCAGCACCGGGTCGCGCGAGCCGATCGCGGCCATCAGCCGCCCGAAGAGGCCGTTGTCGGTGATGGGCCGGGAGACCGCGGCCACCCCGGCGGGGAGCCGGTCGGCGCCGTCGTGGCCGACCTCCGTCGGGATCCGGAAGTCGACGGCGCGGGCGAGCCCGAGTCCGGCGAGCGTGATCAGGTCGGCGTCGGTGAGCTTCCCGAGGTGGTCGCCCCGGTAGACGAGTCCGTGGCGGACCCGTTCGCCGTCGTAGGTGGGGTAGCCGCCCAGGTCGCGGACGTTCACCGCGCCCTGGAGCGGGATCAGGCGGATCGGGCTGCCGGTCCTGGGGCGGGCGGCGGCCGGAGGGGCGACCGCGGCCAGGACGGCGGCGGTGCCGGCGGTGCCGGCGGTGCTCAGCAGTGCGCGTCTCGACAGGGGCATGGCTGATTTCCCTTCCACCAAACATTAGTTAGGTGACATCGAGGGGGAAGGTAGCAGCCCGGTGGGGCGGACGGGGAGGGTCGTGCCGACTACTCGCTCCCGGAGAGCCCGCGGGGCGCGGCGCGCCGCCGCCCGGTGGCGCCGGCCGGGAGGCGCGGCACCGTGCGCGGACGGCGCGCGAGGCGCGCCCGGCCCCCGGGCGTCAGCGGCGGCGCGGGGCGGTCCATTCGAGCCGGGTCCTGACCCGGGCGTCGCGCACGAACTCCAGGGCGGCCAGCGCCGTCTCCCGGGGCGCGCCGTCCGGGTCGCCGTCCGCCAGGACCGCCGCGAGCGCGTCCACCGCCCGCGGGTCCTGCCGGATGGCGAGCCCGCGGGCCGCCTCCGCCGCCGTCTCCGGATCGGGGTCGGCGAGCCGCTCGGCCAGCGCCTCCCGTACGAGCGGGGTGTCGTCCGGCAGCTCGGCGAGGGCCAGCACCGCCCAGTCCCGCACCCGCGCGTCCCCGTCCCGGCTCAGCTCCAGCAGCACCCCGAACGCCTCCAGGTGCCCGGCCGGCACGAGCCCGGCGAGCGCGCCCGCCACCGTCCGTCGCACCTCCGGGTCCGGGTGATCCGCCGCGGCGAGCAGCTCCGGAACCGCCGCCGGGTCCCCGCACGCCCCGAGCGCGGTCACCACCGACAGCACCGGCTCCCGCGCCGGCTCTCCCGCCTCCGCCGTCACCCTCCGCAGCACCGGCACCGCGCTCGCCGCGAACCCCGGCAGGGTGCCCAGGACCCGCGCGCCGAGCGCCCGCCGCAGCGGATCGCGGTCGGCGCACCAGGCCGCCGCCGCCACGAAGGTCTCCTCGTCGGCCCGCCCGGCGAGCGCGTCCACCGCCGTCGTCCAGTCGTCGAGGTCCGGGTCGCCGCAGCGCAGCGCCCGCGCGGCCAGCTCCTCGTGCGGCACGCGCAGGCCCAGCGCCACCTCCAGGAGGGTCGCGACCGCCGCGTGCCCGGTCTGCCGCTCGTCACCGCGCCCGGGCCGCCCGTCCTCCCGCAGCAGCTCGACGACCACGGTCACCCCGCCGTCCTCCCGCACCCGCCGCACCACGGCCTCGTACGTCTCCCCGCCGCCGTTCCCGGCGACGAGTCCGCGCCGCAGCTCGGCCGCCACGTCCACCCCGATCCACCGCCGCGCCTCCCGCAGCGCGCCCTCGGCGCCCCGCGCCCCGCCGTCGAGCAGCGCCCGTACGCAGGCGGCGGAGCCCCGCCGGGCGGCGGCGGCCAGCGGCTCCAGGCCGTCGGGCCCGACCCGATCGGGCTCGGCCCCGGCCGCGAGCAGCGCCCGTACGACCTCCGCGTGCCCGAGCCGCACCGCCCAGGCCAGCGCGGTGAACCCGAACTCCTCCTCCTGGTCGACCGCGGCCCCCGCCGCGAGCAGTGCCCGCACGGTCTCCGCGTGCCCCCCGCAGGCCGCCCCGCACAGCGGAAGGTCCCCGCCGTCCACTCCGCCGGCCCGCCCCGGGTCGGCCCCGGCGGCGAGCAGCAGCCGTACGATCCCCGGTTCGTCGGCGACCGCCGCGCGGTAGAGGGCGGTCTCCCCGTCGTCGGTGGCCTCGGGGTCGGCCCCCGCGCGCAGGGCCCGGACGACCGCGTCCTCGTCCCCGCCCGTGATGGCGTCGAACAGCGTGCTCATGGCACGACCCTGACCCGCCGTCCGGTCCGGGCGCAAATCCGTTCCGGCCGGCTCAGCGCTTGCGCGCCTCGATGAGGAAGCGGGACGTCGTGGCCGTGAACGGCCCCTCGCGGCCGATCCGTTCGTGCAGTTCCCGCAGCCGGTCCCGGTACGCCTCCACGGTGAAGCCCGGCACCATCCAGATCACCTTCCGCAGGAACCAGACCACCGCCCCGACGTCCCGGAACTCGGTCCGCAGCGCCTCCGCCCGCAGGTCCACCACGTCCAGGCCGGCCGCCTCGGCATCCCGCCGCGCGTCCTCGGGGTGCCGGGCCCGGCGGACCTCCTCCGGCTGCGGACCGAGGAAGTACTCGACCAGCTCGAAGACGCTGGCGGGGCCCACCTGCTGCGAGAAGTAGGTGCCTCCGGGCCGCAGCACCCGGGCGATCTCGGCCCACCACACGGTCACCGGGTGGCGGCTGACGACCAGGTCGAAGGCGGCGTCGCCGAAGGGCAGCGGCGGCTCGTCCTCGTCGCGGACGACGACCGCGCCGAGCGGGTGCAGCAGCCGGGTCGCCGCGGCCCCCCCCGTGTGGGCATACGTCCCGCCAGGGCGGGACGGGTGGGCACACGGGACGGCGCGCTCAGCCGCGCCCAGGCTCCGGTGCCTGTACCCGCACCCTGTGTGCGGCGCGATACCGGTGCGGCTTCAGGCGCGGGTGCGGAGGCACCCGCAAAGGGTGCCGTTCCGTTGTGCCCACCCTCCCCCGAGGACTTCGTCCAGGGGGGACCCCCAGCCCCTGCGGAACGATTGCCCACCACGGAACGGCCGGAGGTGCCGCGAGGTCACCCGGCGCAGTCGTGGACCGTCTCGCACAGCCGGCAGCGGGCCCGTACGGTCCGTCCGGTCGGGATGCGCAGGCGCTGGTGGCAGACCGGGCAGGGGAAGGTGACGCCGGTCGCGGGGGCGCCGCCGGTGAAGGCGTACGGGGCGTCGGGGGCGGCGCGGCCGAGGCGGCGGTCGTGGGCGTAGCGGCGGCGGGCCGTCCAGCCGGCGGCGGCGAGCGGCGGCAGCCGCCGCTCCCGGCGCGCCTCCGCCCGGCCGCGCCGCCAGGCCTCGTACGCCGCCGCGCCGGTGAACCACGGCGAGGGGTCCTCGCCGAAGAGCTCGGCGCGCCGGGCGAGCACCCAGCCGAACTCCTCCGGGGTGAGGTAGCCGAGCTTCTGGCTCTCGACGCCGTCCTGCCGGAAGGCGTCGAGAAGCAGCCAGCCCGCGCCGAGGTAGGCGGTCACGACGTCGGTGAGGATCTCGTTCCGTTCCCCGTCGGGGAAGCCCAGGCCGAGGCGGTGCAGCAGGACGTGGGTGGTCTCGTGGGCGAGGGCGGCGCCGATGTCCCGGGGGCGGCCGCGGAAGCGTTCGTTGAGTTCGACGAAGTACTCGGGTCCCGCGGCGAGTTCGACGGTGGCGGCGTGCTCCATCGTCCGGAACGACACCACCAGCCGGGCCTCCGGAAGGCGCAGGTGGCGGACCAGGACCCCGGCGACGCGGGTGGCGCCGAGGAGCGGGTCCTCGCCGGGGTGGAGGGCCACGTCGGCGGCGGTCACGCTGGTCGGATAGCGGTGGACGCCGGTGGGTCCGAGGCGGCGGTAGAGGGCGGTGAGCGAGGCCCGTACGGCCTCCCGGTGGGGGAAGCCGTGCTCCACCCCATGGGTGTCCTCGCGGACCCGGTCGGCCCCGTGACGGTCCGTCATGCGCCCTCACCCCCGTCTCCCACTGTACGGTCCGGACACGGCTTCTGGCCGAAAAGGCTTCCTTGTGGCGGCAGTTGAAGCTGTCCATAATCCGGACATGGCTTGACGGGCGCATGTCAGTAAGCGGGGCGTGCGCGACCCACCGTCGTAGCCGCACCCCCCATGCACCACCCCCCACGAAAGAAGGCAGACCGTGCAGAAGAACAGGTTCGTCCGCACCCTGCAGAAACTCGCCGCCGCCGGCGCCGTCGCGCTCGCCGCGCTCAGCCTCCAGCCCGCCTCCACCGCCACCGCGGCCCCCGCGCCGGTCGTCGGCGGCACCCGCGCCGCCCAGGGAGAGTTCCCCTGGATGGTCCGGCTCTCCATGGGCTGCGGCGGTTCCCTGATCAGCCCGCAGATCGTCCTCACCGCCGCCCACTGCGTCAGCGGCTCCGGCAACAACACCTCCATCACCGCCACCGCCGGCGTCGTGGACCTCCAGTCGAGCAGCGCCATCAAGGTCAAGTCCACCAAGGTCCTCCAGGCCCCCGGCTACAACGGCAAGGGCAAGGACTGGGCGCTCATCAAGCTCGCCAGCCCCATCACCTCGCTGCCCACCCTGAAGATCGCCGAGACCACCGCGTACAACAGCGGCACCTTCACCGTGGCCGGCTGGGGCGCGGCCCGCGAGGGCGGCGCGCAGCAGCGCTACCTCCTCAAGGCCAACGTCCCCTTCGTCTCGGACGCCTCCTGCCAGGCCTCGTACGGCAGCGACCTGGTCCCGTCCGAGGAGATCTGCGCCGGTTACAGCCAGGGCGGGGTCGACACCTGCCAGGGCGACTCCGGCGGCCCGATGTTCCGCAAGGACAACGCCGGCGCCTGGATCCAGGTCGGCATCGTGAGCTGGGGCGAGGGCTGCGCGCGGGCCGGCTACCCCGGCGTCTACACGGAGGTCTCGACCTTCGCCGCCGCGATCAAGTCCGCGGCCGCCACGCTGTAACCCACCCCAGGACCGGGGCCCCGGGGCGGCACAGCGCCCCGGGGCCCCACCCCGTCCCCCCCCTCAGCTCAGCTCCACGCCCCCGGGCCCGTCGCCCTCCAGCTCCAGCACCCACACCTCGTTCGTCCCCTCCCGCAGCACGGGGCCCGGCGCGAACAGGCCCACCTGCGGGCCCGCCGACGGCCAGTAGCGGCCCAGGCAGAAGCCGTTCACCCAGACGAAGCCCCGGCCCGCGCCCGGCAGCCGCAGCTCCGCGTCCCCCGCGCCCGCCACCTCCACCGAGGCCCGGTACAGGCCCCGGCCCGCGGCCCCCGGGACGCCGGCGAACGGCACCCGGCCGCCGACCGCCTCCGCCGTGAACGCGTCCAGGCGCAGTCCCCGGGCCCGTACCCCGTGCACGTACTGCCGCTCGTGCAGCAGCCCGCCGGTGATCCCCTTCGGCTCGGCGAGCCGCGGCCCGTAGTTCACCCGGCCCAGGGACTCCACCCACACGTCCACCACGGCGGGCCCCGCCACCGGCTCGGGCAGCACCGCGTCCTCCTCCGTGAGCACCCCGGCGAAGACGCCGTCCACCCACACCTGCGCCCGGTCCCGCAGCCCCGTCACCGCGAGCGGATACGGCTGCCGGGGACCCGGCACGGAGAAGCGGTAGCGCACCACGCCCCGGTCCACGCCCAGCTCCTCGAAGGACGGGGGCGCCCCCGCCCCGGCCTCCTCGCCGCCCAGCGCCTCCAGGACCGCGTCCAGCGGCGCCCACTCCGCCACGACCGCCCGCACCGGCGCCGCGAGGCGCGCGGGCGGCTCCGGCGGCTCGGGCAGCGGGCCCGCCGCGTACCGCGCCAGCACCTCCCGGAAGCGGTGGAACTTCTCCGTGGGCCGGCCCCACTCGTCCACCGGGGCGTCGTAGTCGTACGAGGTCACCGTCGGCAGCAGCCGGCCGTCGTGCAGGTCGCCCGAGCGGTTCGCGCCCGCCCAGCCGCCGAAGTTCGAGCCCCCGTGCGCCATGTAGACGTTCACCGACGCCCCGCACTCCAGGACCTCCCGCAGCGCCCCCGCCGCGTCCGCCGCGTCCCGCGCCGCGTGCTCCGTGCCCCAGTGGTCGAACCAGCCGCACCAGAACTCCATGCACATCAGCGGCCCCGACGGCCGGTGCCGGCGCAGCGCCGCGAACCCCTCCTCCGCGCCCGAGCCGAAGTTCGCCGTCGCGAGCACCCCCGGCACCGAACCGCCCGTCAGCATGTGGTCCTCGGGCCCGTCCGAGGTGAAGAGCGGCACCGTCACCCCGCACTCCCGCAGCAGCCCCGCCAGCCACTCCAGATAGCGGGCGTCACTCCCGTAACTCCCGTACTCGTTCTCCACCTGGACCATGAGCACCGGCCCGCCCCGGTCCGCCTGCCGCGCCACCACCTGCGGCAGCAGCCGCCGGAACCACCGCTCCACCGGCGCCAGGAACTCCGGGTCCCGGGTCCGCACCCGCCGGCCGAGGGGCCCCGTCACCCAGTGCGGAAGCCCCCCGTTCTCCCACTCGGCGCAGATGTAGGGGCCCGGGCGCACGAGCGCCCGCATCCCCGCCGCCGCCACCGCGTCCAGGAAGCGGCCCAGCGCCTCCGGATCCGCCCACCGGCCCGGCTCCGGCTCGTGCAGGTTCCACGGCACGTACGTCTCCACGCACTCCAGGCCCATCGCCCGCAGCATCCGGAGCCGGTGCTCCCAGTGCCCCTCGTGCACTCGGAAGTAGTGCAGCGCCCCCGACAGCAGCCGCACCGGCCGTCCGTCGAGCAGAAAGTCCTCGTCACCCACGGCGAACGTGCTCATGGCCTCACCCTCGCCCCCTGGCGGCGGGCCGGTCCATGGACAAAGATCGTCGCAGTTTGGACGTTAGACAGCGCGCGGAGGGGCGGGCCGGCGGATGTACCACACCTGGATGCGCTACTTCACGCCCGGCCCCGTCCACCACCGCCTCGGCCTCGTCTGCCTCGGCGTCGGACTCCAGCACGGCCGCCTCCCCGTCGTCGGCCCCCGCACCCTCGACCACCACGTCGCCGTCCTCGTCTCCGCCGGCGGCGGCTGGTACCGCTCCGCCGACGGCCGCACCACCCCCGTAGCCGCCCCCGCCCTCCTCTGGCTCACCCCCGGCGTCCCCCACCACTACGGCGCCGACCCCGCCACCGGCTGGGACGAGTCCTTCGTCGACTTCACCGGACCCGCCGCCGCCACCTACACCGAACTCGGCTACATCGAACCCGAGCGGCCCGTCGTCCCCCTCGCCGACGCCGGCCCCGCCCGCGCCGCCATCGGCCGCATCGCCCGCGCCGCCCGCCCCGGCAACCCCCTCCTGGAGGTCGAGACCGCCGCCGCCGTCCACGAACTCCTCGTCGCCCTGCGCCGCGCCCGCGCCGACACCGACGCCGACGGCGACCCCGTCCTCACCGGCCTCGCCCGCGACGCCTTCCAGCCGCTCTCCGTCGCCGAACACGCCGCCCGGCACGGCATGACCGCCGCCGAGCTGCGCGCCGCCGTCCGCCGCGCCGCCGGCTGCAGCCCCAAGGACTACCTGCTCACCGTCCGCCTCGGCCGCGCCAAGGAACTCCTCGCCGCCACCGAACTGCCCGTCGCCTCCGTCGCCCGCCGCGTCGGCTACGACGACCCCGCCTACTTCTCCCGCCTCTTCACCCGAAGGGTCGGACTCGCCCCCGTCCGCTTCCGCGAGCAGCAGGGCCGCGCCGTCCACGGCGGCTGGAGCGACCGCGTACCGGATCCCGAACACCCGCCCACCCTCACCGGGCACTCCGGCTAGGCTCGCTGACCATGAGCGACACCAGGAACGACTCCCGCGCCATCGACCCCGCCGTCCGAGCCGAGCTGACCCGGCTGCGCGAGTCGATCGACAACATCGACGCCGCCGTCGTCCACATGCTCGCCGAACGCTTCAAGTGCACCCAGCAGGTCGGCGTCCTCAAGGCCGAGCACCAGCTGCCGCCCGCCGACCCGGCCCGCGAGGCCCGCCAGATCGCCCGGCTGCGGGAACTCGCCGAGAGCGCCAAACTGGACCCGGCCTTCGCGGAGAAACTCCTCAACTTCATCATCGCCGAGGTCATCCGCCACCACGAGACGATCGCGGACGGAGCACGCTGATGGCCCGCGTCACGGTCTTCACCCTCGGAGGGACCATCTCCGCGCGAGGCGGTGACGCGGCCCGGATGACCGGCCCCGAGGTCCTCGCGGCCCTCGGCGCCCCCGAGGACGTCGAGCTGCGCGACTTCCGCCGGCTCCCCTCCTCCTCCCTCGCCCCCGAAGACCTCGCCGCCCTCGCCGCCGAGGTGAACGAGACGGTCGCCGCCGGCTCCGGCGTCGTCGTCGTCCAGGGCACCGACACCCTGGAGGAGACCGCCTTCCTCCTCGACCTGCTCTGCCCCACCGAGCGGGCCCCGATCGCCGTCACCGGCGCCATGCGCCGCCCCGACCTGCCCGGCGCCGACGGCCCCGCCAACCTCGCCGCCGCCCTCGCCGTCGCCGCCGACCCGGCCTGCCGGGGTCTCGGCGTCCTCGTCGTCCTCGCCGACGAGATCCACGCCGCCCGGCACGCCCGCAAGACCCACACCACCTCGGTCGCCACCTTCGCCTCGCCCGGCGCCGGCCCCCTCGGCACCGTCGTCGAGGGCACCCCCCGGATCCTGCTCCGCCCCGCCGTGCCCACCGCGCCCTGCCGGCTCTCCTACGACCCCGCGGTCCGGATCGCCCTGCTCACCCTCGCCCTCGGCGACCGCGGCGAACTCCTCTCCGCCGTCGACGACCGCTTCCAGGGCCTCGTCGTCGCCGCCTTCGGAGCCGGCCACGCCCCCTCCTGGCTCGTCGAACCCCTCGCGGAGCTCGCCCGCCGCATCCCGGTCGTCCTCGCCTCCCGCACCGGAGCGGGCACCGGCCTCACCGAGACCTACCGCGGCCCCGGCTCCGAGCACGACCTCCTCCACCACGGCCTGATCCCGGCCGGCCCGCTCGACCCCGCCAAGGCCCGGCTGCTGCTCGCCGCCCTCGTCTCCAGCGGCGCCGCCGGCCCCGCCGGCTACGACCGGCCCCGGATCACCGCCGCCTTCGCCCACCTCGACGGCACCGGCCTCGCCTGACCCACCCGGAAGCCCACCCGAACCGGGACGGATCGTCGTCACCCCTGCCCGCCGACCGGACGATCGGGCAGCATAGGGCCCATGTCCGTACTGACGCGCGACGAAGCGCAGACCCGTGCCCAGCTGCTCGACGTCCACCACTACACGGTGGACCTCGACCTCACCGACGGCGACGAGACCTTCGGGTCCACCAGCCGCATCCGCTTCACCGCCCGCGCCGCCGGGTCCACCTTCGTCGAAGTCAAGCCGGACACCCTGCACTCCGCGACCCTCGACGGCAAGCCGCTCGACCCCGCCGCGCTGGTCGAGAACCGGCTCCCGCTCGACCTCGCCGAGGGCGAGCACGAACTGACCCTCACCGCCACCATGCGCTACTCGCACACCGGCGAGGGCATGCACCGCTTCCTCGACCCCACCGACGGCGAGTCCTACGTCTACACCCAGCACTTCATGGAGGACGTCCAGCGCGTCTTCGCCGCCTTCGACCAGCCCGACCTGAAGGCCGTCTTCGACATCGCCGTCACCGCCCCCGAGGGCTGGACCGTCCTCTCCAACGGCATCACCGAGCAGCAGGACGACGGCCGCTGGACCGCGGCCACCACCCCGCCGCTCTCCACCTACTTCGTCTGCGTCGCCGCCGGACCCTGGCACTCGGTCCGCACCGAGCACGCCGGACTGCCCTTCGGCATCCACTGCCGCCGTTCGCTGGCCCCCTACCTCGACGCCGACGCCGACGAGATCATCGCCGTCACCAAGGCCTGCTACGACCGCTTCCACGAGAAGTTCGACGAGCCCTACCCCTTCGACTCCTACGACCAGGCCTTCGTCCCCGAGTTCAACGCCGGCGCCATGGAGAACCCCGGCCTCGTCACCTTCCGCGACGAGTTCGTCTTCCGCTCCGCCGTCACCGCCACCGAGCGGATGACCCGCGCCATGGTCATCGCCCACGAGATGGCCCACATGTGGTTCGGCGACCTCGTCACCCTCCGCTGGTGGGACGACATCTGGCTGAACGAGTCCTTCGCCGAGTACATGGGCTACCAGACCGTCAACGAAGCCTGCTCCGACCTCTTCGCCGACACCTGGATCGACTTCGGCGTCGCCCGCAAGGCCTGGGGGTACGACGCCGACCAGCGCCCCTCCACCCACCCCGTCGCCCCCGACCCCGAGGCCGTCCCCGACACCGCCTCCGCCCTCCTCAACTTCGACGGCATCTCCTACGCCAAGGGCGCCTCCGCCCTCCGCCAGCTCGTCACCTGGCTCGGCGAGGCCGACTTCCTCGCCGGCATCAACATCCACTTCAAGCGCCACAAGTTCGGCAACGCCACCCTCGCCGACTTCATCGACAACCTCGCCGCCGCCACCGACCGTGACGTCCACGCCTGGGCCGAGCAGTGGCTGCGCACCACCGGCGTCGACACCCTCACCCCCCGGCTCACCGGCGAGGGCAGCCACTGGGAGCTCACCGTCGACCGCGCCGGCAGCCGCCCCCACCGCATCGAGGCCGGCCTGTACGACCGCCGCCCCGACGGCGAACTCGCGCTGCGCGAGCGCGTCGCCCTCGACGTCCCGCAGCAGGAGCCCGCCCGCCTCACCGGCCCCCGCCCCGCCCTCGTCGTCGTCAACGACGGCGACCTCAGCTACGCCAAGCTCCGCTTCGACGAGGTCTCCGAGGAGTCCGCCCTCCGCGGCCTCGCCCGTATCCCCGACCCGCTCACCCGCGCCGTCGTCTGGAACAGCCTCCGCGACATGGTCCGCGACGGCGAACTGGCCCCCGCCGACTACCTGGAGGCCGCCCTCGCCCACCTCACCGAGGAGACCGAACTCGGCGTCGTCCAGGGCGTCCTCGCCTTCGCCCGGCAGCAGGTCGCCGACCGGTACGTCTCCGGGGAGCAGCGCTCCGCCGCCCTCGCCACCCTCCGCGAGATCGCCCGCGCCCTGCTCCGCCGCACCGAGGACGGCGAGGACCCCGGACTGCGCCTCACCGCCGTCCGCGCCCTCATCGACAGCGCCACCACCCCCGACCAGATCGCCTCCTGGCTCGACGAGGGCACCGTCCACGGCGGCCCCGAGCTCGACCCGGAGCTGCGCTGGCGGATCCTCGCCCGGCTCGCCGTCCTCGGCGCCACCGACGAGGCCGCCATCGCCGCCGAGCTGGAGCGCGACCCCAGCGCCACCGGCCAGGAGGGCGCGGCCCGCTGCCGCGCCTCGCTGCCCGACCCGGCCGCCAAGGCGGCGGCCTGGGCCGCCATGTTCGACTCCGACGACCTGTCGAACTACCTCTTCACCGCCACCGCCCTCGGCTTCTGGCAGCCCGAACAGACCGACCTGGTCGGCGAGTACGTCGAGCGCTTCTACGACGCCGCCGCCGCGCTCGGCGACCGCCGGGGCCCCGCGATGGCCGAGGCCGCCGGCCGGTACGCCTTCCCCGCGTACGCGATCGACGCCGACTCCCTCGCCCTCGGCGAACGCCGGCTCGCCGACGACGCCATGATCCCGGCCCTGCGGCGCAAGCTCGTCGACCAGCTCGACGACCTCGCCCGCGCCCTGCGCGTCCGCCAGGGCTGATGCCGACGGGACGGCACCCCGCACCGGGGTGCCGTCCCTCGTTCGGGTCACAACCCCCGACTCCCCGGACAGCGGCGCACCGGCCCCGGCACCCTGTCGTCCATGCGTGTCGCACCCCCGCCGCCCCTCGCCGCCCAGCCCACCCCGCTCAGCCGACTCCTCGGCATCACCCTGGACGCGCTGCGCACCGGCGCCGAGGAACGCGGCGGGCCGCTGCCGCCCGGCGGACCGGCGGCCGTCACGGCACGCGTGCGCGCCGCCCTCGGAGACGTCCTCCCCGAGACCGGGACCGGAGCGGACGAGGCGCTGCGCACCCTCGTGCACCTGGTCGCCGCCGGCGCCGCCGACCCCGCGCACCCGCTGTGCGCCGCCCATCTGCACACCCCGCCGCTGGCCCTCGCCGCCGCCGCCGACCTGGCCGCCGCCGCGCTCAACCCCTCGATGGACTCCTGGGACCAGGCCCCGGCCGCCTCCGCCCTGGAGGCCGAGGTGACCGCCGCGCTCGCCGCCGAGGTCTTCCCGGCGGCCGACCGGCCCGACGCGCTCGTCACCACCGGCGGCACCGAGTCCAACCAGCTCGCCCTGCTCCTCGCCCGCGAGCGGCACGGCCCCGGCCTCACCACCGTCACCGGCGAACGCGCCCACCACTCCGTCCGCCGCGCCGCCTGGCTCCTCGGCCTCCCCGAGCCGGTCACCGTCCCCACCCCGCGCGGGGTCCTCGACCCGGAGGCCACCGCCGGGGTCCTCGCCGCCCAGGACGGGCCGGTCCTCCTCGCCGCCACCGCCGGCACCACCGACGAGGGACTGATCGACCCGCTGCCCGCCCTCGCCGACGCCTGCGCCGCGCACGGCGCCGAGCTGCACGTCGACGCCGCCTACGGCGGCCCGGTCCTCCTCAGCGCCGCCCACCGCTACCTCCTGGACGGCCTGGACCGGGCCCGCACCGTCACCCTCGACCTGCACAAGCTCGGCTGGCAGCCGGTCGCCGCCGGGCTCCTCGCCGTCCGCGAGAGCGGCGACCTCGCCGCCCTCGCCCACACCGCCGACTACCTCAACGCCGACGACGACACCGAGGCCGGCCTCCCCGACCTCCTCGGCCGCTCCCTGCGCACCACCCGCCGCCCCGACGTCCTCAAGGCCGCCGTCACCCTGCGCGCCCTCGGCAGGACCGGGCTCGGCGCCCTGGTCGACCGGTGCGTGGAGCGCGCCCGGGACCTCGCCGACCTGGTGGAGAAGCACCCGGAGCTCGAACTCCGCGACCGGCCCGTCCTCACCACCGTCCTCTTCCGCCCGGCCGGCGCCGACGACGCGGCGGTCGCCGGGGTCCGCCGCCGGCTCCTCGCCCAGGGCCGCGCCGTCCTCGGCCGCGCCGAGGCCGACGGCAGGCTCTGGCTCAAGGCCACCCTCCTCAACCCCCACACCACCCCCGACGACCTGGACCGGCTCGTCACCCTCACCCTCGCGGCACTCGTGGAAGGCAGCACCGACCGATGACCGGCAGCACCCCCCAGCAGGACCTCGACCGCCCGCACGACCTGGTGGGCGTCGGCATCGGCCCGTTCAACCTCTCGCTCGCCGCCCTCGCCGACGGCGTCCCCGGCGGCATCGCCGCGAGCTTCTTCGAGCAGCGCCCGGCCTTCCACTGGCACCCGGGCCTCCTCATCGAGGGATCCACCCTCCAAGTGCCCTTCCTCGCCGACCTGGTGACCCTCGCCGACCCGGCCAGTCCCTGGTCCTTCCTCGCCTACCTGAAGAGCCGGGAGCGCCTCTTCCCCTTCTACTTCGCGGAGAAGTTCCACATCCAGCGGGCCGAGTACGACGCCTACTGCCGCTGGGTCAGCGAGCGGCTGCCCGGCCTGCACTTCGGCCACCAGGTCGACTCCGTGCGCTGGAACCCCGAACGGCGCCTCTTCGAGGTCGACTTCACCCAGCTCGACCCGGACGGCGAGGCCGCCGCCCTCGGCCGCGCCTACAGCCGGAACGTGGTCCTGGGCGTCGGCACCGAGCCCTACGTCCCCGAGCCGCTGCGCCCGCTCGCCGACGCCCCCGGCGTCCCGGTGATCCACGCCGCCGACTACCTCGCCCACCGGGAGTCGCTGCTCGCCGCCGGGCACGTCACCGTCATCGGCTCGGGCCAGTCCGGCGCCGAGGTCTTCCTCGACCTGCTGCGGGGCCGGCCGGCCGGTGCCGAGCGGATCAGCTGGCTCTCCCGCACCGAGGCCTTCGCGCCGATGGAGTACTCGAAGCTGGGCCTGGAGCACTTCACCCCCGACTACACCCGCTACTTCCACGCCCTGCCCGAGCAGGTCAGGGGTGAACTCATGCCCCGCCAGTGGCAGTTGCACAAGGGGATCGACGCGGAGACGATCGCCGCCGTCCACGACGAGCTCTACCGCCGCACCCTGCACGGCGGCTGGCCGGACGCCGTCCTCACCCCCGGGGTGCGGGTCCGCACGGCCGGCCGGGTCGCCACCACCCAGGTCGAGCTGCACCTGGAGCACGTCCAGCAGGGCACCCGGTCCCGGCTCACCACCGACGCCGTGGTCCTCGCCACCGGCTACCGGGAGCGCCCGGTCGACCGGATGCTGGCCGGCCTCGACCCGTACCTGCGGCACGACGCGGCGGGCCGGGCGCGGATCGACGAGCACTACCGGCTGGTCCTCGACCCGTCCGTCACCGGCGCGGTGTACGTGCAGAACGCGGAGCGCCACACCCATGGCGTGGGCGCCCCCGACCTGGGGCTCGCGGCCTGGCGCAGCGCGGTGATCCTCAACGCGGTGACCGGCAAGGAGCCGTACCCGCTGCCGCGCCGGACCGCCTTCACCAGCTTCGGCCTGGTGGCGCGAGAGGCGCCGAGCATCCCGTCGCAGGAACGGAAGCTGACGCCTCTCGTGGAGCACTGAGCCCCGGGCCGGGCTCTCAGAAGACGGGGACGCCGTCCCGGGTCAGCTTCCAGTCCACGGACGCGAACCGCCCCGGGTCGACCGTGCCCTTGGCCTGCACCCACTGGATGATCGTGTTGCGGATCTCGTCCGAGTTCGCCCACAGCTGCTCGGCCTTGGCGACGTGCGGGAAGGCGCCGCCGCCGCTGGCGCGGTAGTTGTTGACGGCGAGGACGAACCGCGCGGCCGGGTCGAGCGGCTTGCCCTCGAAGGAGAGGCCGGTGATCCGCTGCCCGGCCGGCTTGGCGATGTCGATGTCGTAGGCGAGCCCGGAGACGGCGTCGTAGTTGTAGTCCGGGGTGTTGTCCGCGTTGGTGAGCTTCGCGGTGTCGACGGGGGCGTCCGCCGGGGTCTGGACGTAGTACTTCGCCGAGTACTCCAGGTACTCCTTCAGCTGGGCGCCCGTCATCAGGCGGGCCTCCAGGGTGTTCTCGAAGGGGTAGAGCCCGGCGGCGTCCTTGATGGTGATCTCGCCGGCCGGGATGCGGGCGGTGCGGGAGAAGCAGGAGGCCTGCGAGAGCACCGGCAGGGCCGCGTACGCGCCGCCGGCCAGGGCCGCCTTCACGGTCTCGGCCTGGACGACGTTGATCAGGTCGATGATCGGCTCGTCCTTCCACGGCGCGTCGGCCGTGGTCATGACGGCGGTGGAGGTGCCGATGACGGTGTTGACGTAGGCCACGACCTTCTTGTGCTCGTCGGCGAGCAGCCCGGTGATCTCCGGGTCCTCCTCCACGGTGTTGGAGTTGAGGACCTGGGCGGCGACCTTCTCCACCGTCCAGCGGCCCTTCTCCCACACGAGGTCGATGTCGAAGAGGGTGAGGCGCTGGCCCCACTTGAGCGGCTCGGAGAGGACGACCTCCTTGCCGGTCTCCTTGTTGGCGATCCGGTACTCGGGGATCTCGGTGTGGGCGTGGCCGACGAGGATCGCGTCGATGCCGGGGACCTGCTCGGCGACGAGGCCGGCCGCGTTCTCGACGTGGGGGAGCTGGTCGCCGTACGAGGAGGTGCCGCTGGAGCCGGAGTGGGCGGAGACGATCACGACGTCGGCGCCCATGGAGCGCAGCTTCGGCACCCACTTCGCGGCCTGCTCCTCCAGGCCGGGGAAGACCATCCTGCCGTTGACGTTGGCCTTGTCCCAGATGGCGATGCCGGGGTTGGTCAGGCCGAGGACCGCGACGCGGACGTCCTTGCCGTGCGGGGTGCGCAGCCGGTGCATGCTGTACGGGGGGAAGGCCGGGCGCAGCGTCTTCGCGTCGAGCGCGTTGGCGCCGAGCAGCGGGAAGTCGCACTGCTCCTCGAACTTCCGCAGCACCGGGATGCCGTAGTTGAACTCGTGGTTGCCGAGCGCGGCGGCGTCGTAGCCGATGGCGTTCATGGCCTGGGCCATCGGGTGGACGGGGCCGCCCTGGCGGGTGATCGGGTCGACCTTGGCGTAGTAGTACGAGAGCTGGGTGCCCTGGATGGTGTCGCCGGCGTCGATGAGGAGGGTGTTGCGGCGGCCCTTGGCGGCGCGGACCTGGTTCACCAGGGTGGAGATCTTGGCGAGGCCGACGTCGTTGTGGGCCTTGTCGTCGAACTCCTTGTCCGTGAAGTAGTCCCAGTTGAGGACGTTGCCGTGCAGGTCGGTGGTGCCCATGACGGTGAAGGAGTACCGCTTGGCCGGCTTGGGGCGGGTTCCGTGGGCCTCGGCGGTCCCGGCGGCCCCGGCGGTGAGGGCGGCCCCGGCCCCGAGGGCGGCGGAGCTCTCCAGGAAGGTCCGGCGGTTCAGCGGCATGTGTGTCTCTCCTTGTTCCGTGGCGCTGCCTCGGTGCACAACGCGCGTAGATTCTGGCTCAGACCTTTCGCGGGCAACAGCCCTTTCGGGTTACGGAGTGGGAAAGTGTTCGTATGCCACCGATCCCCGGTCCGGAGGAGCCCGCCGTGACGCACCCCCACCCCACCCCCGAGACGCCGCAGGTGACGGTCCGTGGCGAGGGGCGGATCGAGGTCGAGCCGGAACTGGCCCGCATCGCGGTGACCGTCTCGGCGCGCGGCATCGACCGGGCCCCGGTCCTCGCGGACCTCACCCGGCGCAACGCCGAGGTCCTCGACCTGATCAAGGCGCGCGGGGCGGCCGTGGCCAAGCTGGAGACGGGCGGCTTCTCGATCGCCCCGGAGCGGCCGCGCCGGGGGAAGGGCGAGCGGACCCGGATCCACCAGGGGCACGTGCGGATCACCGCCGAGCTCACCGACTTCACCGCCCTCGGCGAGCTGGTGCCCGAACTCGCCGACCGGGAGCAGGTCGAGGTGTACGGCCCGTGGTGGGAGCTGCGCCAGGACTCGGAGGCGTACGCGGAGGCGCGCCGGCTCGCGGTGACGGAGGCGGTGCGGCGGGCGCGGGCCTACGCGGAGGCGCTGGACACCTCGCTGGGCTCACTCCTCGAACTGTCGGACGCCGGACTGCCCGAGCCGGGGGCGCAGCTGGGCGGCGGCTTCTCCCCGGTGCTCACCGCCTACGCGGCGGAGGAGCCCGGCGAGGCCTCCACGCTCGACCTCGAACCGCAGCGCCGGACGGTGACCGCCGAGGTCGTCGCGCGCTTCACGATGCTGCCGCCCGCACTCTGAGACGAGGCGCCCGGAGGCGCGAAAATCGCTCATCGGAGCACTCCGGCGCACAGATTCAAGTCTTGTCAACAACGTTTCACAGAAAGGTTGTTGAGTAGTCATGCGGGACCCCGCGGCTACTGATGGGTAAGGCCCTAGGCTCGACTCATGCGCCGAGCGAAAATCGTTTGTACCCTTGGGCCCGCCACCGAAACATACGACCAGATCAAGGCGTTGATCGAGGCCGGCATGGACGTGGCCCGCCTCAACCTCAGCCACGGCACCTACGCCGAGCACGAGGAGCGATACCGGCGGGTCCGCAAGGCGGCCGACGAGACCGGCCGCAGCGTCGGTGTCCTCGCCGACCTTCAAGGCCCGAAGATCCGGCTCGGCCGTTTCCGCGAGGGGCCGGTACTCCTTGAACGCGGCGACGCGTTCACCATCTCCGTCGAGCCGACGGAGGGCGACCGCCACTGCTGCGGCACCACCTACGCCGGCCTCGCCGGGGACGTCACCGCCGGTGAGCGGATCCTCGTCGACGACGGCCGGGTCACCCTGGAGGTCACCTCCGTCGACGGCCCCCGGGTGAACACCCGGGTCGTCGAGGGCGGCATGGTCTCCGACCACAAGGGGCTCAACCTCCCGGGCGTCGCCGTCTCCGTCCCCGCCCTCTCCGAGAAGGACGTCGAGGACCTCCGCTGGGCGCTGCGCACCGGCGCCGACGTCATCGCCCTCTCCTTCGTCCGCTCCGCCCGGGACGTCGAGGACGTCCACCGGATCATGGACGAGGAGGGCCGCCGCCTCCCGGTCATCGCCAAGATCGAGAAGCCGCAGGCGGTCGAGAACATCGAGGAGATCGTCGCCGCCTTCGACGGCATCATGGTCGCCCGCGGCGACCTCGGCGTCGAGATGCCGCTGGAGCAGGTGCCGATCGTCCAGAAGCGCGCGGTCAAGCTCGCCAAGCGGAACGCCAAGCCGGTCATCGTCGCCACCCAGATGCTCGACTCGATGATCGACAACTCCCGGCCCACCCGCGCCGAGGCCTCCGACGTCGCCAACGCCGTCATCGACGGCACCGACGCCGTGATGCTCTCCGGCGAGACCAGCGTCGGCCGCCACCCGATCGAGACGGTCCGCACCATGAGCCGGATCGTGGAGGCCGCCGAGGAGGACGTCCTCGCCAAGGGCCTGCCGCCGCTGACCGAGCGGAACAAGCCGCGCACCCAGGGCGGCGCCGTGGCCCGGGCCGCCGCCGAGATGGGCGACTTCCTCGGCGCCAAGTTCCTGGTCGCCTTCACCCAGTCCGGCGACACCGTCCGGCGGCTCTCCCGCTACCGCTCGCCGATCCCGCTGCTCGCCTTCACCCCGGACCCGGCGACCCGCTCGCAGCTCAACCTCACCTGGGGCGTCGAGACCTTCCTCGGCCCGCACGTCGACTCCACCGACGCCATGGTCGCCCAGGTCGACGAGGAGCTGCTCCGCATCGGCCGGTGCAAGAAGGGCGACGTCGTGGTGATCACGGCCGGCTCGCCGCCCGGCGTCTCCGGCTCCACCAACCTCGTCCGCGTCCACCACATCGGAGACCCGCTCTCGTAGGAGAGCGCGACGGTATACCGAAAAGAGCCCCGCCACCACTCCTGGTGGCGGGGCTCTGGCGTTCCCGGAGAAATGGCATGCCATTTTGAAGTTACGGTCCGGGAACCCTTGACGGCTCCTCTCGGCGAAAACTACGTTCTGTCGCACGGAAATCGGCTTCCACTTGGTGGAAACATCCGAATGACCGCCCCCAACCTCCACCGGTCGCCGGGGACCCCCCTGCCACGCGCCGCACCCCCCTCCGCGACGCACCCCACCGTCCCGCGGCGACCCCAGAGCACCTGTGAGGGCCCCTGATGACCGCCCTGGACTCCACCCGGCCGCCCGGGACCGCGACGCCCGCCGACGCAACCACCAGTTCCGTCCTCTACACCTACGACCTGGCCCCCACCAAGAAGGAGGGACGGCGCTGGGGCGCGTACAACGTCTTCACCCTCTGGGCCAACGACGTCCACAGCCTCGGGAACTACGCCTTCGCCATCGGCCTCTTCGCCCTCGGCCTCGACGTCTGGGGCATCCTGGCGGCCTTCGTCCTCGCCTCGGTCCTGCTCTTCCTGCTGCTCACGCTCTCCGGCTTCATGGGCCACAAGACCGGCGTCCCCTTCCCGGTCATGAGCCGCATCGCCTTCGGCATCCGGGGCGCCAAGATCCCCGCCGCCGTCCGCGGCATCGTCGCCATCGCCTGGTTCGGCATCCAGACCTATCTGGCCTCCACCGTCCTCGGCGCCCTGCTGATCGCGATGTTCCCCGGCCTGCGCTCCCTGGACGAGGGCTCCTTCCTCGGCCAGTCCGCCCTCGGCTGGATCACCTTCCTCGCCCTCTGGGCCGTCCAGCTCGTCATCGTCAGCTACGGCATGCAGATGATCCGGCGCTACATGGCCTTCGCCGCGCCGACCACCCTGATCACCATGTGCGCCCTCGCCGTCTGGATGTTCGTCCGGGCCGACGGCTCGATCTCCTTCTCCGTCGACGCCCCGCTCTCGGGCGGCGAGATGTGGCTCCAGATCCTCCAGGCCGCCGCCCTCTGGGTGGTCATCTACGGCACCTTCGTCCTGAACTTCTGCGACTTCACCCGCTCCGCCCGCAGCCGCTCCTCGATCGTCCGCGGCAACGTCATCGGCATCCCGGTGAACATGCTCTTCTTCGCCGTGATCGTCGTCGTCCTCAGCGGCGCCCAGTTCAAGCTCGACGGCCGGATCATCACCAGCCCCACCGACATCGTCCGCACCATCCCGAACATGGCGCTCCTCGCGGTCGCCTCGCTGGCCCTGATCGCCCTCACCGTGGCGGTCAACCTGCTCGCCAACTTCGTGGCGCCGATCTACGCCCTGATCGACCTCTTCCCGCGCCGGCTGAACTTCCGCCGGGCGGGCGTGGTCAGCGCCGTCGTCGGCCTGGTGATCCTGCCGTGGAACCTCTACGACAGCCCGGTCGTCGTCAACTACTTCCTCGGCGGACTCGGCGCCCTCCTCGGCCCGCTCTTCGGCGTGATCATGGCCGACTACTGGCTGCTGCGGAAGGCCCGGGTCAACGTCCCCGACCTGTACAGCGAGGACCCGGCCGGCGAGTACCACTACAGCCGCGGCTTCAACCCGCGCGCCGTCGCCGCCTTCGTCCCCAGCGCCGCGATCGCCGTGGCCGTCGCCCTGGTCCCGTACTTCCACGCCGTCGCCGGCTTCTCCTGGTTCGTCGGCGCACTCCTCGGCGCCGCCGTCTACGCGGTCGTCGCCGACCGCACCGCCCCCATGCGCGACGTGGACGGCGAGGCCATCGCCGTCGCCGCCGAATGAACCACCCTCCCACCGAAAGTCACCCGATGCGCATCCTCGTCGTCAACGTCAACACCACGGCCTCGATCACCGACGCCATCGGCAGGCAGGCGGCGGCCGCCGCCTCCCCCGGCACCGAGATCGTCCCCCTCACCCCCGCCTTCGGCGCCGAGTCCGTCGAGGGCAACTACGAGAGCTACCTCGCCGCCGTCGCCGTGATGGAGGCCGTCCGCGCCTACCCGGAGCCCTTCGACGCCGTCATCCAGGCCGGCTACGGCGAACACGGCCGCGAGGGCCTCCAGGAGATCCTCGACGTCCCCGTCGTCGACATCACCGAGGCCGCCGCGACCACCGCCCTGTACCTGGGCCGCGCCTACTCCGTCGTCACCACCCTCGACCGCACGGTCCCGCTGATCGAGGAGCGGCTGCACGTCGCGGGCCTCGGCGCCCGCTGCGCCTCCGTCCGCGCCAGCGGGCTGCCGGTCCTCGCCCTGGAGGAGGACGAGGAGGCCACCGTCGAGGCGATCGTCGAACAGGCCGTGCGCGCCGTCGAGGACGACCGGGCCGAGGTGATCTGTCTGGGCTGCGGTGGCATGGCCGGCCTCGCCGAACGGGTCGTGGAGCGCACCGGCGTCCCCGTCGTGGACGGCGTCAGCGCCGCGGTGACCGTCGCCGAGTCCCTCGTACGGCTCGGTCTGACCACCTCGAAGGTGCGCACCTACGCGCCGCCGCGACCGAAGGCGATCCTCAACTGGCCCCCGAGGGGCCGATAAGTCTCATTCCTAGGAATCAAAGGTAATGTGCCCCGGGTGGGATTCGAACCCACGCTGGATGGTGTTTGAGACCACTGCCTCTACCGCTGGGCTACCGGGGCTTCCTTTGAAAGCAAGGGTCATGATCACCCGCCGTGCCCCTACCTTACAGGAGGTGGGTAGGCTCATGGGGAGCTGTATCCGCCTCGGAACGAGGCCATGGAACGAGGAGCCCGCGTGACCGCCCCCGAGTCGCCCCAGCCCGCCGACGACGCCGACGGATCCCACGTCCCGCCGCTGACCACCCGAGTCGTCATCGCCGAGGACGAGGCGCTGATCCGCCTCGACCTCAAGGAGATGCTGGAGGAGGAGGGCTACACGGTCGTCGGCGAGGCGGGCGACGGCGAGACCGCCGTCGAGCTCGCCCGCGAGCACCGCCCCGACCTGGTCATCCTGGACGTGAAGATGCCCAAGCTCGACGGCATCTCCGCCGCCGAGAAGATCGCCGGCGAGTCCATCGCCCCGGTCCTCATGCTCACCGCCTTCTCCCAGCGCGACCTCGTCGAGCGCGCCCGCGACGCCGGCGCCATGGCCTACCTGGTCAAGCCCTTCAGCAAGAGCGACGTCGTCCCCGCCATCGAGATGGCCGTCTCCCGCTTCGCCGAGCTGCGCGCCCTGGAGCAGGAGGTCGCCGACCTCAGCCAGCGCCTGGAGACGCGCAAGCTGGTCGACCGCGCCAAGTCGATCCTCCAGACCCAGTACGGCCTCTCCGAGCCGGCCGCCTTCCGCTGGATCCAGAAGACCTCCATGGACCGCCGCATGTCCATGCAGCAGGTCGCCGAGGCCGTCATCGAGGACGCCGAGGAGAAGAAGGCCGCCAAGGGGCAGTAGCCCGCACCGGCACACGGCAGGAGGCCCGCCCCGCGCGATGCGGGGCGGGCCTCCTCGTGTGCGTGCGGCTCAGTCCTCGCCGAGGTACGCCTTGCGCACCGACTCGTCGTGCAGGAGGTCGCCGCCCGTGCCCGAGAGCACGATCTTGCCGATCTCCATCACGTGACCGTGGTCCGCGAGCGCCAGCGCGGCCTGGGCGTTCTGCTCGACGAGCAGGATCGTGGTGCCCTGGGCCTTCAGCTCGGCGATCGTCGCCATGATCTTCTGCATCATGATCGGCGACAGACCCATGGAGGGCTCGTCGAGCATGAGCAGCTTCGGCTGGGACATCAGCGCCCGGCCCATGGCGAGCATCTGCTGCTCACCGCCGGAGAGCGTGCCGGCCGCCTGCTTGCGACGCTCGCCCAGGATCGGGAAGAGGTCGTAGGCGCGCTGCACGTCCTTGGCGATGCCGGCGCTGTCCTTGCGGAGGAAGGCGCCGAGGAGCAGGTTCTCCTCGATGGTCATGCGCGGGAAGATGTGCCGGCCCTCGGGGGAGTGGGCCAGACCCAGCGAGACGATCTTGTGCGCGGGGATCTTGCGGAGGGACTTGCCCTCGAACTTGATCTGGCCGCCGACCGGCTTGAGGAGCCCGGAGAGGGTCCGCAGGGTGGTGGTCTTCCCGGCGCCGTTGGTGCCGATGAGGGTGACGACCTCGCCCGCCTCCACGGAGAAGGAGATGCCCTTGACGGCCTCGATCTTTCCGTAGGCGACGCGCAGGTCCTCGACTTCGAGCAGTGCGGTCATGCGTCGTTCTCCTTGCCCGGAGCGGCGTCCTTCACGGCGTCCGCCGCGTCCGCCGGGGTGTCGTCCTCGTCCTCCGAAGCCTCGGGAGTCTCCTCGGCCTCAGGGGTCTCCTCGGTCTCCTCGGCCTCGGGGGCCTCCGCGGCTTCCGGGGCTTCCGGGGCTTCCGGAGCCTCGGGAGCGTCGGCCTTCGGCGCCGGGGTGTCCTCGATCGGCTCGCCGAGGTACGCGGCGATGACCCGCTCGTCGCTCTGGACGGTCTGGCTGTCGCCCTCGATCAGCTTCTGGCCCTGCACGAGCACGGCGACCCGGTCGCACAGGTTGAAGATGAAGCGCATGTCGTGCTCGATGACGAGGACGGCGATGCCCATGTCCCGGATGGCGAAGATGAGTTCCTCGGCCGCCCGGGTCTCCTGCGGGTTCATGCCGGCGGTCGGCTCGTCGAGCAGGATCAGGCCCGGGTCGCTCGCGAGGGCGCGGGCGATCTCCAGCTTGCGCTGCTCGCCGTACGGCAGGTTCTTGGAGAGGTGCTGCGCCTTCTCCGCGAGCCCGACGAACTCCAGGAGCTCCATCGCCCGCTTCTCGGAGGCCGCCTCGGCCCGCTTGAAGCCCGGCCCGCGCAGCAGGGCGGACCAGAGGCCCTCCTTGGTGCGGGTGTGCCGGCCGACGAGCACGTTCTCCAGGACCGTCATGTTGTTGAAGAGACGGATGTTCTGGAAGGTACGGGCGATGCCGGCCGCGGTGACCTTGAAGGACTTCGGCGGCAGGACCTGGCCCTTGTAGCGGACCTCGCCCTCGGTGGGCACGTACAGACCGGTCAGGCAGTTGAAGAAGGTCGTCTTGCCGGCGCCGTTCGGGCCGATCAGACCGACGATCTCGCCGGCGTTGACGGTCAGGTTCACGTCGCGGACGGCGGTCAGACCGCCGAAGCGCATGGTGACCCCGCGCGCGTCGAGCACGGTCTCTCGGGCGGCCGGCTCCGCGGTGGCGTCGGCCTTGGTGGTGGTCGTCGTCATGGTTCAGGCACCTGCCTTGGCGGGCGTAGCGTCCGGCGCCGGCTGCTCGTCGTGCTCGTGGAACTCCAGCTGCCGCCGCTTGTCGGCGACGATGCCCTCCGGACGGAAGCGCATGATCAGGACGAGCGCGACGCCGAAGGCGAAGAGCTGGTACTCGCCCATGAACTGGAGCTTGTTCGGGATGAGGAAGAGCAGGGCCGCGCCGACCAGCGGGCCGCTCATCGTGCCCATGCCGCCGAGGACGACGGCCGCGAGCAGGAAGGCGGAGTTGGGCGGGATGGGACCGGCGAAGAGGTACTGCTCCGGGGTCACCGTGTAGGTGACGTGGGCCTGCACCGTGCCGGCGAGACCGGCCAGACCGGCGCCGAGCGCGAAGGCCACCAGCTTCACCCGGAAGCCGTTGATGCCCATCGCGAGCGCGGCGGTCTCGTCCTCGCGGATCGCGACCCAGGCGCGGCCGATGCGGGAGTCGCCGGAGCGCCGGAAGACCAGCACGACGACCGCCGTGATCAGCAGCATCAGGAAGAAGTAGTTGGCGAAGCGGCCGATGGTGAAGCCGGCGATGGTGTGCGCCTGGCCGAAGTCGAACCCGAAGAGGTTCAGGTTCGGGATGGACGCGATGCCGTTGGAGCCGTTGGTGATGTCCGGGCCGGAGGTGCCGTCGGTGTTCATCACGGTGATGCGGAAGATCTCACCGAAGCCGAGCGTCACGATGGCGAGGTAGTCGCCGCGCAGCCGCAGTGTCGGGGCGCCGATCAGGACGCCGAAGACCACCGAGGCCGCGGCGCCGACCAGGATCGCCGCCCAGAAGGGGAAGTGCACGCCGAACGGCGAGGTCGGGGCGCCCGAGACGAGGGCCGCCGCGTAGGCGCCGACGCCGAGGAAGGCGACGTAGCCGAGGTCGAGCAGACCCGCGAGGCCGACGACGATGTTCAGGCCCAGGGCCACCGTGGCGAAGATCAGGATGTAGACGCCGAGCGTCGCGTACTGGTCGTCGGTCTGGGTGAAGGGGAACAGCGCCGCGGCGATGAACGCGCCCGCGATCGACAGGTTCTGGTGCTTCGCGGTGAGCTGCGTGGCCTGCTTGAGCAGACCGGAGGCGCCGACCGCGGAGAAGCCGAGACCGGCCGTGATCAGGAAGCCGAGGAAGAGCTCGTCGTACTCGGTGCCGATGCCGTAGGTGAAGACGCCGAGCGCCACCGCGAGGACACCCGCGATGATCAGGATCTCCACGGCGGAGGGCAGCGGGGGGAGCTTCTTCACCGGGTGGGGGGCGGAGAAGGAGGCCCGGAAGGAGGCCCAGCCGTTGCCGGCCTGGTGCTTGAACTGGTCCCAGCCGGTGTCCTCCGGGTCGACCGGCAGCACGGCCGGACGCTTGAAGGGCAGGTCCAGGGCGGCCAGCAGGGTGACCAGGGTGACCACCGCCAGGACGAAGCCACCGGGCTCCAGGTTGACCAGCCCGCCGAGCTCGACGCTGATCGCGATGACGGTGAACCAGGCGGTGCCGAAGGAGGCCAGCGCGCCGAGCTTGACCGCGCCGTCGGCGCCGGCCGGCGTCAGCCAGCCGAGGCCCTTGACCCCGTACGAGGAGAGGGCGAAGAGGGTGGTCAGGACACCGAGCGCCAGGACCTGGAGCTGGAGGCCGGCCGGGTAGCCGTACACGGTGAGGTCACCCGGGAAGCTGGAGTCCCAGGTCCAGGCGAGGAAGCAGCTCGCGACGGTGAGGACGGAGCCGCCGAGGACGACGGCGCGGGCCACCCGCTCGGGCAGGAAGCCGATGAGACCACGGTCGGCGGTCTTCACGGTCTCCGCGGCGGCGGGTGCCTGGGGGTTCTCGGAGATGGTGGTCATGGTGCTCACGCCCTGTCCGCGACGCGCTCGCCGAGCAGACCCTGGGGCCTGACGAGGAGGACGACGATGAGGAGTACGAAGGCCCAGACGTTGGCCCAGGACTGGCCGCCGAGCTGCTCCATACCGGGGATCTGGTCGACGTAGGCGGTGGCCATGGTCTCGGCGACGCCGAGGACGAGGCCGCCGATCATGGCGCCGTAGATGTTGCCGATGCCGCCGAGGACGGCGGCGGTGAACGCCTTGAGTCCGAGGAGGAAGCCCATCTTGTAGTCGACGACGCCGTACTTGAGGCCGTACGCGACGGCGCCGACGGCGGCGAAGACGGCGCCGAGGGCGAACGCGATCACGATGATGCGGTCGGTGTTGACGCCCATGAGCTTCGCGGTGTCCGGGTCCTGCGCCGTGGCCTGCATGCCGCGCCCGGTGCGGGTGCGCATGACGAAGAAGGCGAGGAAGGCCATGCAGATCGGGGCCGCGATCACCAGGAAGACGTCACCGGTCTGGATGGTGACCGGGCCGAGCTCGATCGGGCCGCCGGGGATCTGCGGGAAGGTCCGGGCGGACTTCGCCTCCGGGTACCAGACCCAGACCGCGTACTGCAGGGCGAGCGAGAGGCCGATGGCCGTGATGAGCGGGGCGAGACGCGGGCCGCCGCGCAGCGGACGGTAGGCGAAACGTTCCGCTCCGACGGCTATGGTCGTCGCGACGATCACGGCACCGATGATCATGAGGGGCAGCGCGACCCACATGCTGGTGCCGCCGGGCAGGATGAGCCAGACCGTCAGGGCCCCGAAGCCGCCGGTCATGAAGATCTCGCCATGGGCGAAGTTGATGAGCTGGACGATGCCGTAGACCATCGTGTAGCCGACGGCGACCAGCCCGTACATGGATCCCAGTAGCAGGCCGTTGACCAGCTGCTGCGGCAGTTCGTTCACCGCATTGTCCTCCGAGACTTTCGACGGATATGACACCGCGCGGGGTGCCTGTGGTGTGCGGCCCCCCGCGCGGTGAAAGGTGGTGCTGAATGGTGCTGGGTGGTGCTGGTGGTGCTGAGTGGGTGGAGCTGAGGATCAGCCGCCGAAGTCCTCGGTCACTCGCCGAAGGTGTCGGACTTGACCGGCGTGTGGGCGCCGTTCTTGACCTGGTAGACGGTCAGCTGCTTGTTGGTGGTGTCACCGAACTCGTCGAAGGCGACCTTGCCGGTCACACCGTCGAAGGAGACGCCCTGGACGGCCTCGACGACCTTGGCGCGGGCGTCCTCGGGGAGCTTGCCGCCGTTGCCGTCGACGACCTTCTTGACGGCCTCGATGAGGGCCCAGGTCGAGTCGTAGGAGTAACCGCC